>JAJUHO010000041.1 GCA_029267825.1 Oscillospiraceae bacterium
CTTGAAAGAGTATGTCCCGCAAGTCTTGAAGCAATACCTAATTTCTTATTATATTTATAACGTCCGAATCTGGACAAGTCATATCTTTTAGCATCAAAAAACAAAGCGTTAAGATGTGAAAGTGCGCTGTCAACCGTCGGCGGTTCACCAGGACGGAGCTTTTTATAAACTTCAAGCAAAGCTTCTTCGGTATTTTTTGTTGAATCCTTTTGAAGAATGGTTTGTTTAAGCCTTTCATCAGAACCGAAAACTTCTTCAATTTCCGTATCGCTGCCGCAGCCCAAAGCCCTTATGAAAGTAGTAAGCGGAATTTTTCTGTTTTTGTCTATTCTTACATAAACAACGTCATTTGAATCCATCTCATATTCAAGCCAAGCACCCCTGTTAGGGATAACGGTCGCTTTAAAAAGGTCTTTTCCCGTTTTATCCTTTTCAAACGAATAATAAACGCCCGGGGAGCGCACAAGCTGTGAAACTATAACACGTTCCGCACCGTTTATAATAAAGGTTCCGCTGTCTGTCATCAGCGGGAAATCCCCCATGAAAACTTCGCTTTCTTTTACGTCGCCGGTTTCTTTGTTCCAAAGGGTAACCTTGACTCTAAGCGGAGCCGCATAGGTAACATCCCTATCCTTGCATTCGGCAACGGAATACTTAGGTTCCTCGTCAATCCGATAATCAACAAAGTTCAGCACCAAATTCCCGTTATAGTCGCTTATCGCCGACACATCACGGAATACTTCTTTCAGCCCCTCCTCAAGAAACCATTTGTATGAGTTTTTCTGCACCTCGATAAGGTTCGGCATATCAAGAACTTCATTGATTTTTCCGAAACTCATCCTTACGTTCTTACCAAGCTGCTTCGGCTTGACATTCACCATAGGCTCAATCACTCCTTTATTTATTTGCGGAAACTGAATCCTGTGTATCATGACAGAATATCTCAAAACGGCAAAAAGGTTCGCACATTTTTCAAAAAAAGTATTGAAATCCAAGCTGACATATGATATACTAAATAAAAAATCAGGCTTAAAAGTCTAAAATTCCATTATGATACAGTATATTATTATACTATATTAAATTTCTTTTGTCAATTAAAATAAAAATAATCAGCAAATTAAACCGTATCCCTTTTCCAAGAGATACGGTTCTTGTTATTTTTGCATAAACTATTCTAAAAATATTTTAAAACGGCTGGGAAATCTCCGCATTTTCCAGCTGTTTTTCGTCTTTTTTCCCTTTTTTCTTAAAATCTATTCTGTTTATCAAAACACCAAAAATTATGCCTATTGTTGTATCCACCATCCTATTTAAAACATAAAGGAAAGCGTCATGACTGTCACGATTAAAATTGGTTACAAGATTTAAAAAAACTATGCAGGCAATCGTAGTCGCTTCCTTTACTCCAAAAAAATTGCATACATATATTACAATAATAACCCCGATAGAATTTATAAAAACAAAAAGCCAGTTTATTTCCTTATTTACCGCCAAAAGCAGTTCAAGCGAAAAATATCCTATCACTCCACCTATAAGGGAACCTATAAAGCGGTTTATTCCTACGTTTTTGCTTTTGTCAAAAGTAGGCTGAACGCATATTACCGCCGCAATCACAGCATAAAACATGCTTTCTCTTTTTAAAATATATCCTGCAATCAAACACAAAAACACGGCAAAAGCACTTTTAACCGCTCTCATTCCGGGCCTATAATTAAAATTAAGCTTAAAATTCATTCTTAAACCTCTCTTTTTTGCTATCCGCCCCAATATTTTCGGTCAAGGCTTCTGTATTGCACCGCCTGAGCCACATCCTGCTTTCTTATTATTTCCTGTCCGGACATATCGGCAATAGTCCTTGAAACCTTCAAAATCCTGTCGTAAGCCCTTGCTGAAAGCCCCATTTTATCAAACACGGCTTTAAGCATTTCCACCGCATCCGGCGCAAGCGGGCAAACCTCATGCAAAATATCGGAAGTTATCCTTGCATTGCACGTTATCCCAGTTCCCTTGTAACGCCTTATCTGTATTTCCCTTGCCGCCTGAACACGCTCCCTCATCTTTTCCGAGCTCTCCTCCTTTTGCTTTGAGGAGATGCTTTCAAATTCAACCGGAGGAACTTCGACATGAAGGTCAAATCTATCCAGTAGCGGTCCGGAAATTTTCGCCAAATAAGACGCCACCTGTTTTTGCCCGCAGGTGCATTTCCTTGTCGGATGTCCGAAATATCCGCAAGGGCATGGGTTCATGGCTGCGATGAGCATAAAGGAGCACGGATAGCTGACTGTGCCGGAAGCCCTTGAAATAGTAACCTTTTGCTCTTCAAGCGGCTGGCGGAGTATTTCAAGCGACTGTCTTGAAAATTCGGGAAGCTCATCAAGAAACAAAAGTCCGTTGTGCGCAAGGGAAATTTCTCCCGGGTGCGGAATCCCCCCTCCTCCGGCAAGTCCGGCAGGCGATATTGTATGGTGCGGCGCACGAAAAGGCCTGACTGTGACAAGAGGGGTCCTTTTATCGAGTATTCCCGATATGGAATGTATATTTGTAGTTTCTATGGATTCTTCAAAAGTCATTTGAGGAAGTATTGACGGCATTCTTTTTGCAAGCATGCTTTTCCCCGAGCCGGGAGCCCCTATCATAAGCACATTATGCCCTCCGGCGGCGGCAATTTCAAGTGCTTTTTTAGCATTCTGCTGTCCCTTTACATCGGCAAAATCAAGGCTTTTAAGCAATTCATCAGCCGGCGGTTCATATTTGCCCTGAGGGACGATTTTTTCTCCACCGTTAAAATGAGACAGCAAGGCCGCCAAATCCCTTACCCCAAAAATTTCAACTCCATCGGCAACCGATGCCTCAAAAGCATTTTCAAACGGGACAAAAACCTTTTTTATTCCCTCCGACCTTGCAAATATGGTCATTGGCAAAACCCCGTTTATTCCTCTTACCGCCCCGCTTAAAGAAACCTCGCCGACAAATGCAAAGTCAGACAAATTTGCATCGATATATCCCATCACTTTAAGCAAAGCAACGGCAATCGCAAGGTCGGTTATCGAACCGGTCTTCTTGGTATCCGCAGGGGCAAGATTTACCGTAACCTTTGCAACCGGAAAAGAAATTCCGCATGACCTTAGAGCCGCCCTTATCCTTTCACGGCTTTCCCTTACAACCGTATCGCCAAGGCCTATTATGTCAAAAGACGGCATGCCTTTGCTGACCTCTATTTCCACATCCACATGGAATGCGTTAAGCCCGAAAAGCCCAAGGCTATTGACTTTTTCAAACATGCTTTACCCTTCTTTTGCAAATAGTTTTGTAAAAACAACCCATTTAACATTATACTATTTTTTTACCATAAAAATCAACTGCGGCGACAAATTAAAACAATATTTTTATATGAAAAAATTTCAAAAATCCTTTTCAAAGAGAGTTTTTTATGGTATAATTTTTTTGTTTGAATAACTAAAAATTAGAAGGTGAACTTATGTCAGAAATGGAACTTTATAAATTATGGTGCGAAAAAGCAACCGAAGATTGCGATTTGCAAAAGGAACTTGAAGCTATAAAAAACGATGACGATGCTATAAAAGACAGATTTTACCGCGACCTTGAATTTGGAACGGGAGGATTGCGCGGAGTTATAGGCGCCGGAACTTTTAGAATGAACATTTATACCGTCCGCCGTGCAACGCAGGGACTTGCCGATTATGTAAACGAAACATTTAAAAACGGCAGCGTGGCAATAGCTTATGATTCAAGAATAAAAAGCGATGTGTTTGCAAAAGAAGCCGCTTCGGTGCTTGCTGCAAACGGAATAAAGGTTTATATTTATCCGGAACTCATGCCGACACCAATGCTTTCTTTTGCGGTAAGGCATTTAAAATGCAGTGCCGGAATAGTAATTACCGCCAGCCATAATCCCGCAAAATACAACGGATATAAGGTTTACGGTTCGGATGGCTGCCAGATGACACTTGAAGCGGCTGAAATCGTACTTGGCAAAATAAACAAGGTGGATATGTTTAAAGGCCCGAAAACAATTAAGTTTGAGGAAGGCCTTTCTGCCGGCTCCATTGAGTATATTAAGCAGGAAGTAATTGACGCTTACCTTGAAAAAGTTTATGAACAGGGCATACACACAAACCTTTGCGCAACAAGCGGGCTTAAAGTTGTGTATACTCCCCTTAACGGCACCGGAAACAAGCCTGTACGCGCAATATTAAAGAAAATAGGTATAAACGATGTTACCGTCGTGCCTGAACAGGAATTCCCAAACGGCGAATTTACCACCTGCCCTTATCCGAATCCCGAAATAAAAGAAGCTCTTGCGCTTGGGCTTAAGCTTTGCGAAACCGTAAAGCCGGACCTTCTCCTTGCTACCGACCCTGACTGCGACCGTGTGGGAATTGCCGTTCCGTCTGACAACGGCTATGTGCTTTTCACCGGAAACGAAGTCGGCGCAATGCTGTTTGAATACATTTGCTCCGAAAGGACAAAAATGGGCACAATGCCGCAAAATCCGGTTGCTGTAAAAACAATTGTTACCACCGACATAACAAAGGCAATCGCAAAGGAATACGGAGTAAAGGTAATTGACGTACTCACCGGATTTAAATTCATAGGCGAGCAGATAGGCTTCCTTGAAGAAAAGCATGAAGAAAACCGTTATATTTTCGGCTTTGAGGAAAGCTACGGATACCTTGCCGGCTCTTATGTGCGCGACAAGGATGCTGTTGTTGCGTCAATGCTCATCTGTGAAATGGCGGCTTATTACAGAACAAAAGGAATAAGCCTTTTGCAAGCAAGGGAAAATATGTACAAAAAATACGGCGTATATGTGCATACCCAAAAGAGCTTTACCTGCGAGGGAGCAGCAGGCATGGAAAGAATGAAGGAAATCATGGCCTCCCTGCGTTCAAATGCACCCAAGACAATTGGCGGACTTAAAGTAACAAAGCTTGCCGACTACATTTCAAGCGTTGAAACAGACCTTGAAACAGGTTCAAAGGCAGCAATAACGCTTCCGAAATCCGATGTGCTCACATTTGTTTTGACCGATGGTGCAAGCGTTGTAATCCGTCCTTCAGGAACAGAGCCGAAAATCAAGGCTTATTTTACCACCACAGGCAAAACAAAAGAAGACGCCGAAATGCTTGAAAAGAAAATTTCGGAAGATTTTACAAAGATTTTAGGTTTTTAAAAAAAGTGCTTGCATTATTTTTGATGTTGTGATATAATGTTAATTCGTTAAGTGATTTTTAAATAGCACTTTGCTGCTTTGAATTTACGAAGAATTGCTATGTGTGCTTTAACCACAGTTGATAGAAAGAGGTGAAATAAAATGAAGGAAGGTCTTCACCCAAATTACGAGGCTACCACCATTACCTGCGCATGCGGCAATGTGATTGAAACTCGTTCGACCAAGAAAAACATCAAGGTTGAAATCTGCTCAAAATGCCACCCGTTCTTCACCGGAAAGCAAAAGCTCGTTGACTCGGGCGGACGCGTTGACAGGTTTAAGAAGCGTTTCAATTTGGATAAGTAAAAGCCACAATTCATGGAGTTCACGTTTTTCAACGTGGACTCTTTTTGTCATACAAAAGCAAAAATTTCACCAAAGGAGCGGTGCCATCTGGATTTTATTACAATACGCGCGCCCGCCTCTGCGTCTTTTATTGAAAGAAAATCTGAATTTATAGGGTACATTTCTCCGGTTAAAACCCAAGACGAAGCTGTTGAATTTATAAATAAAATCCGAGCAGAACACAGAAAGGCAACACACAACGTATATGCCTACATACTGCGTGAAGGCAATGCCGCACGCTATTCCGACGACGGTGAGCCTCAAGGGACGGCAGGAGTTCCGGTTCTGGATGTTTTGCAAAAAGAAGGGCTTACCGATGTATGCTGCGTCGTGACAAGGTATTTCGGAGGAATCCTGCTTGGCGGCGGAGGTCTTGTAAGGGCATACACCCATGCGGCCAAAATTGCTGTTGATGCCGCACAAAAAATGATTATGTGCAAATGCCACAGGATAGATTTTAAAACAGATTACGGTCTTTACGGGAAAATTTCTTATATCCTGCCGGAATTTGAGGCGAAAGTTTTAAATACCGATTTTGGAAGTGATGTCAAAATATCGCTTCTTGTTAAGAAACAATTTTTAAAACCTTTGACTGAAAAACTTACGGACATTTCTTTGGGAAATATCGAAATGTGCATAAGTGATGAATTGTTCGAGGATTTTGCGTAAACTTTTATTTGAGTATACAAAGTTTTAATTTTGCAAAGCAAAAATAAAGGTGAAAAGAGTAGTAAATTAGTATAAATAATTGCTACGCCGTTTGGAGGTGTTATTGTGTCAATAAGGGAACAAACCGAAGCGCTTGAATACAGCTTTTTATGCGAATATGCCTGCTTTTCGTCAAAAGGTGGAAAAAGGGTGCGCAATGAGGAAAAATGCGAAATACGAACTGATTTCCAGCGCGACCGCGACAGAATAATCCACTCAAACGCATTTAGAAGGCTTAAACACAAAACACAGGTTTTTCTTGCCCCAATAGGCGACCACTATCGGACAAGGCTCACGCATACGCTTGAGGTTTCACAGATTGCAAGGACCATCGCTAAAGCTTTAAGGCTTAATGAGGATTTAACCGAAGCAATTGCAATGGGACATGACCTTGGACATACTCCTTTCGGACATTCCGGCGAAGCAGTGCTGAACGAAGTATGCGAACATGGCTTTAAGCATTACCTGCAAAGTGTAAGAGTGGTTGACTATATAGAAAATGGCGGAAAAGGTCTTAATTTGACATATGAAGTCAAAAACGGCATTGCATGCCATACAAACCGCATTGCAGCAACAAAAGAAGGCTACATAGTCCGCCTTGCCGATAAAATAGCCTATATAAATCACGACATAGACGACTCCATCCGCGCGGGAGTTTTAAAAGAAAGCGATTTGCCTAAAAACGCAGTTGAAATCCTTGGCAAGACAAAAAGCCAAAGGATAACTACGCTTGTTTCTTCAATCATTAAAAATGGGCCTGCCCAAATACAAATGGACGACGAAATAAAAAAAGCCCATGACGAATTAAGGGAATTCATGTTTGAAAGGGTTTATACTAATCCTACCGCAAAAAGCGAAGAACAAAAGGCAAAGGCTCTTGTTGAAAAACTCTACAAATATTTTTTAAAAAATCCGGACAAAATGCCACTTGAATACAAAAACATTATGGAAAGGTTTGATAAGGAACGGGCAGTATGCGATTATATTGCCGGAATGAGCGACGAATATGCAATAAACCTTTTTTCAGAGCTCTTTGTTCCAAAAGGCTGGTCCGGAATTTTAAAATAAAAGCAAAAAGGGGGTGCCGTTTTGCTTTCTGACGACTTTTTATACCAATTGAAACAAAGCAACCGCATAGATTCAGTAATGTCATCATATGTAAATTTGCACAGACGCGGAAGAAATTACGTGTGCCTCTGCCCTTTTCATTCTGAAAAAACACCATCCTGCACAGTTTATACCGATACCGACAGCTTTTACTGTTTCGGCTGCGGCGCAGGAGGCGATGTAATAGCTTTTATCAGGCGCATTGAAAACCTTGAATATATTGAAGCGGTAAAATTTCTTGCCGAACGTGCCGGAATTTCTATGCCGGAAGATGCGGAAAACAACGAATACTCCCGCCTAAAAACAAAAATACTTGAAATAAACCGCAGCGCGGCAAGGTTTTTTTACAATTCGCTTATATCCAAAAACAATGAAAAAGCTTTATTATATCTGGCATCAAGAGGTCTTTCGCCAAATACAATAAAAAAATACGGGATAGGCTATGCCCCTAACAGTTGGGACAGTCTTAAAAAACATCTGCTCTCGCAGGGATATTCAGAAGAAGAACTCCTCTTGGCCGCAGTATGCACAAGAGGAAAAAACGGAGGCATTTATGACCTGTTCCGCGACAGAATAATGTTCCCTATTATAGATTTAAGAGGCAACGTAATAGCTTTCGGCGGGAGGATAATTGATGGCTCAGGCCCGAAATACCTTAATTCACCGGATACTCCGGTATTTAAAAAGAGCCGCAACTTATTTTCTCTTAATTTTGCAAAAGGTGCAAAATCAGAGCGCCTTATCCTCGCGGAAGGCTACATGGACGTAATCTCAATAAATCAAGCGGGATTTGAAAATGTCGTGGCAACACTTGGAACAGCGCTTACATCCGAACAGGCAAGGCTTATGTCACAGTATGCAAAAGAAGTTATAATTGCCTACGACTCCGATGGAGCAGGCCAGCAGGCAACCCACCGTGCAATAAATATCCTCGGGCAGGCTGGAATAAACACAAAAATAATAAAAATGGAAGGAGCCAAGGACCCTGACGAATACATTAAAAAATACGGAGCGTTAAGGTTTAAAGTTCTACTGGACAATTCAGGCGGTGCTATTGAATTTGAGCTTGAAAAATGCAAGGCCGGAATTGACATAGATACCGAAACGGGCAAAATTGAATACTTAAAACGCTGTGTGCAGGTTCTTGCGGATATTTCCTCGCCAATTGAAAGAGAGGTTTATATTTCAAAAATCTGCTCTGAGCAAAATATTTCAAGAGAAATAATCAAGGCGCAAATTGACGCTTTGATAAAAAAACGCATAAATACTGAAAAAAAGCTTGAAACAACCGCAATTTTCTCACATGTTCAAAAACAGGACAAAATAAATCCGGAGGCGGTTAAATTTCCCAAGGAAAACAAAGCCGAAATGGGACTGATAGCATATCTTTTCTTTAATCCGGACAAGCTTGATTATGTGCTTTCAAAGCTTGAACCGGAAAAATTCGTTACATCATTCAACAGGAAAGTTTATGAAAAGCTTGCCAAAACAATTAAAAATTCGCCTGATTTCTCCCTTTCATCACTCAACAGTGAATTTGATGTGGATGAAATGGGCAAAATATCCGAAATAATAGCCAAAAATAAAGATATTGCCATTTCTGAAAAGGAGGCAAATGATTATATAAACGTGCTTTTGGGGCATAAAAATAATACTGCGGCAAATTCGGACTTATCAGATGAGGATTTTATAAATTTAGTAAATGAAATAAAAAAATCACAGCGCAAAAAGGAAGGGGATCTCTATGAATAAAGACAAAAAAGCCACAATAGAAAGCCTTATGGAACAAGGCAAGGCCACGGGAAAGCTTACTACCAAAGAAATTACTGACGCTCTTGAAGAGCTTGATTTTGATGTTGAGCAAATGGATAATTTCTATGACAGCTGCGCAAATTTAAACATAGAAATAATAGAGGATTTCAATCTTGACAGCGACCTTGATATCCCGCTTGATTTATCACAGGATGATTTGGAACTTGCACTTTCAACCGAAGGCATAGCAATTGACGATCCGGTTAAAATTTATCTTAAAGAAATCGGCCGCGTTCCCCTGCTTACGCCTGAGGAGGAAATAGAGCTTGCACAGCGCATGGCAACCGGAGACCCTTATGCAAAGAAACGTCTCTCCGAAGCAAATTTGCGCCTTGTGGTTTCCATTGCAAAGCGCTATGTCGGAAGGGGCATGCAATTTTTGGACCTTATCCAAGAAGGAAATTTAGGACTTATAAAGGCAGTTGAAAAATTTGACCATACAAAGGGTTTTAAATTTTCAACCTATGCCACATGGTGGATAAGGCAGGCAATAACAAGGGCTATTGCGGATCAGGCAAGAACTATCAGAATCCCCGTGCACATGGTTGAAACAATAACCAAAGTAAAAAAGGTATCAAGCCAACTGCTGCACAAAAACGGACATGACCCGAGTCCGGAAGAAATTGCCGCAGAGCTTGAAATGCCTGTTGAAAGAGTTCAGGAAATAATGAGAATTGCACAGGACCCCGTTTCTCTTGAAACACCTATCGGTGAAGAGGAAGACAGCCATCTTGGGGACTTTATCCCTGACGACGACGCTCCCGCTCCTGCCGAAGCAGCTTCGCTTACGCTTTTAAAAGAACAGCTCAACGAAGTGCTTTCAACACTTACAGACCGTGAAGAAAAAGTTTTGCGCCTGCGTTTTGGACTTGAAGACGGACGCTCACGCACGCTTGAAGAAGTCGGCAAAGAATTTAACGTGACCAGAGAAAGAATCCGCCAGATTGAAGCAAAAGCACTGCGCAAGCTGCGTCATCCAAGCAGAAGCAAAAAAGTAAAAGATTTTTTGGATTAGAGGTTTTAAAATGCATATCACATTGGAATCGGATTATGCCTTGCGCATTGTTTTATGCCTTGTGCGCGAAAAAAAAAGGCTTGACGCAAAAACTATATCCGAACACACCTGCGTGACTTTAAGGTTTGCACTTAAAATTTTAAGAAAACTTGTCGCCGGTGGGATTGTAAAATCCTTTAAAGGCACGCAAGGCGGCTATGAGCTTGCCAAAAAACCGGAAGAAATATCCCTCAAAGACGTTATCGAAACGGTGGAGGGTACATATTGCCTGAGCAGATGCCTGCAAGATGATTATGAATGTTCAAGGGGCAAATCAGGGATATGCTGTTTCCAGAAAGCATTTGACGAAATCTCAACGCTTGTGCAGGAAAGGCTGCAACATTATAATTTTGGAATGCTGAAAGACGACTTTTGAAAAATGCCGCTATGCTGTTTTAAGCATGGCGGCATTCTTTTTTATATTAAAGTATTTTGAACTGTTACAGAAATATTGCTGTTTTTTACAGTAACGGTTTTTAAAGACTGGTCTGCGCTGTAAAGAGGAGGAACTTGTGATTCGTTGTATTTATACTGCACGCCGGAAGGAGTTGAAGCCAAGTTTCCAAAAGATACGGTATTGTTTGCAAGTGTGGTTTCCGGCGATTCGGCAAGCCCAATAGTGCCTGTCGAATCCCACAGCTTAAATTTTGCTCCTGCAAGAGGCTGGCCATTTTGGTCGGTTTTTGTTATTGAAAGAGTTCTTGGATTCGTAGGGGAATTTGTAAGATTTATTTTTTTGTTTATCGAATTTATTGTAACGATTTGCGAGGATATGGAGTTATACCCCTGTGGAGCAGTAAGCTGGACAAGTGTATAAGTCCCCGCAGGCAAAAAGCCAAAATTTGCAATTCCAGAAGAATTTGTGCTTGCAACATAACTTCCCATTAAAATCCCCCTTTAACAAAATGCCTGCCTATCGGCAGGCAATCTTTTCGGTTTAAAAAAATATCAGTTGTAAATCCTGAATTGTGCGGCGGCAAGTTTAAGGGCGTTATATGCTGCGTCGGAAAGTTCAAGCGTAAACTGGCCTTCTGCAAGCGTATTGGTAATTTGAGCAGCAATATCGTCTGTTACGCTGATTACAACCAAATCCGTATTTGCGGTATAGTGCTCAGGAACAACGGATTCCCTGTACTGATACTGCTTTCCTGTCGTGGTCGAGGCAAGGTTCGGGAAAGTCAACACATTTCCGCCGGGGTCGGAGGTTGTTGTTTTAGAGTCAAGAGCTATCGTTCCCGTCGAATCATAAAGCACAAATGTTGCTCCGGCAAGAGGCTGGCCGTCTTGGTCGAATTTTGTAATTGTAAGGGTTTTCGGGTTTGTCGGCGAATTTGTCCTTGAAATAGTTTCGCTTATAGAATCAATCACAACCTGTTCGGATGTGATGATGTTGTAGCCATCCACTGCAACGGTCTGTTCGAGAGTATATGTCCCAAGCGGAACATATCCGAAATCGGCTATGCCTGACGCATTGGTTGTTGCGGTGTATTCAGCCATATCCTAAACACTCCTTCTTTAAGTTTATAATTTGGATAATTTGCATCGCTGAGAATGAGCCTAAACCTTCCCATTCTCACCGGGCATCTTATTTTGTCAAAGCAAAAGCAAAGCCCGCACTTTTTGCAAGGGTCAAAGTGAACCCATCGAAATGCCTTTTCCGGTGCAAAGCCTTTCGGAGGGATTACCGTCACACGATAATATTTGTTTCCGGCTGCTTTTAAAAAAGCTATTCCGCTGCAATCACTTTTAGATGACGATATTAAATTCCCATCCAAATCATACAACTGGGCAATGCATCCGCCCAAAGGAAATGTTTGGAAAAGGCAAGATATTTTTACTACGATTTCTTTTCTATCCACAGTACCCTCTCCTGCAAAATATTGCGGTTCATTGCTATTATATTCAATTAGACAAGATTTGACACATATTCGCTTTACATCCCTACTTAGACTTAAACCCCCACCCGTCTATTCCGGCACGGCGCATTGCTCCAAAAAGCCTGTCTGTAAAGCCCGGGTCTTCTTTTTCACGTGACAAAAGAAATTCCTTTGTTTTTTGTCTTGAAGTATTTCCATCAGCCGGACATTTTGATTTTACTACTTTCAGCCCGTTTTTTGCCGCAGCTTTTCTTATTTCCTTTTCGGGGGCAAACACAAGCGGCCTTATCAGAGTGAGGTCTTTTCTTGAAAGATAACTTTTGGGCGAAAAACAGCCTATCCTGCCTTCATTGAAAAGGTTCATCACAAATGTTTCAACCGCATCGTCGTAATTATGTCCAAGCGCAATTTTATTGCATCCGGCTTCCTTTGCCGCATCATGCAGCGCTCCCCTTCTCATTCTGGCACAAAGGCTGCATGGATTGCTTTCCTGTCTTACATCAAATACAATCGGGCCTATTTGTGTGCGTTTTAAAACATACTCTATTCCCATTTCTTCACACATTTGCGCCACAGACGAATAATCCCCCTCTTCCCCTCCAAAACATGGGTCAAGGGTTATTGCCACAATATCATAATTTATACCTATAAACCTTTTAAGCATAAAAAGCCCTTTTAAAAGCACAAGACTATCCTTTCCGCCGGAAACCCCAACGGTTATCCTGTCACCATCCTGTATAAGGTCAAATTCCTGTATTGCTTTGCGCATATAGCCAAGTATCTTTTGCATAAAAACCTCCGAAAAATCAAGTAAATCAATTATATATCAAATTACTATGAATTTCAAGGGGAAAAAAATGTGCCGGAAGGTTTTTCCGGCACATTTGCTTTTAATTTTTAAATTAAAGTATGGACATTACAATGAAATTTAAGATAAATAGTATTGCCGAAACAAGCAAAATCGGATGTATCTCTTTAAATTTGCCCTTTACTGCCTTTACTATGCAGTAGAAGATAAATCCTGCCGCAATGCCGTAAGAAATGCTATAGCACAAAGCCATGAACACGGCTGCAAAAAATGCCGGAACAGCTTCCTCAAAATCGGTCCATTCAATTTCCTTAAACGAACCCATCATCATAATTCCGACAACGATAAGCGCCGGAGCAGTAGCGGCTGCAGGCACAATTCCAACAACAGGGGCAAAAATTATGCTTACAATGAAAAGAAGCGCTGTAACAACGCTGGTAAGCCCAGTGCGTCCGCCAGCCTCTATGCCGGCAGAGCTTTCAACATAAGTAGTTGTATTTGATGTTCCGAAAATAGCTCCGACAGAGGTTGCAATGGCATCCGCAAACAATGCCCTATCCATCTTTGTCTTAAATCCGGAAGTGGTTTCAAGCGATTGGATGTCAGCATCGCTGAATATTCCAGAACGCCTTCCTGTTCCTACAAAAGTTCCTATTGTATCAAATATGTCTGAAAGGCTGAATGCGAATATTGTCATTATTACAAGCGGTATCCTTGACGGGTCGTTGAAAAGCGAAAGCATTCCCTCGCTTCCAAAAGCAGCGCCAAAAGTTGTACCAAGGTCTGAGAAAGACGAACCAATGCCGTCAAAGCTTATCTTTGCGGACGAAACATCCACTATTCCAAAAGGAATCCCAACAATAGTAGTTGCTATAATGCTGAGCAAAATAGCTCCCTTTACTTTAAGTATAAGCAGAACAACAGTCAAAATAAGTCCGAAAACGGCCAGCAGAACGGCAGGATTATTGAAATTTACAAGTGCCGGCACAATTCCGCCGCTGGATACAACAGAAGTAATGTTTTCATATTTTCCGGTCGCCGAAAATGCCGAACCATTGATTGAAAGGATTTTGCCGGCATCGGAAGTAAAGTTGATAAGGTTTGCGTTTTTCACCCCGATATAGGCGATAAAAATTCCTATTCCGCCGCTGATTGCGCTTTGCAGTGAGGCTGGAATTGCTTTGATTATGGACTTGCGCACCTTTGTTACCGTGATAAGTATGTTTACCACTCCGCAAATAAACACAAGCGCAAGTGCCTGCTGCCAAGTAAAGCCGAGAGCAAAGCAAACTGTGTAGGTAAAAAATGCGTTAAGTCCCATTCCGGGAGCTTGAGCATAAGGAACGTTTGCAAAAAGTCCCATTACAAGCGTACCTATTGCCGATGCAATGATTGTTGCAAGAAATACCGCCTGTGACGGCATTCCGGTTGAGGAAAGTATGCTCGGATTGATAAAAAGGATGTATGCCATTGCAAAAAACGTAGTAAATCCGGCAATGACTTCCGTCGAAATTTTGGTGTTGTTTTCCCTTAACTTAAAAAATTTCTCCATATTGACCTCCTGAATTTTTATTTCGGACAACCCCATACTTTTCTACTATAATATAGAAAACGTTTTATATCAAGACAAAGAATGCACAATTTTTTTGCTGATTTTTTAATTTTTTAGCAAACTATCATATCCATTTCTTTCTATAAATATAATTTTACCGAGTGTAATTTCAAATCGTTTATATATTATTTGTATTAAATATACAAATTCATCATTTTTTAAAAAGAAAAAATAAATGTTTTGTACAAATTACAGAACCTTTCGACATTCAAGCAATATGTGCAACTAATTGTCCATAATTTTGTTGATTTTATATTAAAAATAAGATTTTTTGTCGTACTATGCGAACGGTTTTTCTTTCAATTTCTTGGAAAATGTATATAATATGAATTATCTCCTAAACAAAAATTAAGTAAGAAAGAGGGAAATCAAATGATAGCTTTAAAAGAACCGGCAAAAACATTGTCAAAAGCATCGGAAACTGTAAGGGAGACGGTTTTGGGCGGAGGGCACCTTATTTACAGTCTTATAAAATCAGATGCCCTTATAGACGGAAAGCATGCCTGCGTATATGGAGTAAAAATATGCTCCTCACTTTTTACACCGAATGAAGTTGAAACTATTAAAGATGTAAGCTCAAATTTTGAAACGGCAAACGAACTTTTTGATATGCTTGTGGACAACATAGTACTGCCGTGTACATTAAAAGATATAACGTACGATTTCCTTGTATCAAAATATTAACTTTTACCGACTTGAAAAACCTCCTGTGATTTGATAATATTTAATTATATAAAAATCTATGGAGGGCAAAAAATATGCGTTGTCCATTCTGCGGCTATGAGGATACTAAGGTTATAGATTCGCGTCCGGCCGAAAACAAAAAACGCCGCCGCCGTGAATGTACAAACTGCGGCAAAAGGTTTACAACCTATGAAATTGTGGAAATGCCTCTTTTAATGGTGCTGAAAAGGGACAAAAGCTA
>JAJUHO010000144.1 GCA_029267825.1 Oscillospiraceae bacterium
ACAATTTTAACCCTTTTGTTTGGGGTGGAAAGCAAATAAACAATGCTGCCCTTGTCAACAAGCCTTGCAACAAGCCTGTTTGCGGTTATTATACCGTAAATCATGGGAAAAACCACAGCAATAAAGCCATAATAATACGAAGCCAAAAATCCGGCAAAAGAAGAATCGGTATCCTTAAACCCAAACGCAAGCATCATTTCCCTGGGCAGGGTTTCCATAAGCTTTTCCATGTTTTCCTTGGTTTTCGGGTCATACATTCCGGCAATCACCAAAAAATACATAATCATTACGCCAATGAATATAAGCAGTATCTTATATCCGGACAAAAAAGTCCTTTTAAATAGTGTTCCGTTAAACATATTAAACCTCCGCCGAAATTTTAAAGCTTCTTTAAAGGCCCGTCGCCTTTGCCCGAACCGTAATAGCTCATGAACACATCTTCAAGCCCTGCCTGTACTGATTCAATTGAAGATATTTTGTATTTTGACATTGCCCAAATAAACGGCGTCATATCTCCGCTTACGGCAACGGCAACTATATTTTTATTCACCGAAACAATTTCAATCGGTTCTTTCGAAAAAAGTTTTGCCGCATCCTCTGTTTCAAAAATAACATTGTAGTATTTTGTTCTTGAAGCCTTTATCTTTTCAACATCTTCAACTGCACAAAGCCTGCCGCTTTTTATAATACCGATTCTGTTGCAGGTTTTTTCTATTTCCTCAAAAATATGCGATGACATGAATATTGTCTTCCCGCGTTCTTTTTCGGACAAAACCAACTCGGCAAACCGGTTTTGCATAAGCGGGTCAAGCCCCGAAGTCGGCTCGTCAAGCAAAAGGACATCCGGGTCGTGCATAAAAGCGCAAACAATTCCAAGTTTTTGCTTTGTACCCTTTGACATCCTTTTAATTTTGCCTTTTGGGTCAAGCTCAAAAGCTTCAAGTAGCTGAACCGTCTTTTTAAAACTTTTCATCCCGCGCATTCCGGCAATAAACTTAATAAACTGGGTTCCGATCATTTCATCCATAAACGAAATCTCGCCCGGAAGGTAGCCTAAACTCCTTTGTATCTCAGCACTTTGACGGTGGCAATCAAGTCCGTTTACAGAACACTCCCCGCCGTCCGGAGAAATAAAGCCCATAAGAAGTCTGAGCGTCGTGGTTTTTCCCGCACCGTTTGGGCCAAGGAAACCAAAAACTTCGCCCTTTTCCACATCAAGCGAAAGCTCAAAAACCCCCTTGCCTTCGCCATACGATTTTGTAAGCCCGTTAATTTTTATAACTCCCAAAGCGCTTCCCCGCCTTATCTTTAAAATCAAATTGAAATATGGTATAATTGTTATCGTTTAAATAAATAAAAGAAAGAGCTGCAATTATGGATAAAATAAAAGCTTTTGTAAAATCCGAAACCGTTTTGGCTATTTCGGCCGCCGCCGCAATAGCAACAATGCCATTCTCACCGCCATCGCTGAAATACTTTTCGTACATAGATTTCAGAGTGCTTTGTCTTTTGTTCTGTCTTATGGCTGTGGTAAAAGGCTTTCAAAAAATCGGCGTTTTTGAGGTGGTTTCACAAAAATTTGTAAGCGGGGCTTCCAACACAAGAGGGCTTTGCCTTTCACTCGTCCTGCTTTGCTTTTTTTCATCAATGCTTATAACAAATGATGTTGCCCTTATAACCTTTGTTCCATTTTCAATACTTGTACTTGAACTTACCGGACAAACAAATCATCTTATAACCGTAACGGCACTGCAAACCATTGCCGCAAATCTCGGAAGCATGCTAACCCCTGTGGGCAATCCCCAAAACCTTTATCTTTATACCTTTTACGGAATGGGAATTCCGGAATTTATGAAAACCACCCTTCCCATATCGGCCATATCGCTTATACTTATAATTATATCAGCACTTTTCATTCGTGGCAACAACATCAATGTCGAATTCAAGGAAAAAATGCAAATTTCCTCAAAAAAGCGTCTTTTTATTTTTATTTTCCTTTTTGCAATGTGCCTGATTTCGGTTTTTCACATTTTAAACCATTTCATTCTGCTTGCCATAGTCATTATTGGAGTTTTTGTTTCCGACAAAAAGATTTTTAAGGAGCTTGACTACGGACTTCTTGCCACATTTGTCTGCTTTTTTATTTTTGTGGGAAATTTAAGCGGAATTTCCGAAGTAAAGTCCATCTTATCTTCTCTTATTTCCGGCAATGAGCTTATATGGAGCATCCTATTAAGCCAATTTATCAGCAACGTTCCCGCCGCAGTTTTATTATCCGGCTTTACGGAAAACAGCAAGGCCCTGCTGCTCGGAACAAACATAGGCGGCCTTGGAAGTCTGGTTGCATCGCTTGCAAGCCTTATTTCCTACAAGCTTTACACAAAAGAGCCGTCAGCAAAGCCGGGTAAATATCTGCTTGTCTTTACTTTGCTTAACATTCTAATGCTCTTTCCTCTCACAATAATTGCCTTAATGCTTTAAAAATTGCCCGCCGGCAAAAACCGGCGGGCAAAATTTATTTTGTTTTACTTGATTTTAGCATCCTTTTTTATGTAGAAGAAAAGTCCTGCACCGCCGGCGGCAACAACCAAAAGAAGCACCGACGCAAAAATTATGTCACTTGTCTTCATAACTATCGGTTTTGCGGTATCCTTAAAGCTTGCCCCAACCGCCAAATCGGATGTGGTAAGCGGCCTGTCCGCAGTTACCGCAACATACTTGCTTGCGTGCTTGAACTTGAAAGTAACCGTTCCGTCATCATTTACCTTTTCACTGTCAATCGTTTCAAAAGAATTTGTGCTTTCATTGAAATAGAAAAGTGTCACATACTTGCCTACGGTATTCGTTCCGGGGGCCTTAAATGTAAGGTATCCTGTAAACGGAAATGCACCGTTATAATTCAGTTCAAACTGCTGTTTATCTTTAAAAGTGCTGAATTTTGACATGTATTTTGAATCTATTGAGCTTGAATTCATTGATGCACCAAGATTTATTCCGCTGTCTGTAGATTTTACGTTTTCGCCGTTTATCTTCCACGAATAATCCTTCATATCAAGCAAAAGGTCTATATCAAGTCCTTTAAGCGCTTCAAGGGTTTTCTTGTCAAGAGTTGTTGACTTTGACATATCAACCTTTATAGTCTTGCCCTCGTTGCCTTCGTAAAGAAGGTCTACAAGCGAATCATATGACTTTGCCGTTATTATAACTTCACCATCGGCATTTACGACAGTTTCCTTTATTCCGTCGGACTTGCTGACAAATTTAATCGTAAGGGTTTCATTTCTTGTAACATTGCCGACCGTATATTTATCTCCATCAACCGTTATGGTATTTCCGGTATAAGTAACGCTTTGTACCCTGCAATCAACATCGGGAACGATTGTAAAGGTAAACGGTTCTCCTTTTTTCACCTTTACAGAGCTGTCTGACGGCGTAACCGTTCCGCCGGAGTTTTTTACAACTTTAATTGTATAAGTTTCGTAAACATCGAACTGTGCAGAAAACTGCATATCCCTGTCAACCGTAATTGAGGTGCTTTCAGAGGTTGAAACAGGAGTATCTCCGATTTTAAGATTCGTAAGAGAATATCCATTTGCCGGAGTTGCCTTGACAATAACGGTTGCCCCCATAGGAACATATTCATCGTTTGCAACTTCCTCATTGTTAAGATAAACCTTTAGCGTTCCGTTTGTGGGAGGTACAATTTTTATTTGCTTTAAAGAAGAAGTCACATTCGCACCCACACCTATGCCGACAAGCACCGGAGTATCTCCGTTTACCGCGCCAAAAGCACCATATGCATTTCTGCCGTTAAGTTCATAGGCAAAATTTGCTTTTTTCATGTACGCAAGCGTTCTTGTATGATTGGTATCGCTGTTTGCATAATCCGCATAATAGCTGTTTGTTATGGTTGCATTATTTGATTCAACTGCGCAAAGATACGGGTTTGTGGTATAACTGTTTTCAATTGTAGAGGAATTGGAATAACCTATAATTCCGCCCCTATACTGTCCTCCGCTCACCGAACCTTTTCCATAGCAGTTAATGATTCTCGTGCTATCCTCCGACCTGCCTATAAACCCGCCGACTGCATTGCCTGAATTAACTCCCGCAGAGCTTGAAGCCGAACCGGTTGTATAGCATTTTTCAATTTTTGTGCTGCCGACTGAATTTGCGGCAATTATTCCGACATCCTTTGAGCCGGATGCAGAAGCCGCAACCCCAAGATTTTTTATGGTTGCTCCATTAAGTTTTGCAAAAATCCCGGCATCTCCATTTGAATTTTGCGAAATAGAGCCGCTTATAATTTTCCCGTTGCCGTCAAAAGTACCTTTGAAAGGATACGTCTGAGTGCCTATTGGAGTAAACGAATTAAGAGCTATATTGCTTGAAAGCTTATAGCAAGCAGAAGCAAAATAACCATCCGCAGCATACCCAATATTGTCATTTACAAGGGTTGCAAGGTTTTGCATATCACTTGCTGAATTTATTATAAAAGGATTTCCCGCGCTTCCGTCGCCGCTGTCAAAAGATTTGTAAACTTTAAGCACCGGC
>JAJUHO010000042.1 GCA_029267825.1 Oscillospiraceae bacterium
AAAATTGCTGAAATGACGGCAATATCTTTTGAAAAAGTTTCTGAGAAGGCGCAAAGCATAAAAGAGGCAATAGATGGTATAGCACAGGTTTCAAATTCACAGGCGGCGGCTATAGCCCAAATTTCGCAAGGAATAGGTCAAATTTCGGCGGTAGTGCAGACAAATTCAGCAACGTCACAGCAAAGTGCTGCTGCAAGCGAAGAACTTTCCGCTCAGGCAAAGGGCCTGCATGAGGCAGTGACCAAATTTAAGCTGAAAAATAGTTTGCATTTGGTAAAAAAGCCATTGAATTTAAAAGAACAATTTGACTCTAAAAAATATCCAATACCTTCATATGTGCCGCTTGAAGAAGATGTTGTCGGACTAAAATATTGATAAAGATTAAAGATAAAAGAGGTCGAAAAAATTTGCACGCAGAAAAAATATTCGGCCTCTTTTAATTTTGTACTTGACAATCTTTATTAATTGGTATATAATTTTAATGGCGATTTAATTCGCTTATTATTTTGCACATTAGTTAGCTTATGCTAACTAATGGAAAAGGATTTGTGTGTATGAATAAAAGAAAAGTTATGGCAAATGGTTTTGTATGTTTTTTATTTGCAGTTGTGAATTTTTGTTTCGTCGGATGTAATGCCGATATACAAGAAGCGTCAAGAACTGAGGAGATTTTTGGGACCATTGTATCGGTTAAAGCCTATGGGATAAATGCTGAGGAAGCTGTTTTTGCTGCTTTTAACAGAGCAGCGGAACTTGAAAAAATTTTTTCGCTTACAATTTCAGATAGTGAAATAAATTATATAAATAAAAATGCATTTAATAATTCGGTAAAGGTTTCTGATGAGATGTTTTTTCTTGCTAAGCGTGCTGATTATTTCAGTCGTTTGAGTCAAGGGGCTTTTGATTATACAATAGGAAACCTTATAGATTTATGGGGAATTGGTACCGAAAGAGCACATGTTCCGAATTCTTTTGAAGTTGAACCTTTTACAATGTTTCATGATTATGAGAATGTTCTTCTTGATGCTAAAAAGCACACTATAAAATTTAAGACTGATACGGTAATGCTTAATTTTGGCGCAATAGCAAAAGGGTACATAGCAGATGAAATGAAATCTGAAATATTGAAATATGGAGTAAAAAATGCATTACTCAATCTTGGTGGAAATGTTATGACTGTAGGGAAAAAACCTGATGGCTCTTTATGGAAAATAGCTGTAACGAATCCTTTTAATGTGACAGACAATATTGTTTCTATTGAAGTGGCTGATTGTTCGGTTGTTACATCAGGCAATTATGAGAAGTATTTTGAAAAAGATGGGATCAGATATCATCATATTCTTAACCCTTCAACTGGGTTTCCTTCAAATAGTGGCCTTGTTAGCACTACAATAATATCTCAAGCTTCTGTTGACTGTGATGCACTTTCAACCGCAACATTTGTACTTGGGCTTGAAAAGTCGCTTGAACTTATTGAAAATCTTAACGGGGTAGAAGCAATTTTTATATCCGAAAATGGGGATATAACTTATACAAGCGGAATTTCAAAATATCATTTTAAGGAGCTTGACTAAGTGAATTTTAAGAGTTTGCAGCTTATTTTTGTTGTTTTATTTTTAATTGCTATTTCTTTATTTGGGACATATTGTATATTTTTCAAAAAGACAGGTGAAAAAATTGCTGAAATTTATCAAAATGGAGAACTTATCTACAGAATAAATCTTGATAAAACCAATGATGCATACACAATAGAAATAAAAGGGCATGGTGGGGAAATTAATGTTATTGAAGTTGAGAAAGGAAGAATTCGAATGAAAGAGTCAAATTGTCCTGATGGAACTTGTATGCGGATAGGGTGGGTAAGCGACAGATTTTTACCTGTTGTGTGCCTTCCACATAATGTTGTTATTAAAATTGAGGGAGAAAAGAATGCAGAAGAATTTGATGACAAAGCATATTGATGCAAAGCATGTGGTCCTTATTGGAATTTACACAACAATTGCCCTTTCTATTTTTATAATAGAAGTTCAGATTCCCCCGGTTGCACCGGTACCGGGAATAAAGCTTGGGCTTGCAAATATTGTGACCCTTTTTCTTATTTCAGAGTATAATAGGAGAGATGCTTTTATAGTTCTTTTTTTGAGAATTGTACTTGGATGTATTTTTTCAGGACAAGCAATGACGTTTTTTTATTCCCTTGCAGGCGGAATTTTATGTTTTGTAGCAATGTCTGTCAGCAACATTATTTTAAAAGGTGGAAACTTATGGTTTACAAGCATTATTGGGGGGGTTTTTCATAATATAGGTCAAATTTTAGTTGCAATGTTTGTGTTAAAATCGGGAGAGGTTTTATTTTATTTGCCTATCCTTGTTTTTGGTGGAATTATAACGGGATTTTTTACAGGTACAACTGTTCAATTTTTCATATCAAAGACAAGCAAAATAAAATTATTTAAAAACAAAAAAATTTAATATTTTTTATTGCAATTAAATAAAACAAACTAAACCGCATAAAAAGTTGATAATGCGTATATTTACAAAACAAGGTTAGTCATTGCTAACCAGATACTTTAAAGTATCGGATGCAAATTTAAAATAAAAAGGAGATTTTTATGAAAAAAACAAACAAAATTATTTGTACAATTTCTCTTGCTGCATTTTTTATAAGCGCTGCACCGTTTTCGGCGATCATAAATGCAGAAGCTGAGGACTATGTTTATGGTACTATGGATATTCCTTATTCTGATTTTTATGAAGCCGAACTAAAAGGGAGCACTAATGAATATGAAGTTGATGCCGTATCATCTGCAACAACAAGCAAATGGTCTAAAAATGGAACGGGGGAACTTTTTGAGGGTACATACAACAAAGCAAATGCTGATTCAACAGGCATGATTTTGGGGGTAAAATATCCGGTTGCAATTACCAAAGAAAATCTTGCAGCACTTGGTGAAAACAATTATAATTTTGTAAGTCTTTTGGAGAAACCGGTGGCTTATAAGGTGGTTTCGTTTGAAGGAAAAGATGTTTCTTTTTCAAAAGTGCAAGGGGGGAGTATTGATGCAGGAAAAGATGTTTCTGTTTCAATAAGCACAAACACTCCATGGGGGGATTATTTGGTCAAGGCAACAGGTTTGCCGAAGGATATTGGACCTATTTATGGTGTAGTTTTAAAAACGCAAACAAATGAAAGTTATGCCATGCGTCATCTTGAAAATATATGGCGTGACGAACTTTCATGGTCTGTCGGATTTGTAACTTCCGAACCGCATGGAAATATTTTAAGTTATAAAAATTTTACAGGTATTATGGGAGATACCATTAGTGAAGTTATGTATATTACTAAAAATGGATATTACACCATCAAATCCTCTCTTTATGTTCCTGTAAAATTTAAAGGCAGTATTTTTGTAAACAACGCAGATGTGTCTTCCGGTAAAACTTCATTTGTGTTGAGTGGATTTCCTGAGGATTATGCAAAAATATATAATGTTAAAGATTTGGAGGCATCAATAAGCGAAGGAGAAATTAAATTTAATAATGCTAAACCGGGTTCTTATACACTTACAGTAAGTGATTCAAACAAAGTTTATGCTGATATATCTACATCGTTTGTATTGTCTACAAATGTTCTTCCGGCAGCATATTATGGGCAAAAGCTTGTCAAAATCGAAGGCTTCTCAGATGAAGATTTTAAAAATTATATTAAAAACATATCTAAAGTTTCTGTAAACGGGAAAGAATACAATGCATCCGGTAAGGGTGCTGTAAAAATAATAAATGAAGACGGCACTATAAATCTTGCAGCTACAGATTCGAAAAAAACAAATGTATTTGATGGAAGCGGAAATTATAAAGTCATCATATCTGCAACCGGATATAATGCACCTTTGACATTTGATTTGTCGACCGTTTTGGAACAAAGCACGTCTTCATCAAAAATTTTATCGGAAACAGCTTTAAATCCACAAACAGGAGTTGCAGATACAGCTCCAAAATTGGCCCTGCTTGTTACGGTTATGTCAGTAGCATCGTTGTTTTTAAAAAAGAAGATAAAGTAAATTTTTTAACAAGAGTAGCATGCGGAAGAAATGTTTCCGCATGCTGAATTTTAATTAAATAAACGGAGTGGTCAAATGCTTTTTATAATAGCGTTAATATTTGCATGTATATTTATATATTTTTTACAAAAGCCTTTTAAAAAATATTCTTTTGTCTTTTTTTCGGCAGCTCTTGCTGTAACGGTTTTTACGTCAATATTTGATTTTAGGAATATGCCTGATTTTTTTAATTATGTAATCGGACTTTTTACAAGCGGAGTTTTGGGAACAGCGTTCTGGTGCGTAGTTATGTGGACCGGAGCCTTGCCAAACGGGTCAAAGCTTATAAAAGTTCTCATGCCTATACGTGCCGAGTTGTCGATTTTGGCGGCTATATTTACATTGTCGCATACCATATATTATGGAAAATCTTATTTTTTTAAAATGTTTTCTATGCAGCAAAAATTCAGTACCTTTTTATTTTTGGCTTTTATAGTTACAATAATTTTGCTTGCTATAATGCTGCCTCTTACAATAATATCTTTTCCAAAAATACGTAAAAAAATGAATCCTAAACTGTGGAAAAATATTCAAAAAACGGCATACATTTTTTATACACTTATATACGTTCACGTGATGACTGTTTTTGTGCCACGCTCAAAAGCCGGACATGAAGGTTATCTTTTAGACATCATTGTTTACAGTCTTATTTTTATAGGGTATGCGGTGTTTAGAATAAGGAAATGGTATGTTTTAAGAAAAAAACCGACACAGAAAAAATTTTTAAATGCAGTATGCTCCGGCACACTTGCTTTGGGAATGTTTTTTGCAATATTTCTGTCTGCACCGGTAAATAAAACAAATCCGGATGTGTCTGCAGAAAACGAGAAAGATGAAAAAATACAAAGCTCACTTGGCTCGGAAACATCAGCAGAAATTGTAAATAGCAGCGAAAAAATAGAAATGTCAAATGCGGAAGAAAAAGAAAAGCTTCAAACTGAAACTAAGAGCACACAGCCGGCAGCATCTGAACCATCATTCGAAACCAAGAGCGTGTCCCAAACAACTACCGCAACTCAAGAGAGTATATCTATTTCCGCTACGCAAATTGAAAGTTTGCATAAATATAAAGACGGAACATATTCCGCATCTGCTTATGGGTATGATGGTGAAATAAATGTGACGGTAATTGTAAAAAACGGAGTAATAGCTTTAATAACAGGAGAAACAAAAGAAAGTGACCCTTGGTATTATGAACAAGCACGGGATTATGTTATTCCACAGATATTAAGTTCACAAAATTATGAAGTTGATGCGGTTTCCGGAGCAACATATAGCTCAAAAGCAATAATGGATGCGGTAAAAAAAGCTTTAGAATCGGCAAAAAATTGAATTTGATATCAATTTTGATGTTGATTTATGACAAAACAGTCAAAATACAGAATTAATTTTTCGTCAGGAGATTTTTTGCAAAAAGTATGGAAATTTATGCATTAAGCTCCTTCGTTTCCGTAAATGCTGTAGTATTTTTCAGTTGCTTTTTCTGCCTGAACTTCACCTTTTCCGCAGCGTGGGTTTGAAAGCAGGCAATGCTTTGGACAGGCTGTGCAGTGAAGGCTGCCAAGATATTCTTCAAGGCTGATTTGTTCAACTTGTGCACTTGTTGTCTGTATGCTTTGCGAGGTTGTTGTTTCAATTGTTATTTCGCTTTCAGTTAAAGCTGATGTTTGTGCAGGAGTTTGTATGGAAGTTTCTTCTTTTGAATTTGAAGATTTATTTTCTGTTACAGCTTCAGTTTGAGTCATGCTTTCGGTTTGTGTTGTTTCTGTTGCTGTGGCTTGAGTTTCGGAGGTTAATGGGGGTTCGCCGGTTGTGGTTTGGCTTTGAGAGGGTATATCTGTTTGTTTGCTTAAAGAATCTTCCGAAACGTAATCATCAATTTTCATTGCCGAAAACTGATACCATATAAGGCCGACAGCTAAAATCAGAGTTAAAGCTCCCATGCCGATAAGGGGGTATTTTACAACTTTTTCTCTCCTTTGCATAAACATTTTCTTTGCCATATTTAAAATATATTTTGCGTGGATGACAAGATGAACTCCTATGAATCCAAGCAATATGTATGAAGTCCATTTATGCACCGCTATTAAAAAATCTTGGTCTTGAACGGCAAGTTGCGGGAAAAGCACTTTCGATATAAGGACTCCTGTTGCAATTATCAGAGTAGTACCTAAAGCAAGCAAAGTATTTAAAACGAACATGAATTTTGTCTTTAAAGGAGCTTTTGAAAAATTTTTAATTATTCCTTTTATCCAGTTAAAGTTTAAAATGATATGGAAAATCACCATTGCTCCGACCGCAAGGCCTGCGACTTCATGAAATTCAAGCCCTGTTCCAAAAGCGTTTATCAAAAGAATAAAAAGCAGTGTCATAGCCGCATCCAAAATTATTTTTACAACTTGTTTTAATGCCATATGTTAATTTCCTTTCTGAATTTGTTAGCTTAATTATGCCGAAATTTTGTGATAAAAAAATGATAAGATGCTAAAAGCATAATGAATAATAGGCAAAAAATATTATTTGCCAAATTAGAATGAAAGATGAGAAATCAAGAGAATACAAGCAAATTAAAGAGAAATAAAGCGTATGAGGGATATAAATTAAAAATTCGGCAAAATGACTGTTGACATAACAAAAAATAGAATATATAATAATTCTTGCGTGTCGAGAACAGGATTTTGTTTCTATTGGTTTTTCCCTTGAAAAGGGCTTGCGAAAAGCAATTGGACCGGTTTTGACCCAGACCGGCCGTTCTTGACGAAAATTTTTCTATGGAGGTTAAAATTATGTCAACTTATATGGCACACGAAGGCAACATTACCCGCAAGTGGTATATTCTTGACGCTGCGGATAAGCCGCTTGGACGCGTTGCCTCTCTTGCCGCTTCTATTTTGCGCGGCAAACATAAACCCACATTTACACCTAATGCTGATTGCGGCGACCATGTTATAATCATAAACGCTTCAAAAGCAGTTCTTACCGGAAAGAAGCTTGAAAAGAAAACTTACAAGTGGCACACCGGCTGGATTGGTGGACTTAAAGAAATCAAGTACAGCGAATTGATGAAAAATGCTCCTGAAAAGGCTATGATGATTGCCGTTAAGGGAATGCTTCCGGATAATACGCTCGGCCGTGCGGCTTTAAAGCGCCTTAGAGTTTATAAGGATGCTATGCACCAGCAGGCTGCACAGAAGCCGGAAATGTACAATATATAAGGAGGCGGCATAAATGTACGAATCTAAGCTTCAATATTTTTATGGAACAGGAAGAAGGAAACATTCCGTTGCAAGGGTAAGAGTTTATCCGGGAACAGGAAGCATTACCATAAACGGAAGGAATATTGACGATTACTTTGGACTTGAAACCCTTAAATTGATTGTAAGACAGCCACTTGCGCTTACCGATACGCTTGGAAAGTTTGATATTGTCTGCACCGTTGCAGGCGGAGGCGTTACAGGTCAGGCAGGAGCAATAAGACACGGTCTTTCAAGGGCTCTTCTTCTCTACAATCCCGAGCTTAGGCCGGTTCTTAAAAAGGCCGGATTCCTCACTCGCGATCCGAGAATGAAGGAAAGAAAGAAATACGGTCTCAAAGCTGCCCGCCGTGCTCCGCAGTTCTCAAAGAGATAATACTGCCGGATTTTTCACAGCCCTCAATTTTGCGTTGGGGGCTGTTTTTGCAGACAAACAGCATATTTTTTAAAAAATGGCGCAATATATTTTGGAATATTTGAAAGGATTTTTGGTTTATGGGGGATAAAAAGTTTTCAAGCAAAATAGGCTTTATCCTTTCTGCGGCGGGATCGGCGGTTGGACTTGGCAACCTTTGGAGATTTCCTTATCTTGCTGCAAAATACGGCGGAGGTACTTTTCTTTTAATTTATCTTATTTTAACGGTTACTTTTGGATTTTCAATGATGCTTACGGAAATATCAATCGGAAGAAAAACCGGGAAAAGCATACTTGGTGCTTATGGAGCACTTAATAAAAAGTTTAAATTTTTGGGATATTTGTCAGGACTTGTGCCAGTGATTATTTTCCCATACTATTGCGTTATAGGCGGATGGGTTTTAAAGTACATGGCCACATTTATTGTTGGGGAGTCTGAAAAAGCAGTTTCTGCTGATTATTTTACCGGATTTATTACAGGAACAGCCCAGCCGCTTGTATTTTTGCTGATTTTCCTTGTGGCTACTGCAATAATAGTTGCTTTTGGCGTTCAAAAGGGAATTGAAAAAGCAAATAAACTGCTTATGCCTGTTTTGGTCATTATGATGATTCTTGTTGCAGTTTATGGGCTTACCGTACCCGGAGCGTTGGATGGGCTTGTTTATTATTTAAAGCCTGATTTTGGCAAGTTTTCATTTAATGCCATTGCGGCAGCCGTAGGGCAGCTTTTCTATTCGCTTTCACTTGCAATGGGAATTATGGTTACTTATGGTTCTTACATGAAAAAAGAGGACAATATAGAAGCTTGTGTAAAGCAAATTGAAATTTTTGATACCGGAGTGGCCTTTCTTGCCGGACTTGTAATAATTCCTGCGGTATTTACTTTCAGCGGAGATAAGCAGTCGCTCCTGACCTCCGGACCAAGCCTTATGTTTATTACCCTTCCAAAAGTATTTTCAAATATGAGACTTGGATGGCTTGTAGGAATTGTTTTCTTTGTGCTGGTATTTTTTGCGGCGCTCACATCTTCAATTTCCCTTATGGAAACAATAGTTGCCATGGTTGAGGAAAAAACCGGCTGGAATCGTATTACAAGCTGCATAATTGTCGGACTGTTTTCATTTGCACTGGCAATTCCTTCAGCGCTTGGATTTGGTGCTTTGTCGGGAGTAAGCATTATAGGCATGTCTTTCCTTGATTTCTTTGATTTTATCAGCAACAGCATTTTGATGCCGATAGTAGCATTGCTTATGTGCATATTTGTAGGATACTTCCTTAAAACAAGTGCAATAGCAGAGGAAATCAGCCAATCAGAAAGCTTTAAAAGGAGAAAGCTTTATGATGTTATAATCAAGTATGTGGCCCCTGTATTTTTGGTTATAATTTTAATTACGTCAATTTTAAGCTCCTTTAAAATCATTTCGCTTTAAGCCATTTGCAAAGCGCCTGCAAAAAAGCAGGCGCTTTTTACGTTTTTTTAGTTGACAAGCCATACGTTTTATCTTTATAATTGATTTATTATATTGTTATAAAGAGGTTTTTGATGGAAACTGCCGTTTTTAATAAAAATAACAGAGTAAAATTCCTTGATACTTTGAGAGGAATTTCGATAATTTATGTTGTTATTTATCATTTTTTATACGATATAATTTTGTTTGGTATAAAGATTCCTTTTTTTAATTCTTTTTTAATGGAAACTGTGCATAATTTGTTTCTTGTGATATTGATAATGGTTTCGGGAATATGCACCGCTTTTTCAAGGAATATTTTTAAAAGGGGAGCCTTTATTTATGCACTTGGAGGAGTTATAACCTTTTTTACATCTGTTTTCATGCCTGAAAATATAATAATTTTCGGGGTGCTTTCTTTTTTTGGAATTTCCATGCTGCTGTACGGCATCGTAAAACCTCTTTTTGATAAAATCCCATGGCTTTTTCAGTTTGTTTTATGGGCGTTGCTTGCGGTTGTTTTTTGGAACTTTGACGAGGACGGAACCATAAATTTGTTTTTAATAAATTTAAAACTTCCGGATTTTTTATATGAAATAAAATATCTTTATCCATTGGGAATAAAAAGCGCCGATTTTTATTCTGCGGATTATTTTCCAATGATACCTTGGTTTTTTGTTTTCCTTTGCGGCACTGCTCTTTCAAAACCGGTTTTGGAGAAAAAGGCTCCGGAATTTTTTTATAAGGCTTCTTTTGCACCGGTGGATTTTCTCGGCAGGAATAGCCTTGCGGTATATATGTTACACCAGCCTGTGGTTTATGGCATAGTTTGGCTTATTTTCAATGTAATTTAAGGAGAAAAAATGGAAAATCTTTCAAATATAAGTACAATAAAAGACCTTCTTGCAAGACACGGTTTTTCTTTTTCAAAGTCTTTGGGGCAGAATTTTCTTGTAAATCCATCCGTATGCCCTAAAATAGCTGAAATGGGAAATGCAAGAGAAGGCTTTGGAATAATTGAAATAGGAACCGGCATAGGCGTGCTTACGCATGAGCTTGCTAAACGTGCTGAAAAGGTTGTGGCGGTTGAAATAGATTCAAGGCTGATTCCAATTTTGGAGGAAACCCTTGCCGAGCATAAAAATGTAAAGATAATAAATGCGGATATAATGAAAACCGACCTTTTTAAAATTATAAATGATGAATTTAAAGGGCTTGAAGTTGCGGTTTGCGCAAATCTGCCTTATTATATAACTTCTCCGATTATAATGCTGCTGCTTGAAAAAAGGCTTCCGATAAAATCCATAACAGTTATGGTTCAAAAGGAGGCAGCGGATAGGCTTTGCGCGGAACTTGGAACGCGTGAAGCCGGGGCGGTGACCGTTGCGGTGCGCTATTTCAGCACTCCCAAAATGCTTTTTAAGGTTTCAAGGGGGAGCTTTATGCCGGCCCCAAACGTTGATTCCTGCGTCATAAGACTTGACATCAACGAGAGCACTCCTGCCGGAGTTGAAGACGAGGAATTTTTCTTTAAGGTTGTAAGAGGCGCATTTGCTCAAAGAAGGAAAACGCTTTTAAATTCCGTTTCCGCATCTTTGGGAATAAGCAAGAATATTGTGCTTGATGCCGCAAAAAGTGCCGGGCTTTCCGAAACGGTAAGGCCGGAGGAATTAAAAATGGAGGATTTTATTAACGTTTCTAAAAAATTAAAACTTTTTTTGCAAGGATGAACATTTTGTTCATCCTTGCTTTTTTATTAGTTGGATTTAATTTATTTATCGCCAAAAATAGAAGCTTTTTTTGACAATGTATTGACAATATATTCCATATTAAAGAGCGTATAATAATTTTATCAGCCCTTTAAAATGAGGGACAAAAAATAAAAGCTTGTGGTGATGAAGATGTTGAAAAGTCAGGAATTAACGGTTAAAAATTCAAGACATTTAAGTATTTTCACAAGGACTGTCGGTGCGGCTTTTGCGGCATTTATTGTTGCAAATTCAACTTTGGGAGGAGCGCCTTCTCCTTTTATAGCCTCACTTGTAGGAGCTTTGAATCCTTTTGAGGCTATTTTTGCATTTATAGGCACAATGCTTGCTTATTTTTTTGGTGGAAAGTTAAGCCAATGCCTTGTTGAAATAAGTGCGGTTGTCATGATTCTTTTTATTAAAATCGTTTTATCTGAATTTTTTCATAAAAATTTAAAGGCTGCAGGTTCGGCAGTAGTTACCGGGGTGTCTTACATACTTTGCAGCCTTACGATAATATTCCTTACTGTTTCCCAAAGCGGAGCGGCATCATTTGTTGCGGTCTGCAAGGGAATTATATGCGCTTGCGCCGCATATTTCATAATTTTGGCATATAATTCTTCAAAGCAGGAGGGAAAGCTTGCAACAAGCGGCACGGCTGGGGCATCTCTTGGCATAATTTTTATTTTTTTGGTTGCCACAATGTGCTCCATACAGCTTGAATTTTTAAATTTTGGCAGGATTTTTGGGATTTTTGTGGTACTTTTTGCTGCAAGAAGAAATAAACATTTGGGCGGCGCTTTGTGCGGAGCGCTTGTGACTTGCGGCACCGTAATTTATTCGGCTGAAACTGGAAATGCGTCAATGCTGCTTGCGGTTTCAGGCATAGTTGCAGGACTTTTTGCCGATTTCGGTGTGCTTGCAATGAGCTTTTTCTTCATTGCCTCAACTGCCGCGGGAGTAATTCTCATTGGAGCTGATTTGAATACGGCAAAAATTCTTTTGGATTCTGCCGTTGCCGCAATTGTTTTTGTTGCGGTTCCGGAAAGGATTATAAATGATTTTTTAGGCCTTGGCGCTCCCTGCAAGAGTAATGCCAAAGCCGTTGAGCTTGCGGCGTCAAAACTTGGTTTTGCCGCAAAAACAATTTTTGAAGTTAAGAAAAGCGTGGAACAGGTTTCAAAGGCGCTTGAAAAGCGCAATAAAGAAAATGACGCGGCAATATGCGTTTGCGATAAGGTTTGCGGAAAATGCCGCAATAATCTTTATTGTTGGGAAAATGAATTTGACAAGTTTTTTGATGCTTTTTCGGAAATTAGAAATGTACTTGATAAAAAAGGTGAAATTTCCATTGGCGATTTGCCAAAAAGCCTTGACAAATGCTTTAAAAGGGATGAAATTGTCCTTGCCTTCAACGAATTTTTTGCTGACGAGGTTGCTGAAAAGAGAGCAAACCAAAAGCTGAAAGAAATGCGTGCGCTTCTTTACGAGCAGTTTGACGGTATGGGCAATATGCTTGAAGAAATAGGCAGGGAAATCTTTTATTCAAAAGAATGTGACGAAGAATTTTCAAAATCGGTAAAAGAGTTTCTTGTAGAAAATGGCGCAATTTGTGCAAGGGCATGTGTTTTTTTCAACAGCCTTAATAAAATTCAAATAGAAGCCTTTTATGAGGGTGAACTTAAATGTCCGCCGGAGGAGGTGGCCGAATATATTTCAGAAATTTCAGACAGAGATTTTGAAATGCCGCAAATTTTTAAAGCAGGTGAGATTTCAAAGCTTTGCATAATGGAAAAGGCGGAATATAAAATTGAAACGGCAATATCAAAAAGAGCCGGCAGCAGCAAAGAAACTTCAGGTGATAGCTGCGAGCATTTCAGCGACGGGCAGGGCGGGAGTTACCTGATAATTTCCGATGGAATGGGCAGCGGGAAATCTGCCGCCGTTGACAGCTTTATGACAGTTTCTTTGCTTATCAGGCTTTTAAAGGCCGGAATAGGCTTTCCTGCGGCTGTAAAGCTGATAAATTCATCGCTTTCGGTAAAATCAAACGAAGAGAGCTTTGCAACCCTTGATGTTGCCGCAATAAACCTTTATACAGGAAGACTTGACCTTTTAAAGCTTGGCGCAGCGCCCAGCTTTGTCAAGATTGGCACAAGGGTAATAAGCGTAGAATCATCATCGCTTCCGATAGGAATTTTAAGTGATTTAAATGCGGACAAGAGGTCCGTGCTTTTAAAGAGCGGCGATGTTTTAGTTATGGCAAGTGATGGAATAAGAGAGGATGGGCATAAAAAGATACGTGAAATTTTGCTAAAAAACGGGGATGAGTCAGCTCAAAAAATTGCCGACGAAATAATGCAGTATGCTTTTGATATAGAAAGTTGCGCAAAAAAGGATGATGCGACAGTTGTGGTAACAAAAATTTCAAAAAATGTTTAGTGAAAAATTTATGTAAAATCTAAACTAATTTAATTTTTGTTCTAAAAATAAGGTAAAAATATCAAGTGCTTCTGAGATTTGTTGCAAATAACAACAAATCTCAGAAAAGTTTTACCCTAAATTTATAAAATTATCACAAAACCACTTGAAATCTGATACATAATCTGTTAAAATGTAGATAACATAAAGGAGTGGTGGTCATGAATGGGAATTTATCAACAAATTATGAACAAATCCTTGGCGCTTTCAGCCAAGGCATAAATTGTGAAGCATTTGATTTTTTTGGAGCACATAAGATGACAATTGACGGAAAGGAAGGCGTTGTATTCCGAGTTTGGGCGCCTAACGCAAGGTCGGTTTCAGTTGTCTGCGATAGGAATAAATGGGATAGGGATAAGGACCCCATGAAAAAAATTGGCTATGGCGTTTGGGAACTTTTTATGACTGATGTTGAGGAGTATTTTGCCTATAAATACAGCATAGAATTTCAAAATAAGCGTGTTGTCATGAAATCGGACCCGTATGGGGTTCATATGGAAACAAGGCCGGGAACGGCTACAAAATACCTTGAACTTGATAAATATAAGTGGAGCGACGGGGAGTGGTACAAAAAGAAAGCTTCTCAAAATATTTATAAAAGCCCTATGAATATTTATGAGGTTAATATAGGTTCATGGAGGAAATATGCGGACGGCAGCTATTTCAGTTATGTAAAATTTGCCGAGGAAATCATTCCGTATGTAAAAAAGATGGGATATACACATATTGAATTCATGCCGCTTGCGGAATATCCATATGATGGTTCGTGGGGCTATCAGATAATAGGATATTATGCTCCTACATCAAGATTTGGCACGCCGTATGATTTGATGGAAATGATTGATATGTGCCATAGGGAAGGCATAGGTGTAATTCTTGACTGGGTTCCGGCACATTTTCCAAAGGATGAATGCGGACTTTACGAATTTGACGGAAGCTGCTGCTATGAATATGCTGATGCTTTAAAACGTGAACATGTGGCTTGGGGAACAAGGGTGTTTGATTACGGAAAGCCGGAAGTGCGTTCATTCCTTATCTCAAACGCAATTTATTGGATTGAAAAATTCCATGTGGATGGGCTTAGGGTTGATGCTGTGGCTTCAATGCTTTACCTTGATTATGACAGACGACCGGGTGAATGGCGTCCGAATATTCACGGCGGAAAAGAAAACCTTGAGGCTGTTGAATTTTTAAGAAAGCTTAATGAAACGGTATTTTTGAGAAACCCTGATGTGCTTATGATTGCCGAGGAATCCACTGCATGGCCTTTGGTTACAAGACCAACTGATATAGGAGGGCTTGGGTTTAACTTTAAATGGAATATGGGCTGGATGAACGACATGATAAGATATATGTCGCTTGACCCGATTTTCCGTTCGTTTAATCATGATAAACTGACATTTTCATTCTTTTATTGCTTTTCGGAAAATTACATACTTCCTATTTCGCATGACGAGGTGGTGCACGGAAAATGCTCCCTGATTGAAAAAATGCCTGGACCGATAGAGCATAAATTTGCTTCTTTAAGGGCATTTATGTGCTATATGATGGCTCATCCTGGCAAAAAGCTGATGTTTATGGGACAGGAATTTGCCCAGTTTAAGGAATGGGATTATAAAAACGAGCTTGATTGGATGCTCTTGCAGTATGAGAATCATTCAAAAATGCAGGATTTTGTGAGGGAGCTTAATAAGTTTTACCTTGAAAATTCACCCTTGTGGGAAAATGATTTTACGTGGGGAGGTTTTTCATGGATTTCTCATGACGATTACACTCAAAGCGTAATTTCGTTTAGAAGAATTGATGACAGCGGAAATGAAATAGTTGTTGTCTGCAATTTTGTTCCCGTAAAAAGGGAGGATTATAAAATAGGGGTGCCTTATAAGGGCTATTATCTGCAAGTTTTTTCAACTGACGAGGAACGTTTCGGC
>JAJUHO010000048.1 GCA_029267825.1 Oscillospiraceae bacterium
ATAAGTATCAGCATTACAAGTCCCATGAGGAAGATAACATACTGCTGCCTTGACCACCCAAACGGATAAAGTGCGCTTGCCTGCGTCTGTCCCGGTTGAGTTCCAAACTTAGGAAGGTTTCCGATGGAAACATACTCAACATCGGTACCTGCGGCATTTGCCACGTTTTGGGCAATCATTGTCTTGTTGTCGTCAGAAAGGGTATCCGTATAAACCATTACCGATACGGAAACCTTTTCTATATCGTAGCCTTGACTTTCGATTTGCTGCTTTAATGTATTAACAAGATAATTTGTGCTTTCCTTGGTTTCGCTCCATGCCCCGCTTGTGTTGTCGGACTGGGTGGGATAAGTGTCCTCGGCATTTGTTTCCGTTCCAACAACCCCTCCGTTTGTTCCGTTTGTGCCGGAAGCATTGGACTTTTCCTGGTTTTGCACCATTCCGCTGCCGTCCTCATGGGAAGGGGTATATGTGGTATTCTCCGAAACCTTTTTGTCATAATCAAGATTTGCATTTACCGCAACGGTTACGCCATCCTGCCCGAATGCGGGAATGAGCTGTTCAAGTACGGCTTTCCTTATTGTTTCCTGGAACTGCTGCTTAAAGAGCAGCTTGTTGCGTTCAAGAGCGACCATTTCGGTGCCGCTCTGGCTGTCGTCACCTTTTTCAACAAGAAGGTTGCCCGAACCGTCCGTGATGGTTATGTTTTCTTCTGTCAAGTTCGGCACAGCCTTCATAACAAGATATCTTATCCCTTTAATCTGCTTGTCTTTAAGCTCCACGCCGTCTTTTAAATGCAGCACAACCGACGCTGTCGAAGGCTGCGCGTTAACGGTAATAACCGTATCCTTTTGTTCCGGAATGGTAAGAGTAACTATTGCCTTGTCAATGCCTTCAAGAGTTTCAATGGTGCCTTGAAGCCTTTCTTGGAGCTGCATTCTTGCCTGTTCGCGCTTTTCGTAATCCGTGGTGAACATATCCACATTATTGTTCCAAACATCGTAGCTGAGCGAGCTTTTAGGGTATCCCTTTGTGGCAAGCTGCATCCTGATGTTGTTTTCCTGCTCCTTTGGAACGGAAATCTTCCCGTCCGAGGAAAGCGAAGCGTCAACCCCAAGATTTTGTATTTCCGTCACTATTTCAGAAGCTTCCTTTGCCTCAAGCCCCTCATAAAGTACCACATAATGCTTTGTGTTCAAAGCGATTGTAACTATTACAGCAATCACAAGAACTCCTGCGAGGGCGGATATGTATATAATTTTCCTCTTTTTGTCCTGAGCCTTCCAAAATTCAGTGAAAGTGCTTAAAACCTTATTAAGCTTTTCCTTCATCTATGATTTTCCCCTCTGCGTTGAATGAATGGCCTTCTTAAATTGTCATTGACATTACTTCTTTGTAAGCATCAAGTGCGGTATTCCTCATAGATACTAAAACATCAAGCGCCATTTGAGCCTTTGCAAGGTTTACTTTTACGGTATGAAGGTCGTCCACTTCGCCAAGGGCAACCTTTATGCTGTCCTCTTCGCTGACTTTTTGTGTATCCTCAACATTTTGCAGAGCCTGCTTGAAAACGTCAAGAAAAGAAGCTTGCGCGTCGGAATTATCAGTTGTTTTTTCTTGAATCTGCGACATGGTGTCAAGTGGTGTTATGCCGCCCATAGGAATTATGTACATAATGATTCTCCTCTTATGTTAAATTTGTTTTACTTTCCTATTTCAAGCGCCCTTGAAGCCATTGCCTTAATGGCGTTAAGCGCGGTCACATTTGCATTGTAGGAATTTGAAGCCGCCATAGCGTCAATAGTTTCCTTTGTCTTATCCACATTAGGCATATATATGTAGCCATTTTCGTCCGCCTCCGGATTTGTCGGGTCATAAACCGGAGTCAGCGGGCTTTCATCCTTAATCACCGCGGCAATTCTCACTCCTGCCGGCTTTGCCTTCTTCCTGCTTCCGTCAAGATAGGATTTGAAACTGTTTTTCTCCTCAAAAACCACAAGCTGCCTGCGGTAAGGGGTTCCGTCCTCAGTTTTTATAGTGTCTGCGTTTGCTATGTTTTGTGCAATTATATCCATTCTGGTCCTCTGCGCCGAAAGTGCGGAGGCAGATATATCAAGAGACGACAAAAAAGACATTCAAAATACCCCCTATCTTTGAATTGCCGATTTTATCATGGAGAATTCGCCGTTTATCTTGTCTATAAGCGTATCATAAAGATACTGAGTATCCGCAAGATCCACCTGTTCCTTTTCCATGTCCACATTGTTTTCGTCAAGGGTTTGGTTTGTGCCCCTTTCAACGGTTGTGGTGACTTTCAAATCTATTGGGTTTTCGATGTCGTCGCTGTAGCTTACATTTGAAAGGGACAATTTTTTCCCTTTTGCCTTTTCCTTTAAAACCGCGCTGAATTCCACGCTCTTTGCCTTATAATAGGGCGTGCTGTCGTTTGCTATGTTTTGCAAAGTAACCTGCTGCTTGTACCATGCCGCATCAAGCCCTTTTTGCAGCAGCTTGAAGCTTGTGTTTTCAAACAAAGCCATTTTGCCCACACCTTCCTTTTTAAGTCGATTATTTTGATTTTATTAAAACATTTCACTTATAATATAACAGTTGTGAAAGAAAATATTAATCCATCTTACATATAATTACAAACAGAGCATTTTTCAGTTCTCGCTTTATAATTATACATTATTCAAAAATAGTTTTCAAGCATTTTTTAAATTTTTCGACATTTTTTGTTGCAAAAAAATCCATTCAATTTTGTGCGGTTTTTATAAATCTCAAGCTTAAATCATATAAATATTTATAAATAGGCATTGACTTTATTTCCAATATATTAACCATAAATTTCTTTTTTAAGAAAACTTTCCCGAATTTTCCCCTCTTTTGGAATCTATTGCTAATTTGACAAGAGTGTTTATAACTTGTTTTTTGTATTTTTCTTTTATGTTTTGTATATTTGCATAATCTTTTGTCCCGTTTACCGGAACATACTTAGGAGGCAAAATATTGAGCGCTTTGACGGTAAGCTCGGCTTTCCATATGTCGCTGTCGGGGCAATTAAACCTCCTCATTGTTTCCGGAAGCCATTCCTGCACAAGCTCTTCTATTATGTTTATGCCCGTTTCGCTTTTAGCGGGCTTGTCCTCTTGTTTTGACTTAGGCAGGATAACCTCCTCTTTAAACTTTTCATCTATTATGGGATTTGCCGCGCTCCTGCCTTTGCTTATAAGCTTCATCACGCTTGAAGTTTTGTTTGTCTTTTTGCTGCTCAAAGTCTTCACACCTCGTACAATTCTTTTGCAAGCGAAAAATAATCCTTTGCCGCCCTGCATTTTGGGGCGTATTTGTTAAGAGTCTTTTGATGCGCGGGGGCCTCTGCCACAGAAACGCTTGGAGAAATTTTCGTGTCAAGGACTTTCGTCCCAAGCTGTGACGCAACAATTCCCGCAAGCTCCTCAACCTCTTGCGAAAGCAAAAATTTTTCGTTGTATCTTGTAAGGAGTATTCCTCTTACGTCAAGATTTTTATTATAATATTTTTTAACGGCAAAAATAGTGTCTTTAAGCTGGCTTATCCCCTGCAAACTCAGTATTTCGGCAGTCATTGGTATAATCAAATCATCCGCCGCCGTATAAGCGTTTATGGTAAGTATGCTTAGTGCGGGAGGCGTATCTATTATAATGTAATCATACATATTGCCAATCGGCGCCAGCTTTTCTTTCAGTACAAATTCCCTTCTTCTGCCGCCGAGTTCAAGCTCCGCCCCGCTAAGCAATATGTTCGAAGCTATTACGTCCCCGTTCGGAGTGCTCTGCACTGCGTCATAGGCCGAAATTTTCCCCGTAATCACATCATGTATCGTATATCCTTCATCCGAAGCCCCAAGGCTGAAAGTAAGGTTCCCCTGCGGGTCAAGGTCAATTGCAAGAACTTTTTTCCCCCTTGCAAGAAAAACCCCGCAAAGCGAACACGAAGTCGTCGTTTTGCCCACTCCGCCCTTTTGATTTGTGACAGCTATAATTTTTGCCATTCCTCTCACCTGTTTAAAAGCCCTTTGCCGATTTTGTCTTAAGCTTTTCCTTGTCCTTTTTCTGGCACTCAAAAACAAAGCGCGAAATTTTTTCTTCCCCTGAAAAAGAAAGGTCAAGGAATTTGCAGCCATATCCGGCTACAATCCCCTCCGCATCCTTTTGCACCCTAAGAACTTCGGTTGAAACCTCCACCCCGCAGCTTGGCAGCGAAAGCGTAAAAGTATCCCCGACAATGAATTCAAAGTTTGAAACCATAAACACCCCGCCGAGGTTTATATTTTTAATTCTCACCGTAAGCGGTTCGTCAAAAAGAGTTTCTTTTCCATCCCTGACAAATGATTTTACAAGTCCTGCCGCATCGACCTCAACCTTAAAAAAGCGGCGTCTTTCTTCCATTATTGTATACTCCGGCCCCACGTGGATGTTCACCTGCATATCGGTTGCAAGGTCTATAACTGTTTCATACTTTATTCTTGTTCCGTTTATGTAATAAAAAATAACGTCTACCGGCTCGCCAATTTGCGCCGGAGCGACTCTCTTGTCCTTAATCACCACAAAATCTGTTCCTTTGAGCGAAAAAAAGTCTTTTGGAAATTCCGGTGATACTGTTGAAACTATAAGCTTTCCGGCTTTATTATAAACTTCCGCCTTAACTATCTTATCTTTATTTAACAAGCATATGCTTCCCCTTTCTATTTTCTTTCTTTGCCAAAAATATTTATAAATTTTACATAAAATATACATTTTGATTTTTTATCTGTTTAGACAATATAATTATATATTATTCCGACGCCCATTTCAAGGGAATTTAGCGTTTCCGAAAAGTTTTTTTCATTTTTAATCCTGCTTGTTATTTTGCCAGATAAATTGTATAATTAGAAGTTAGAGATTAGAAGTTGGAAGTTAGAAAAAGCGCCCCGGCTTAATAAGCAAAAGCTTTCAGCTGATAAAGTAATTAAGACGAGTAAAGTTAAAGGCCTGCTTTTCGCAATAAAATTGGAGTGGTGAGCAGTGAGGCGAAAAGCAGGCCACCTGTAGCGAGCCGTTATTCGCTGTGCAGGCAATTTGCGATTTCAGTTTTTGTGTAAGCAAATTGCCGTTGCCGGCGAATAGGCGACCGGAGAAATATAAAATCAGGCGTTTTTTGGTTACTTTTTGTCGCCGGACAAAAAGTAACCTGGGGGGATAAGCAGACTGAAACTGCTTAATATAAAAGTCGGGGGGCGGAGCCACCCGTTAAAAAAGCAAAAAATATTTTTAACCTTTAATAGCCAGCATCTAAAATTAACGGAGCTTTAAAAAGAGGATGTTTTTATGACACGCTACTTTCGGGCAAGCGAAAAAAAGCTGCTGCGCCGCTACAATTTAAGGCTTTTAGCTCTTGCTCTGCCGATAACTGCGGCAGGGCTAACCCTTTTTGCGATAATTTTTCTTAACCGCAAGACCTATCAGCCGGTATCATACTATTATATAGTTTCGCTTTTTCTTGCCGCTCTAACCGGAGGGGCCTTTTTTGCCACACTGCTCGGTTCCCTTGAAATAACCCGCAGGCTTTCATGCAACCGCTCGCACACATATGTTGAAATTACGGGAAAATTCCTGATAGTCAGCAAATATCTTCAAACCCATAGCAAAAAGACCTATAAAAAGCTGTGGATAATAAAGCTTTCAGAGATAAAAGAAGTTTACCAGTATAAAAATACAGTCGTTGTTGTTTCTCCTGCAAGACTTATAGAGGCCCCCGCCGAATGGCTTTCGTACACCCGCACAAGAAACGGCATACTTTTTGAAAATTGGTGGTACGACAACTGCGGCGGAAAATTTACCGGCGGGGTGGAAATTCCGGATATGTTTGCAAACCCTTTCCGCATAGCCCGCACCATTGAGCATGTTTCGGGAAAAATCTGCCGCATGGAGGAAGAAAGGAAAAAATACCGCGAGGAAATGATTGCCATAGCAAGAGGGCTTCGCTAAAAAATCAAATCAACACATTTTTGCACCGCATAAATAATGAGATTTGGCAGCGCCGGCATGAAACCATATATATACGGGTTTACCTCAATTTCTTTCGGCAGGTTGAATTCATACTTCTGGCCGGCAATGTCAAGCCGGGCTTTAAAATCACCCGTTTTTTCAATGCGCAGAACCTCTATCTTTTCCTTGTAAAGGATGTTCCTTGAATTCACATAAACCGTTCCCAGCCCGTAAAGCAGGGCAAAAATCAAAAAAACCGATGAAAAGGCAAGGCAAAAGGCCCGCCTTTTTCTTTTTGCATTCCTTTTTATCATAAATTATTCTTCCTTTATTTTTTCAAGCGCGTTTACAAGGGATTTTCCTATAAGCTCCCCTGTGTATTGAGCCTGCTCATAGCTGTTTGCGTGCCCGCCGACTTCAATTAGTATCGAACCGGTGGTAAGGTCTTGGTTGTATTTCCTGTACGCAAAAAGTATCGGCCGCGTAAGGCCCTTGTAATCACTTTCCATCTGCTTTTGCAAAAGACAGGCAAAACGGAAATTTTTCATATAGTTTGGCATATTCAGCTTTCCGTTGTCCGCACCGGAAATAATCATCACCTGCGCCGCGTTTTTGCCGTTAATATTTACCGTCGGAGCAATCCTTGTCCCGTCCTCTTTTTCTATTGCGTCGCGGTGTATATCCAGCACTATTTTTATTGACGGATACTGCGCAAGGATTTTTTTCACCGTAACAGCGCTCCTGTCATAAGAACCGTTGTATGAGGGATAGTCATGTATGGTTTTGTCATGTATGACACCTATTCCCGCGGCGGAAAGCTGCTCCTGTATCTTGTTGCCGACCGAAACCACGTTTTTGCTTTCGTCAGTCGTGCGCGAATTAAAACTTGCATCGTAAAAATCCCTTTCGTAAGGCTCATAGCTTTCCGTTGTATGCGTGTGCATTATAAGCACCTGCGGCTCGGAATTGAATTTTATTTTAAATTCCGGAAGCAGCTTGCTCTCGGCAAGAAGCTGCTCTGTCGGAACGGAAGTGGTATTCCTCACCTGTGCTCCCCCATCAATGCTGAAAAACTGCGTGCCCTCGGCGACGCCATACTGCATTGCCACAATTGCCCCGCTGTGCGTTTCAAGCGACGCCGGATAAGGCTTTGGCCCCGCCTGTGAATCGTCCACATTTGCCTCCTCGTTCTCGGCGGAGGGCATAAACTCTCCAACATATCCACCGGAAAGCACTGCAGAGTCCTCAATTTTTTCCAACTCCTCGGACTCCGAAACCGGCAAATCAAAATTTTCCGGAGCAACCGATTCGCCTTCCAAAGCCTTTGACGGCATCTTTCCGCCAAGCGTTATCCCGGCCGAAAAATTAGCCGCCTTTGCGGCTGCGGCGCCAAGCGCAGGCGCCGCCTTAACCGCCGCATACGCAAGCAACGGAGAGCCTAAAATAAACGCAAAGCAAAAGACAAGCTTTCCCGCCCCGCCTTTGTGACGCCTCATAAAAAATCGCCTCCGTTTTTACAATTTATGCTAAGGAGGGATTTTTTATTCCCTATGCAAGTGCGGTAAAATCCTCGACCGTCATTTCAGGAAAAAGCGCTTTGTTTATTGCAAATCCCACAAACTTTGACATTCTTTCGATAAGCTTGTCTATGTCGCGCGGAGTAACTATCATATTTGGCATATCCGGCCCCGGGGCTTTTCCTGAGATGTTTTCGGCTATCGTATGCATATCCACCACTGTGGGCACGCCAAGCGCAACGACCGGAACCCCAAGAGTGGCCTTTGAGATTTCTTTTCTTTTGTTTTGCACGCCCGAACCGGGAGAAATTCCTGTGTCTGTAATTTGCACAGTCCTGCCCAGCCTTTTTATATCCGCACAGGCAAGCGCGTCAACGGCAATCACTCCCGCGGGCTTTATGCGGTCGCAAAGCGACCTTGCTATTTCGGCGACCTCTATTCCGGTCTGACCGAGCACTCCCGGAGCAAGCGCGCAAACCGGCCTAAGCGACGAAAAAGGATTTTCCTCCCCAAGCTCCGTCGGAAGATGCCTTGTCGCCAAAATTCGCGATATTGCTTTTGGCCCCAGCGCATCCGGAGTAATGTCGTTGTTCCCAAGCCCCAGCACAAGTATTTCGCCCGATGGCGGCAAAAGCCTTCCTATTTCCTCCGCCATAGCATAAACAGCCTCCTCAAACTCGTCGGAATCGGCATTTGCCCTGTCGGTTTCAACGGTAACATAAATACCCTTTGATTTGCCTATCCTAATTCCCGCCATATCGCTTTCAACAGTTATTTCGGTCACCGTACATCCGGCGCCCTCTCTTTTTTCCTGCCTTATGCCGGGAACTTCCTCTTTTGCCGCCGCAACGGTTTCAAGTGCAAGGTCGGTGCGTATTGACATTCCCATCTTCCTTTCGTTCACATAAAATTTACAATCTGAAATCTTGATATTTGCGCCCCGCAATGTTAAAATGTTTATTAGACTTCTGTAATTGTGGGCAGTTTTGTCTTGCCCAAATATTTTATGCGGAAATTCTTGTTTTTATAAGGAACATATCCAAGGGAGGTGTTTAAAAGTGCCTAACATTAAATCCGCCAAGAAGAGAGTTAAGGTTATAAAGGTTAAGACTGCAATCAATAAGGCTGCAAAATCCAACCTTAGAACCATTTTAAAGAAAGCTGAAACATCTTTGCAGGCAAATGCCGCAAATGCAAATGCTGACGTTGCCCTTGCAATAAAGACTATTGACAAGGCTGTTGCAAAGGGAATTTTGCACAAGAACAACGCCGCAAGGAAAAAATCTCAGTTGATGCTTAAACTCAATGCCGCAAAGGCTTAATTTTGAAAAAACAGACGGTTTTGCCGTCTGTTTTTTTGCAATAATTAAAATAAAAAATCGGCGGAAGATTCCGCCGATTTTTTTATTCAAGAATATAAATGTTGACTTGCTTTATACCCCATTTGCAGCTTGCAGAGTAGCTGTCAAAGAAAAGGTCCACCAAAATCCTGCCGTCCATAAGGGCAGTCCCTGTGTCTGCGGCAACCGCGTAGCCGTAGACATACCTTCCGTCGGTGGAAACTATATAAAGCTTTGAGCCATAGGGAATGATGTTCGGATTTACCGCAACATATCCGATTTTTGCGACTTTGCCTGTTGATGTCCTTGCTCCGGCGGGAGCGCTGTAAGCTGCCGACCTGCCTGTAAGCACCTTTTTGTAGCTTGTGGGCGCTCCGTTTGCATCAAGCTGCAGCCACTCCGGAGCGTTTGTGGAAACCGGCGCGCGAAGCGACGAACCGACGGTAACCACCCTGTCCACAGGCGTTTTTGTCACAACCTGTGAAAGTATTTCCGTTTTTGTGAGCACCCCGTCAATATAGGTGTTCTTTGAAACGGTTTGAAGTATCCCGTTTTCACCCTCGCAGTTTACGACTTGAGTTCCCTTTGCAAGGTTTGCCGAAAAAATCTGCTTTGTTTCAAATGGGATTTCCGTTTCCGAAGTTGTTTCTTGATAAGTCACCCTTTGAATTACTATTTTCGTGTCATCATTAACATTTTCGGAAAAGCCTATGTTTACAAGGTCATCATCACCGACTGAAATTCCTGCTTTTGCAAGAACATCCGCAACTGTGCCCCTTGCAATCATCACTTCCCTTTCAGAGCCGTCGCAGACCACATCCACGCCAAAGGCCCTTAAAATAGTTGCTTTTCCCTCATGGTTTTCAAATCCGTCAAACAAAACTTCATCGTCGCCGCCTATTGCATATCCATTATCTTCAAGAATTTTTGAAATGTCGCTTTCGGTTGTAAGGATACACTTTACGTCTGAACCGTCCGTCACATAAACGCGGTTTGTGAACATAGCAAAGCCGGTCATAAAAATCAGCGAAAGCACGGCAAGAACGGCAAGCACCATTCCAAAAAGCCATTGTTTTTTCACTGAAATTTTCAGCACAGACAATGCGTTTCTGGTATCCATATCTTCTCTCCTTTTTGACGGGCAGCCGCCCGTTTTATTTCAAGGGAAAGCCCCCTGCAAAAGCTTTGCAGGGGCCCCTTAAAAGCGTTTTGAATTCTGTTACCGATTTGTAAGCTATTATAAGTCCCCAAAATGCGTTTGTCAATCCACATTATAAAAATATTTTTGGTGAAGTTCAACAAAACTAATTTTCAAATAATTCACAAAGCCTTTTGAAAGCGGCTTTATGCTCCTATAAAATGGAAATTTCGACTCCTTAAAAAATCCCAAACTTTATGCAAATAGCTAAAAAATCGATTGGAGAGGGGGGTACCCGGCCCCGAAAGTGAGGATTTTCTTTTAATTTGCAAGAAAAATTTCAATTTTTGAAACCGCGCGTTCAAAGTTGCAGCAATGTTTTATAGCACATTTAATAAGTTTTTCATTAAGATTGCATTAAGATATATCTATTCTTACAAAAATCAATTTTTAAGGCTTCCTTATCCAAAAAAGCCTCTTTTGGAATTTATTTTGCCTCTTTTTTGGCATCTTATTCGCCGTAAAAAGAAAAGCCGGGTTTCCCCGGCATTTTGTCAAATTATGAAAGCCCGCACTCGTCGTAATCCTTCCACTTTTCATAATAAGCCCTGTTGGACATGGCGCGGAAAAGGATGTAAGCGGCGGATGCGACAACAAGGAAAATTGCACCCATAACGGGCAGGGCCGATTTTAAGAGCTTCTTTCTTTCCTTTTCGTAATCCATAAGAACACTTCCTTTTATAACGTTAAAAACATTATACCTTAAAATGCCCCGCTAATCAACCCTTTATCTTTTTAAAAGCCTAAAATTAAAGCTTCCAAAGCTCGTTTGCGTATTCTTTTACGGTTCTGTCGCTTGAAAATTTGCCCGCGTTTGCAATGTTCATCCAGCATTTTTTTGCAAAGGCCCTCCTGTCGCGATACTCCCTGTTTGCGCGCAGCTTTGCCTCCATATAGCTTTCAAAGTCTTTAAGTATAAAGTAATTGTCGGGCTTGTGCCAGCTGAATCCGTCGATAAGAGATTTAAAGAGGTCATAGAACATTCCTGTGTCGCCATCGTTGAAGGTTCCGTCCACAAGCGTGCTTACGACTCTGTTTATCCTCTTGTTTTCCATAAATATTTTTTTCGGGTTGTAGGATGCCTTTATTGCATTTATTTCATCAGCGGTTGCTCCGAAAATATATTCGTTTTGTTCTCCCGCTTCTTCTGCAATTTCAATGTTTGCCCCGTCAAGGGTTCCAAGAGTTACCGCTCCGTTAAGCATGAACTTCATGTTGCCGGTGCCCGATGCTTCAAGTCCGGCGGTTGAAATCTGCTCGGAAATGTCCGCCGCAGGAATTATTTTTTCAGCATATGAAACATTGTAATTCTGTACAAACACCACCGCAAGCTTGTCTTTCGTGTCCGGGTCGTTGTTTACAAGCTTTGCTATTTCGTTTATATACTTTATAATTCCCTTTGCCCTGCGGTATGCGGGAGCCGCCTTTGCACCGAAAATAAAAGCTGTCGGAGTAAAATCGGTAAGCCTTCCCTCTTTAAGCGCAAAATAAATGTCTACTATTGAAAATGCATTCATCAACTGCCTTTTGTATTCATGAAGCCTTTTTACCTGAACGTCAAAAATAAAGTCCGGATTTAATTTTATTCCCTCGTGCTTTTCAATATAATCGCAAAGCTGTTTTTTCTTTTCATATTTTATAGCGTTAAAGGCATCAAGCGTTGCCTGCTCGTCGGCAAACCATTCAAGCCTTTTAAGCTCGCCAAGCTCTGTCGCCCAAATTCCGGAACCAAGCTTTTCCGTGACAAGTGCGGAAAGCTCCGGGTTGCAAAGTCCCAGCCAGCGCCTTTGGGTAATGCCGTTGGTCTTGTTTTGGAATCTTTCCGGAAACAGCTCATACCATTCCTTAAACACATCTTTTTTAAGTATTTCCGTATGCAGGGCAGCAACGCCGTTTGTAAATGATGTACAGTACACCGCCATTCTTGCCATATGGATTCTTGACCCGTCGATTATTTCTATTTTAGGCAGAATATCTTCCCTGCCCTTTGATTTTACAAAATCCCTCAAATGCCTGTCTATAAGGCCTATTATTTCATAAATTGTCGGCAGAACGCTTTTAAAGAGCTTTATATCCCATTTTTCAAGAGCTTCGCCCATGACCGTATGGTTTGTGTAGTTGAATGTTTCGCAGGCGATTTTAAATGCGTCCTCAAAGTGCATTCCCTCCTCGAACATAAATATTCTTATCAATTCCGGGATTGCCACAGTCGGATGCGTATCATTAAGTTGTATTGTATAAAGCTTTGAGAAATTTGAAAAATCGTTCCCATATTTTCTCTTATGCTTTCTTATAATATCTTTAAGCGATGCGGCAGAGAAAAAGTACTGCTGTTTAAGCCTGAGCCTTCTGCCCTCTTCATAGTTGTCGTTTGGATAAAGCACATCCGAAATAGCCCTTGCCCTTATCGCTTCTTCGGAAGCTTTCATATAATCCTGCCTGTCAAAGTCCTCAAAGCTGAATTCGTTTATCGGTTCCGCCTGCCAAAGTCTCAGCGTATTTACCGCTTTTTTGCCGTATCCTATTATAGGAGTATCATACGGCACTGCCATAACCGTCTGGTCGGCAAATTCAATCTTCACCGCATCTCTTTCGCAGCGCAAGCCCCACGGGTCGTTATCCCCATCAAGCCATTTATCCGCCTCTTCGCATTGAAAGCCCCCCCTTATGCTTTGCTTGAAAAGCCCGTAACGATAACGTATCCCATATCCGTCAAGGGCAATATCATGCGCCGCCGCCGAATCAAGGAAGCAGGCCGCAAGCCTTCCAAGTCCGCCGTTGCCAAGAGCCGCATCTTCAATCTCCTCAAAAGCGTTAATATCGGCGCCGTTTTCCGAAAGCACTTCTTTAGCCTCGTCAAGTTTGCCAAGGCAGTAGAGATTGTTATAGACCGCTCTTCCCATTAAAAATTCAGCTGAAAGGTAAAATGCCCTTCTGCCTTCTTCGCGGCGCTTTGAAGTTTCGTTCCAAAGCGGAATAATTTCTTCCATGCACGCCTCGGCAAGAGCTTTATGCAATTCTCTTGTCCCTGCATTTTTAAAGTCAATCTTTGCGCCTACTTGAAGATTTTTTTTAATTTTTTCAATAAACTCGCTTTTTTCTGCCATTTTTAAAAGCCTCCGTTTCAGATTATTTTTACTTAAAGCTCAATTTTGTTTCGAACATTTTTAATAAAGTTTCGCAACTGTTTATATATTAACAGAAACCTCTATCCTTTTCAAGGCAAGTTCCCATTTTCGAAACAATTTAATTGCTGGCAGTCATTTCCTTTTTATATCTTTTCTTAACTTGCTATCATCTAACATCTAATATCTAATCTCTAACATCTAAGAGGGGGACTCTGTCCCCCTACTTATATGTAAAGCAGATTTGGTCTGCTTTACCCCCTAGTGACTTTTTGTCCGGCGACAAAAAGTCACCAAAAAACGCCTGATTTTATATGTCTACGGTCGCCTATTCGCCGGCAACGGCAATTTGCTTACACAAAAACTGAAATCGCAAATTGCCTGCACGGCGAATAACGGCTCGTTGTAGACGACCTGCTTTTCGCCTTGGTATGCACCACTCTAATCTTGTTACGAAAAGCA
>JAJUHO010000122.1 GCA_029267825.1 Oscillospiraceae bacterium
ATAGGCGACCGTCAGACTGGAAAAACCGCAATAGCGCTTGATACCATAATCAACCAGCATGACAAGGATGTAATATGCATTTATGTTGCAATAGGGCAAAAACGTTCTACCGTTGCAAACGTTGTTGATATTTTGGAAAAGAACGGGGCAATGAAGTATACGATTGTCGTTTCGGCGACAGCGTCAGAACTTGCTCCGCTGCAATATATTGCTCCTTATGCGGGCTGTGCAATCGGTGAATATTTCATGAGCCAAGGCAAAGATGTGCTTTGCGTTTATGATGACCTTTCAAAGCATGCCGTTGCTTATCGTGCACTATCGCTTTTGCTTAAAAGACCTCCGGGACGTGAGGCTTATCCGGGTGATGTGTTTTATTTGCATTCAAGGCTGCTTGAAAGGGCATGCAATTTGAATAAGGATTACGGCGGAGGCTCACTTACGGCATTGCCGATAATTGAAACCCAAGCCGGCGACGTTTCGGCATATATTCCGACAAACGTAATTTCCATTACCGACGGGCAGATATTCCTTGAAACGGACCTTTTCAATTCCGGCGTAAGACCTGCCGTCAACCCCGGCATCTCGGTATCAAGAGTCGGCGGCGCGGCGCAGATAAAGGCTATGAAAAAAGTGTCCGGCTCGCTTAAGCTGACATATTCTCAATATCGCGAATTGCAGGCGTTTTCGCAGTTTGGTTCCGACCTTGATGCGGATACAAAGGAGCGGCTTGCAAAGGGCGAGCGCGTGGTTGAAGTTTTAAAGCAGGGCAGGAATTCACCTTTGCCGGTTGAATATCAGGTTATAATTATTTATGCTGTTGTAAATAATTACCTCAAAGATATTCCGCTTGAACTTATTTCCGAATTTGAAAAAGAGCTTTTTGAGTATATTGACTCGGTTTATCCGGAAATAATTGCGTCAATAAAGGAAACAAAGGATATTACCGCTGAAAATGAAGAGGCTATGAAGGCGGCGCTTTCGGAATTTGCCAAAAAGTTTTTGGCGCAAAGATAATTAAGGAGGTGGCCTCTGATGGCGTCTTCAAATATGAAGGACATCAAGCGCCGCATAAAGAGCGTTGAGTCCATCATGCAGATAACAAAGGCAATGGAACTTGTCGCCTCCTCAAAGCTTAGGAAGGCAAAGGAAAAGGCGGATAAGGCGCGTCCTTTTTTCAATGCGCTTTATGATACCATGTGTGAAATTTATGCCGAAACTCGGGATTTTTCTTCCGCCTTTACAAAAATAAAGCCGATTAAAACGGTGCTTTTGGTCGTTGTTGCCGGAGACAGAGGTTTTGCCGGAAGCTTTAACAATAACGTTTTAAAGCTTGCCCTTTCACGTGCAAAAGAGCTTTCGGAACAGGGAGTAAGGGTAAAAATCCTTGCAATCGGCAAAAAAGCCGACGAATATTTTGAAAAACGCGGCTTTGAAATAATTGAAAGCCTTTCGGGAATATCCGAAACCATAAAGATTTATGGGGCAAGGGGCATTTCGGACAGGGTTGTAAAACGCTTTTTGGCGGGCGAATTTGAACAGGTCGAACTTTTTTACACCACGTTTTTAAATGCCCTTTCGCAGGAAGCAAGGGGCCTTACGGTGCTTCCGGTAAATTTGATGAAAAAAGAAGGCGGCGCAAAAGGACTTACGGAATATGATCCTTCTCCGGAGGCTGTTTTTGACAGCATAGTTCCAAAGTACATTTCGGGACTGCTTTTCGGAGCGATTGCCGACAGCTTTGCCGCAGAACAGGCTGCAAGACGTACGGCAATGGAATCTGCTTCCGATAATGCATCGGAAATGATTGACAGCTTGTCCCTTGCATACAATAGGGCAAGACAGTCCTCGATAACGCAGGAAATAACCGAAATCATCGGAGGAGCGCAAGCACAGGCATAAACCGCACAAATAAAAGGAGGTCTATGAATGGAAAAAAACATAGGCACAGTGGTTCAAATAATAGGAGCGGTTGTGGATATAAGGTTTTCCAAAGAAAATCTCCCCAACCTTTTAAATGCAATAGAAATTGATAATGCAGGGCAGACACTTGTGGTTGAAGTGGCACAGCATATAGGCGACGATATAGTAAGGTGCATAGCAATGGCATCCACAGACGGACTTGTGCGCGGAGCAAAGGCCGTAGATACCGGAGGACCGATAAGGGTTCCGGTCGGGCGTGAAACTTTGGGCAGGATTTTTAACCTTTTGGGAGAGCCAATTGACAATAAGCCTGCGCCTGAAACCCAAGAACGCTGGGCAATCCACCGTGAGGCGCCAAGCTATGAGGAACAGCAGACTGCAAATGAAGTCCTTGAAACCGGAATAAAGGTTATAGACCTTATTGCGCCTTATTTGAAAGGCGGAAAAATCGGTCTTTTCGGCGGGGCCGGAGTTGGAAAAACGGTGCTTATACAAGAGCTTATAAATAACGTTGCAAACCAGCACGGAGGAATTTCTGTATTTACCGGCGTTGGCGAGCGTACCCGCGAGGGCAACGACCTTTATAATGAAATGATGCAGAGCGGAGTTATAGACAAGACCGTGCTTGTTTACGGACAGATGAACGAGCCTCCGGGAGCAAGAATGAGAGTGGGACTTTCCGGACTTACCATGGCGGAATATTTCCGTGATGTAGAGGGACAGGATGTGCTTTTGTTTATCGATAATATATTCAGGTTTACACAGGCGGGTTCCGAGGTTTCGGCGCTGCTTGGAAGAATGCCTTCCGCCGTTGGATACCAGCCGACACTTGCAACAGAAATGGGCGCTTTGCAGGAAAGAATAACTTCGACCAGCAAAGGTTCAATAACATCAGTCCAGGCAGTTTACGTTCCGGCGGACGACCTTACAGACCCGGCGCCGGCAACAACTTTTGCTCACCTTGACGCAACAACGGTGCTTTCAAGGCAAATTGCTTCACTTGGAATTTATCCTGCCGTTGACCCTCTTGACAGTAATTCAAGGATACTTACTCCGGAAATAGTGGGAAATGAGCACTATGAAACCGCAAGGGCGGTGCAGTCGATACTTCAAAGGTATAAAGAGCTTCAAGATATTATTGCAATCATGGGAATTGACGAGCTTTCGGACGAGGATAAGCTTATCGTTGCCCGTGCAAGAAAGATACAGCGTTTCCTCTCACAGCCTTTTTTTGTTGCGGAGCAGTTTACGGGAATGCAGGGAAAATTCGTGCCCATTAAGGAAACAATCAGAGGCTTTAAGGAAATTATCGAGGGCAAGCATGACGACCTGCCAGAATCGGCATTCCTTTATGTCGGCACAATAGACGAAGCGGTTGAAAAGGCAAAAAAGAAGGAGTGATGATAAATGCCGGCACTTTTCAGGCTTAAAATCATAACTCCAGATAAGGTTTTTTTTGACGGCGAAACCGAGCATTTGATAGTCCGTACGACTGAGGGCGATGTGGGAATACTTGCAAGCCATGTTCCGTATGCGGCAAGCCTTCCGGCAGGAGCGCTTAAAGTAAAGATGCCTGACGGCACTTTTAGGGCCGCTGCGGTTGCGGACGGAATGATTAAGGTTTCAAAGGATAAGACGACTGTTATAGCATCTTCGGTTGAATGGGCTGATGAAATTGACGTTGAACGTGCCAAAAGAGCTGAAGAGGCGGCGCGCGAAAGGCTGAAAGTCCATAGCAGCGGCGTTGAATTTGAACGGGCGGCTTTTAAATTAAAGCGTGCTTTAAACAGAATCAATGTTTCAAAAATGAAATAATTTTGTTCCCCGCTAATTTTTTTGCGGGGAATTTTTATTTGCCTCTTGACAAAACGGCCAAATATAAGTATATTAGTAATTGCTAATATACTTATATAGGTGGTGCAGTATGAAAAAAAGATTGGCATTTGTTTCAAGAGAATGCGTGGCCTGCGGGGTTTGTATGAAAACCTGTCCGCTTGGCGCAATAAAGGTTGAAAACGGTGTTTTTGCCGAAGTGGATGCAAAAAAATGCGCCGGATGCGCAAAATGCGAAAAAAATTGTCCGGCGCAGGTTATTGAAATGGTTGAAAGGGGTGGCATAAATGAAAAAGAAGTGGTATGATTATCTTTGGATAGCTTCCGTTGTTTATATGGCGCTTGGATTTTTCAACATTCTTTTTGCTTGGCTTGGACTTATATGTTTTGCCTTGCCGCTTTTAATTTCAATTTTTGGAGGAAATAAAACCTATTGCCATAAATATTGCGGCAGGGGCCAGCTTTTTGAAATGATAGGCGGGAATTTAGGAATTTCGCTTAAAAGAAATCCTCCGAAATTTTTAAGGTCAAAATGGTTCAGGTATGGATTTTTGATATTCTTTATGACAATGTTTGGAATGATGATTTATTCAACATACCTTGTTTTTGCCGGAGCATCTCTCAAAGAGGTGGTAACGCTGCTTTGGATGTTTAAACTTCCATGGAATTGGATGGATACTTCACGCGTAGCGCCTTGGATAGCTCAGTTTGCCTTTGGATTTTACGGGGTAATGCTTACTTCGACAGTGTTGGGGCTTGTAACAATGATTCTTTTCAAGCCGCGTTCATGGTGTGTGTATTGCCCCATGGGAACAATGACACAGGGAATTTGCTTTATTAAAAACGGGAAGGAAATTAAAAATGGAGGAGAAAGCTAAAAAAATAGCCGAGCTTTTAAAGGTGCTTGCAAACGAAAATCGCTTGATTATTTTATGCGAGCTTATAAAGGGGCCGCAAACAGTGGGGGCAATTTTGAAAAAGCTCCCCGGGATAACTCAGTCTGCGCTTTCGCAGCATCTTGCGCTTTTAAAGGCTCATGGCATACTTGATTGCTCAAAATCCGGACAGAATATAACTTATTTCATTTCAGACAAAAGGGTTGAAGGGATAATTGAGGCTTTAAGGGAAAGCTATTGCTGAATTTTGACGTCAAACATCCTAAGCCAAAATTCAAGCTGAATAAGATAGGCAAAAATTTGCGCCTCTCTCATCAGCTGGCCAAACCAAGGCTCACCAAAACTTTTTGCGTCGCAATCAATGAGGGATTTTACTTTTTCCCTTGAAAGGATTTCAAAAAGGCGGGAATCTTTATTGTTGTATATTTCAGTCAAGATTCCTTTGGTTATTTTCAAATACATGGGATTAAAGGTTTTGGGGTAGGGGTTTTTCTTTCTGAAAACAATCCCGTCCGGCAGAATGTCTTTGAAGCAGCGCCGCAAAAGCCCTTTTTCGCGGCCTTCAAGAGCCTTTATTTCCCATGGAATGTTGAAAACATACTCTGCAAGTTCATGGTCGCAAAAAGGAACCCTTACTTCAAGGCCGTTTGCCATTGACATTCTGTCTTTTCGGTCAAGCAGCGTTTGCATGAACCATTTGACGTTAAGCATGAACATTTCTTTCATGCGTTTTTCAAGAGGGGAGTCAAAATCATTTGCAAGTGTTTCTGAAACGGTTTTTTTGTAATGGGAATTTACAAATTCAAATGGCGTGATATTTTTTAAGATATCTTGACGCAGCAAATCAGCTCTTTGGCTTGTGGATCTTGACCAAGGAAATCCCTCTCCGTAAAGGATGTCTTTGTTGTGATACCAAGGATA
>JAJUHO010000143.1 GCA_029267825.1 Oscillospiraceae bacterium
AAAATATTTCAAATAAATATTTTACATATTTTTTTCATTTAGAACAGAGAATCTTTCTTTAAAATCAATTTTGTCAAGAGCAAAGGCAATAACGCAATAAAACAGGGTGCTGCCAATGGGCTGCAATACTCCCGGGAAAATAGCGGCAAATGCCGCACCGAAATTTCCAAACAAAATAAAATCGGCAATAAAATATCCGACTATTGTTACAAGTCCGGAAAGTACCGAAACCATTATATTTTTAAGGCTAAACATCTTTGCGCTCCTGCCCGCAAGATAAAAGCAAAGGGCGTTAAGCGATTTTATTATAACCGTGGGAATGATGTAAATGTAATATCCCGTAAGAAAATCGGCAAGGCCTCCGCCAAGCGAGCCTGCTATAATGCCAAAAGGAAAAGGCAAAACGCTTGCGGCAACATAAATTATCCCATCGCCGACATGGATATACCCGTTCCCCACCGGAATATGCAGGACAAATGCGGTGGTAACGCAAATAAGTGCCGCAAAAACTGCCGTATAGGTTGTAAGTATAAGCTTATTTTTATTTTTCACTTAAAAAATCCCCCTTGAAATTATTTATTTTAAGACAATTATAATTTCATTGAATCTTTTCCGCAAACTCTTTATTTAAATAAATAATTTATTAAAATAAGGCGGTTTTATATAAAACGTCAAAGCCAAAATAACATTCATTTTATTATTTTTGCAAAAAATCAAAGGTAAAAATCTTTTTGAAAACTGTTTGAAATCAAATTGCATAACTTTATTTCTTAAATGCCTTATCTAATTTATGCAATAGGTATAATTATTTTTTAAAAAATTGACTGATTTTATTATTGACAAAAAGAGTGTTTTTGTTTATCATTAAAATAAATTTACTTAAATATAAGCTAATTTATTTAATGCTTTTTGTGCAAAGAGGTGTGCTTAAAATGAAAAAAATAAAGTTAATAGCCATTATTTCAGCCATTGCAGCAATTTTTTCATCGTGCAAAAATTCAACGCAAGGAGCTTTGGAAACAAGCTCATCAAGCAGCTCAAGCCAAGCTGTTTCTTCACAAATCAGCCAAACTTCACTTTCAGGCGAACCATATGAAATTACAATAGAAGCTGAAGACGGCAAAATGAGCGGAGATGTACATTCGGCAAACACAAGGCCGGGATATTCCGGAAGCGGTTATGCAACAGGCTTTACACAAAAAAGCGGAAATTCATGGAGCTATAAGGTCGATATCCCCGAAAGCGGGCACTATGATTTTACGGTGCGATGTTCCTCGGACGAATACAAGGCTTTCAACATAACTGCAAACGGCACGGACATAGGCGAATGTTCTTCAAAAGGCGATAAGAAATTCAACGATGTGGAAATAAAAAGCGTATACTTGGAAAAAGGAGAATGCATGGTGTCACTTATTGAAAGCTGGGGATGGTTTGACCTTGATAAAATAACAATTAAAAAAAGTGAGGGGATTTCATCCGAAATTTATAAAAACATTGATTCTGTGCCCATCAATCCAAACGCAAACGAAAAGACAAAAAAGATAATGAAATATCTTGCGCAAAATTACGGAAAAAATGTTTTATCCGGCCAATACACAAACCATGGATACAATACCGAAGTTGATGCCATATATGCCGCAACAGGAAAATATCCCGCCGTAAGAGGCTTTGACTTTATTTTTTATTCTCCCTCAATAAAAATGCAGGGAAAAGATACTGAACTTGCCATAGAATGGAGCAAAAAAGGCGGGCTTTGCACTTTTTCATGGCATTGGTTTGCCCCAATGGATAAAGCTGAATTTTATGCTGAAAAAACAAATTTTGATTTTTCAAAAGCCGTAACTGACAAAGACATTGCTTTAAAATCACTTGACGAATTAAAGCAAATGCTTGACAGGGGCGAAATTACCGAGGAATGCTATTATATTTGCAGGGATATAGACGCTATTTCCGAACAGCTTAAAATTCTTCAAAAAAACAACGTTACCGTGCTATGGAGGCCGCTGCACGAAGCCGGAGGCGCTTGGTTCTGGTGGGGAAGCAAGGGGGCGGAAAATTACAAATGGCTCTGGCGGCTGCTTTACGAAAGGCAGACAAACTATCACAAGCTAAACAACCTTATTTGGATTTACAACGGTCAAAAAGATGATTGGTATGTCGGTGATGATTTGTGCGACATTATTGGAGAAGATATTTATCCTGAAAAGCATTGTTATGAAGCACAGGCAAAACGCTTTCTTGATGCTGTTGGATATTCAGGCAAAAAAATCGTTGCACTTACCGAAAACGGCGTTATTCCTGACATAGATTTAATTGAACGCGACAATGTGTACTGGTCATGGTTCAACACCTGGTGCAGGGAATTTATTGTAGACGGCAGCGGCAATATTTCCGAAGAATACACCGAAAAAAGCATGCTGAAAAAAGTGTATAACAGTGACAAGGTAATAACTCTTGATGAACTTCCGGACTTTAATTAAAGCCTGATTTGCCAATTTCAAAAAAATGTGCCCTTACTTTACAAGCCAAAGCTTTCCGCTGATAATGTCATTAAGGCAAGCAAAAAATAAGGCTCTGCTTTTGGCGGTAAAATTGGAGTAAGGGCACTTTAAATGTTAGAGATTAGATGTTAGATTCAACAAATCAAAAAAGCCAAAAAAATTCTTGTTTTTTAGTATGATAGTCAATTTACAAATAAATATTGATGTAGTATAGTATATTTGATATTTCATGAAAGGGGTTTCTGGAAATGGAAAACCTCATTGACGCATTAAAAGAAAAAAAGTATACACTTTTCCCGGAAAGCATTGATATGGACAAAAAAGAAAAAATCCTTTCTTTGGCTTTTTATGAAAAGATGCTTGCTGAACTTTTGGAATTTGAAGAAACCATAAGAGAAAAAGATTTCCCGTCTTTGTCGTTTTCGCTTTTTAAGCTTTTTGAAGAAACAGGCGACAGAGAAAAATATCAGGAAAAATATTTTTTAAGACGCAAAATTACAAATACATATGCCTTGCTGTATTTGTTTTTTGGCAAAAAAGAATACCTCTCACGCTTGGAGGACTGCCTGTGGGAAATATGCGGAGAATACACCTGGTGCCTGCCTGCACATCTTGGCTCCGGACTTGAATATTCACCTGAACATAAAACCGTTTTGGACCTTTTTAATTGTGAAACCGCCGCAACGTTGTCCGAAATGCTTTATCTTTTTAAGGGACACTTAAATCCTGTCATTGAAAGTCGGGTGCGTGACGAAATTTTCAACAGGGTGCTGCTGCCGTTTTCATCTTCCCCGCCTCAATGGTGGGAAAGTTCTAAAATGAACTGGTCATCCGTATGCGCATCTTCAATAGGCATTGCCTCAATTTATCTCATTGAAGACGAAAATCTACTTTCATCCATTCTGCAAAGGGTAATTTCCGCTCTGAGCAGCTTTCTTTCCGGCTTTTCAGACGATGGCGCCTGCCTTGAAGGAATGCTTTATTGGAACTACGGCCTCAGTTTCTTCATTTATTTTTCAGTCTTGCTAAGCGAAAGAACAGGAGGAAAAATAAATCTTTACCAAAACGAAAAAGCAAGAAAGGCAGCGGCTTTTCAGCAGAATTTCCTGCTCGATAACCTTAATGCCCCAAGTTTTTCAGATTCCCCTTTGCAAAACAGGTTTATTTTGGGCTTTTCACATATGCTTTCAAAACTTTTTTCGGAAATAATTCCGCCGCATTTTTCATGCTCATCAGGCGCATTTGGCGACAACTGCTTCAGATGGCAGCACATGGTCAGGAACTTCTTTTGGGGTAATCCAAACTTAACCGGCGGCATCAGCGAAGGCTCATGCTTTTACAAAGACGCAGGACTTTTTTTAAGCCGGACAAAAACAAAAGACGGATTTGTTTCCTTTGCCGCAAAAGCAGGACACAACGGCGAACCACACAACCACAATGACATAGGCAGCTTTATTTTGTTTTGCAAAGGCAGTCAGTTGCTTGCCGACCCCGGAAATGGAGAATATACAAAAGAATATTTCGGCAATCGCCGGTATGAATTTGTTGCCGCATCATCACGCGGACACAGCGTGCCTATCATAGATTCAAAATTTCAAGTGTCCGGAGAAGATTGTCGGGGTAAAGTTTTAAATGCCTTGCATGACGAAAATTCAAGCAAATTTGAAATAGAATTTTCAGAAGCTTATAAAAATCCTTTGATTTTAAATCTCAAAAGAAGTTTTATTTTTGATAAGAAAAGGCTTTGCCTTGATTTGCTTGATAATTTCCTCTTTGCTTCCCCTATGCCTGCAACAGAACGATTTGTGACATTTATCCCGCCAAAAGTAAGCGGAAATGAAGTGCTTATAGGAAATTGCGCAAAGCTTTCCCTCCAAAATATCAATATCTCTCCAAAAATAAGCATGGAAAAATTTTTGCTTAATTCGCATGACAGAGAAAACCTTTATTTTATAGACTTTGAAATCCCACCGCAAAAGGAATTTGCCGCAGCTTTTAAAATTCAAATAATGGAGTGATGTAAAGATGAAAACGCACAATGAAGTCTTAAAAAATCCATTAAAGACAAGAGATGATTTTGCACTTGCTTTAAAACAGATTTTAGAGCCGCTTAAACCATTTTACAGCAAAGGCATGGCAAGGCTTGAGCTTGAG
>JAJUHO010000097.1 GCA_029267825.1 Oscillospiraceae bacterium
TGGAACTATAAAGGTAAAGCTTTTTCCGGAATATGCTCCGAAAGGCGTTGAAAACTTTAAAGGGCTTGCGGATATGAATTATTACGACGAGCTTATTTTCCATAGAGTCATAAAGAATTTTATGATACAAGGCGGTGACCCCAAAGGCAACGGAACCGGCGGCAACAGCATCTGGGGGCAGGAATTTGAACTTGAACCTTCGGAACATCTTTACCATTTTACAGGCGCAGTTGCTTATGCCCATGCGACAAGCGGAGGAAACGGCAGCCAGTTTTATATAGTTTCGTCGCTTGATTCGCCTTTGACGGATGAAAAAATCAATGATATATTAAAGCAAAAAGGAACTACTCTCCCAAAAAATGTAATTGAAAAATACGAGGAAGTCGGCGGCCAGCCCTATCTTGACGGCGATTATACCGTTTTCGGCCAGGTCTTTGAGGGACAGGATGTCGTTGACGAAATAGCAAAGGTTCAAACCGATGAAAACGATAAGCCGGTAGACCAGGTAATGATACAAAGCATTGAAATAGTTGATTATGAGGGATAACCTCAACAATCCGGTTTTTCCAAAATGATTCGGCATTGAAAAATATGTCTGCCCAAAAGCATTGCTTTTGGGCAATTTTGCGGCAAAAGAATTGTTTTCTGCAAAATGATAAAGTTGCTGAAAAGTGACAATAATAATTGTGCAAAAATGCTTTTATTTTTTTAAAATGTGTGGTATAATACCAATGTCAATGCTGAGGGAGAGTGAAGTTTTGGAAAAATTCATTATAAACGGAGGGCGCCGCCTTTTGGGAGAAGTGGAAATAAGCGGGGCAAAAAATGCCGCCGTGGCAATTATCCCTGCGACAATACTTGCGGACGGCCCTTGCATAATTGAAAATGTTCCTAATATCAGCGACGTTTCGATAGCAATAAGGATTTTGTACGAAATGGGCGCTGACATTAAAATGATAAATAAGTCCACAATTCAAATAGATTCAACAAGAATAATGGAACCTGTGGTTCCTTATGAAATGGCGCGTCATATGCGCGCTTCTTATTATTTTTTGGGCACTCTTTTGGGTAAATTCGGCAGGGCAAGGGTTTCTATGCCCGGAGGATGCGATTTGGGCGACAGGCCGATAGACCAGCACATAAAAGCTTTTAAAGCTTTGGGTGCATCATGCGTGATTGACCATGGAATGGTAAACGCTTATGCGGATAACCTTGTGGGAGCGCAAATTTATCTTGATGTAGTTACGGTTGGAGCTACAATAAATGCCATGCTTGCGGCTGTAAAGGCGAGCGGCCTTACGGTTATAGAAAATGCTGCAAAGGAGCCTCATGTGGTTGACCTTGCAAACTTTCTTAACTCTATGGGAGCCGATATAATGGGCGCCGGAACTGATGTTATTAAAATCAGGGGGGTTTCCAAGCTTAATGGCGCAAATTATTCAATAATTCCAGACCAGATTGAAGCCGGAACCTTTATGATTGCCGCCGCTGCTACAAAGGGAGATGTTTTGATAAAAAATATCATTCCAAAACATCTTGAGCCGATAACGGCAAAGCTTGAAAAAATCGGTGTTAATATTGAAGAATTTGATGACAGCATAAGGGTTTGGGTGGATGGACCGCTTGTAAAGACTTCTGTCAAGACAATGCCTCATCCGGGATTTCCAACCGATATGCAGCCTCAGATAGCGGCACTTCTTACCCTTGCAGAAGGTACGAGCATAATTACTGAGGGTGTATGGGACAACCGTTTCCGCTATGTGGATGAACTTAGACGTATGGGCGCTGATATTTCGGTTGATGGAAAGGTTGCTGTAATTGAGGGAACGGGAAGGCTTACGGGCGCGCCTGTAAAGGCTACGGACTTGCGTGCCGGAGCGGCTCTTATAATAGCCGGCCTTGCGGCAACGGGCACAACTGAAATTGAGGATATTTACCATATTGAGCGCGGATATGAAAATATGGATTTAAAACTTCGCGGACTTGGAGCTGACATAATTAAAAGAAACATTCCCGGTTCGGCGGTAAGAAAAGCTATAGGATAATTTTTTTATTTTTGAAAGGTTTGGTGTGATGGCAAGGATATATCCCCTGTTCAGTTCGAGCAGGGGGAACGCAACTTACATAGGAAGCCAAAAAGAAGGCATTTTAATTGATGCGGGAGTTTCATGCAAAAGGCTTTTTGAGGCTTTTGACAGGTGCGGACTGGAAGTTTCGGCTGTAAAGGCGATATTCATTACACATGAACATTCCGACCATGTGGGAGGCCTTTCGGTCTTTACCAAAAGAACGGGGATACCTGTTTATGCAAGAGGAAAGACTTTACAGTGCCTTTTGAACAGCGGATTTGTAAATTCAAAGTATTATGAAATAAATTCAAGCATTGAGGCGGCGGGGATGGAAATAACCCCTTTTGATACCCCGCATGACGCGGTGCAAAGCTGCGGGTACAGGATAATAACGCCGGAAGGCAAAACCTGTGCAGTTTGTACGGATTTAGGGCATGTTACATCGGAGGTCGAAAAAAACTTAAACGGTTGCGGGCTGGTTATGCTTGAATCAAATTACGATGAAAAAATGCTTAGGTGCGGAAGCTATCCCGAATATTTAAAAAGCCGGATACGTTCAAAACACGGTCACCTTTCAAATTCGGATTGTGCAAAACAACTTAGAAATCTTGTTGAAAATGGGACGACACGCATAATACTTGCTCATTTAAGCCAAGAAAACAATACTCCGCAAACTGCGGCGCAAACGGCGGTTTCAGGACTTGAAGGCTTTGTCAGGGATAGGGATTATCTGCTTGAAGTTGCTCCGGTTGAAACAATGGGAAAATGCGTTGTTTTTTAATACATTTTGTAAATTAAGAGTAGTTTTATGCTGAGTGTAAATATAATTGCTGTCGGGAAATTAAAAGAATCATTTTTGAGGGACGCTTGTGCCGAGTATTCCAAAAGGCTTGGCGCTTTTTGCAAGCTTAAAATTATTGAACTTGCCGAGAGCAGGCTTTCAGAAAATCCGTCGGAAAAGGAAATTGCTTTTGCTCTTTCCGAAGAAGGCAAGTTGATTTTGTCAATGCTTAAAGAAAAAAGCTGTTACAATATTGCTATGTGTATAGAAGGACGTCAATTTTCCAGTGAGGAATTTGCAGAGGTTATAGAGAAAAATTCCGTTTTGGGCAAAAGCGTCTTTAATTTTGTCATAGGAAGTTCTTTTGGCCTTGCCGGAGAGGTAAAGGATTTTTGTGATTTAAGACTTTCCATGTCAAAAATGACATTTCCGCATCAACTTGCAAGACTAATGCTTTTGGAGCAGATATATCGCGGATTTCAAATTATGGGAAACGGCAAATACCATAAATAGTTAAAAAACGGTTACAATTTATCTTTTAATATACTCCAAAACCAGCCATTTTTGTTTTAAATTAACAAAAATGGCTGGTTTATTTTAAGTGAATTTGTATAGCTATCCATTGATTTTCTTATTATAAAAGTGTAATATTATAGAAGATATGGAATATATAATAAGAATTTGGATGGTTTTATGAAAAAACTTTTTGTTTGCCTTATGTTGATAGTCGTTGCTTTTGCAGGATGTGCGGGGGACAATAGTCAGAATTCGAAAATGTCCTCTGGAGAAGTTGCCTCATTTGAAGGAAATGCTACAATAGAAGAAACTATAAATAATTTGATAAAAGGAAGCTTTGATATTAGGTGTTTGTATTTTGTAAGTGCAGATGAAATGTATGATTGGAATGATACAAAAAACACAAAGGAAGTAAATGGAATTACTTATTATCTTGTAACTTCGGATAGGTTTAAGTCCTATAAGGATTTTGAGGATTATATAAAAAGTATTTTTACAGAAAAAATTGCAGATATTTATCTTAAAAAAGAAAATTATATAAATTGTGACGGGAAACTGTATACAATGGGAGGAGCAGCCGGAAGTTTGTATGATTATGATAAATATACTTATAAAATTTTAAATCAAACTGAAAATGAAATCGAAATTGAACTTTCAATACCCGCTGATGAAACAACTGGTACGGATGTAAGCAAAATGAAATTTGCAAAAGAAAACGGGGTATGGAAAATAAGCTATGAAGAGTACGGTGGATTAAAATTTGGACAATGAAATAATTGCCGGCGCATAAATGAATGCGCCGGCAATTTGTTTATTCCATTCTAAAAACCTCACGCATTTTCGGCTGTGCGCCCGTTGCGGGGTCAAGCTCCATTATCATAACATCTTTCATGTATTCGTTCCATTTGTCTACAATTTCGCTTTCGGCCTGAACCCTTGCCGCAAAATCGGCGCCTTTTTCACATTCGTAATAACCGAAAAGCTCATTGCCTGTATTCCATATGCTGTAATTTTTTATTCCCGCCGCTTTGAGAACATCTACAAGCTCTTTCCAGATGTTGTCATGACGGCGTATGTATTCGTCAAGCATACCTTCTTTGACGGTTGCTTTCCATGCATATCTTTCCACAAAAATTCCTCCTTAAAGCTTTGTTATTTGAGTACCGTATGGTTTGAGGCAAATGCTGATTTTTTTGCTGTCGGTTTCAATTTCGGCCGTTTGCATAGAGTCTGAATTGTTTATTGCCACAAGAGTTTTGCTTTCAGGAAAATATGCACATTCCACATAGAGATTGTCGGGAATGTATTTTTGCGTTAAAGACTCTCCTGAGGCGTAAAGGATAGCGTTAAGCAATGTTTTGGCATTTTCGGTGGAATGCTTATAGGATGAAAAATAAACCCCTGTACCTTTCCCGAAAGAGTATAGCGATGCAACAGGCAGCCCGTCTTTTTCAAGCAAAACTTCAGCTTTGCCATTGGTGAGGTAAATGTTTTCTTTTGATGGAAATTCACTTTTGGGGGCAATGATTCCGTTTTTATCCAAGGCTTTGAATTTCCATTTGCCGTGGCATACCCTTTCGCCGGTATCCTTGTCGATTCCAAGCACATGTGACATTCTGAACAGCGTGTCAAAGCCTCTTGCTGCCGACGGTTCGTTTACTCCGATGAAAGCTCCGCCTTTGTAAACCCATTCGGTTAAGGCGCTGATGATTTTTTCATCTGCCCAAGCTTCTCCGCCGCTCCATGCAGAGCCTTCATAACCGGCGTTTATGATTACGTCTATGTCATTGGGCACGCCGTTTTTGATTTCATCAAAAGAAATAAAGCACACGTCAAGAGGCATCCCCGAAAGGCTTTCGTTTATGTTGATGAGGTCGTGCATATAAGTTTCGTGATAATGCCCCGAACAAGTCCATGAACGAAGCTTTCCCCAAAAAGACAGCACCGCAACTTTTGGCTTTAAGCAATAAGGTTTTCCATCATTGTGGAGCTGTTTAATTATGCGGAATTCATCTGAAATTTCTTCAATGTAATCGCAAAAATCCGGAAAATTTTCAACAAGGTGCAGATATCCGCCAAGACCTATCCTGTCAATTGGCGCACGCAACAGGGCGCGCCTTACGTTGTTCCAGTATATTTTTGCATCCAGCGTGGGATTTCCACCCTCCATAAATGTTGGAAGTCCCCCAAGTCCTACGGGGAACAAATACGGGTGCAGCCTTAGCTCGTGCGTTTTTACTCCTTGAACGCCGGAGCAAAGCCTTGCCTCAAATCCCGAAAATACGCATTTTATAATCCCGTCAAAGCCAAATTCAGCAAAATGCGGACCGTATGGTTCGATGCCGACCCAACTGTCATCATAAAAAACATAAGCAAGCTTCCCATGCTTGTGGACGATGTCTACAAGCTTTTTCCCGAAAGAAACCACAAAATCGCTGACAAAATCCATCCAGTCCAGCTTTTTTCTGTCACAGGATATGTGAGTTGCGTGCAGCTTGCCTTTATTTATAAAATCTTCTGCTGTGAGGGCATAGCCATATTTCTTTGAAAAATCGTCAAGCATTTTAGGACTTACGGTAAAGTCATACGATGCCCAATCTGTAAATTTGTAACGGTTACTTTCGTCGCTTCCCCATATCCAAACGAAATTGTAGAACATGGACGTAAACCTTACAACAGTCGTTGAGGGATGCGTTGTACACCAGTTTTCCATCCATTTGAGCAAATATTCCTGCGTTTCTGGATAAACAGGGTCAATTTGCATTAAATGCTCTTTGTCCCAATTATTTGTGGTATGGTTGTACATGGAGATTTCTTCCCATATTCGCCAAGCAAGGAAACTTACCGTATACTTATGGAACGGGATGATGTTTTTTATTGTGACTTTTCCACCGGAATAGTTCCAATTTTCCCGCGGGATTTCTGTATTTGAGGTCCTGTCCCATACCTGCCAGTATTTTAATGAATCTTTTGTTTCGTTTATGCGAAATTGTTCCGGAAAGAAATCTTTGATAAGCTCAATTTCAAGCGCGTTGTTTTCAGCTGTGACAGGTTCCGTCATAAGAAAGCATTGCTGCAGTTTGTCCGAATTTTTCTTTGCCCATTCATTATGGTCGCGTATTATGCATATGGTGGAGTATATTCCATACCCTGCGTTCAATATTTCGTCGGAAAGAGCGGTTCCGTCGCTGTCGCGGATAACATCGGCGCCCCATTTTTCTGCCAGTTGCAGTGTAAGCGTTTCATATCCCGATTCACCGGGCAGGGTAAAGCTTCCTTTAAGCTTGCTCATAAAAATCCTCCTGATGTTTGGTTTGCACAATAATATTTTAGCATCATTTAAATATATGTCAATTTATTTTCGTTAAATTGTATGGCATGAGTTTTGATATTGACGATTATTTTTGATAAAATAGCTAAAAGATAAAGGCGAAGATGAGTTATCAGAAAATAGAATGTGCAATAAGCATTTATTTTTCAGTCAATTTTTAGATTTCTCATAGCCTATTTTACGAGGGTTTTATTATTTGAAGCGCTCAAAAATAAATTTTTTAAAATTAAAACTTGCAAAAAGCTATTGACATTTTTAAAA
>JAJUHO010000209.1 GCA_029267825.1 Oscillospiraceae bacterium
AAGGTATAAGCAAAAAAAGCCTTTAAGACAGCTTTGTGCTGTTTCAACACAGCATTATGCATTTGCGGTAAATGCGTTTGTAAATTTGATTAAATCAAGCAATGCCGATGAATATGAATTTACTTTAAGGGAAACAAGGACACATGATATAATTGAGGATGTAAAAAATCTTCGCAGCGAAATAGGAATTTTATATATAAGCAATTTTAACGAAAAGGTAATGGCAAGATTTTTTAGAGAAAGCCATCTTGTCTTTAATCCATTGTTTGAAGCAAAGCCGCATATTTTTGTAAGCGCTTTAAATCCTCTTGCGGCAAAAGATTTTGTAACACTTGATGATTTGGAAGACTATCCTTGTCTTTCATTTGAACAAGGAGAATATAACTCATTTTACTTTTCGGAAGAAATTTTAAGTACTGTTTATCATAAAAAAAGCATTCATGTAAGCGATAGGGCAACTCTTTTTAATCTTTTAATAGGGCTTAACGGGTACACCATTTGCACCGGGGTATTAAGCAGGGACTTAAATGGTGATAATATAATTTCAGTGCCTTTAAAATGCAGCGAAAAAATTCTTGTCGGCTGGATTGTAAACAAAAAAGCAGTACTGAGCAAACAGGCGCAAAATTATATTGAAGAGCTTAAAAAGCTTATTTCCGAATATGGTTTTGAAGTGCTTTCATAAAAAGGAGCAAATTTATATATGCGTGCTTTTATAGCTGTTGATTTTTGCGATGAAACAAAGGACAAGCTTTTTTGTACTGCAAATGAGCTTAAAACTTTTTCAATCAAGGGCAATTTTACAAGGCGTGAAAATTTTCATTTAACTTTGGCGTTTTTAGGTGAAATTTCATTAAGCGAGGTCGAAAAAATAAAAGCTGTTTTAAATAAAATAGAGATAAGGCCATTTGAACTTTTAATTGGCGGAACTGGTGTTTTCAAACGGCCAAACGGAAATATTTTTTGGATTGGGATTAAAAACCCTGATGAAATAGAACAGCTTTGTGTTAAACTGAGGGATGATTTACGCTCAAGCGGATTTAAATTTGACGATAAAAAATTTTCCCCGCATATAACGCTTGGCAGGGAAGTTTTATTAAAAGATAATTCTGTTTTGGATTTAAAAATAAATGCAACCGAAAAAGTAAATAAGATAAGCTTGATGAAATCAGAAAGAATAAGCGGAAAGCTCATTTACACAGAGGTTTTTGCAAAGAAATTATAATGTAAAGTAATATTGGAGATGAAATTAGTAATGTTTAGAAAAATGAGAAGAATAAAACAATTATTATCAATGGAAGAAACTGAAGCGGTAATGAAAAGATGTACACATGGTGTTTTGGCGTGCTTTGGCGATGAGGATTATCCTTATGCGGTCCCTCTTAGTTATGTCTATTTTAATGGTAAAATTTATTTCCATTCGGCAAAAGCCGGACATAAAATAGATGCAATCATGAAAAATCCAAAGGTATCTTTTTCAGTAATAGATGAAGATACAGTTGTAAGTGAAGAATACACTACTTATTTCCGAAGCGTTATTGCCTTTGGCAAAGCAAGAATAACAGAAGGTGATGAGTATTTGGATGCTTTTAAAGCATTAGTTAAAAAGTATTCAGGAGATCAGCCCGAAGAATCAAAACAAAATGAAATAAACAAATGCAATCAAGCATATATTATTGCAATTGATATTGACCACATAACTGGTAAGGAATCTATTGAATACGTCAGAATTAAAAGCAATAGCAGCAAATAGTTTATAATGTTTTCTTTATTGACATTTTTTTCAGGTGAGGGTATAATGTTCCTGAAAGGTGCTGATTTTATGAACAAGAAGAAAATAATTTTAAGCCTTTTTGCAGGAATTTTTGTATTGTCGCTTGGCTCAAACGCTTATTTAGGATTTAATTTTTATAGCCTTAATTCGGAAATTTCCAAAAAAGAAGATGAAATAAAGAACATAAATAAAGAACTTGAAGACCTCAAAAATAAATGCGATGAAAATTTAAAAACAATAGATGATTTGCAGAAAAAATACGCCGAAAGCCTTAAAGCCAAGGCAGAACAAAGTGCTGCGAAAAAGGTCGAAAGTTCAACTCCCACATCTTCCACAACAATTGCCGGAGATGCAAGCGGAATGAGTGCAGAGGACAAAGAAGCACTTGTTATGGGCGGAATTATTGATGAAAACGGCACATTCCTTGATTCATCGCTTTATTTCGACTTTAAAGATGAACTTGAAAAAATGGGATACAA
>JAJUHO010000079.1 GCA_029267825.1 Oscillospiraceae bacterium
CTCAAAAAGCATATGCCCTCCGGGCTTTAATTTTCTCTTCCAAAGCGAAGGAATTTTACGGTAAAAATCCATGCCGTCTCCGCCGCCGAAAAGCGCCGTCTTTGGCTCAAATTCCACTTCCCTTTGAAGATTTCCCATATCTTCGTCCGAAAGATACGGCGGATTTGAAATTATCATATCGGCCGCCTCAAAGCCACACAAAAGCTCCTCGTCCAAAACATCGCCCAAAATCGGCACAACATTTGAAGAATTTAAGCTTATGTTCCTTTCAAGGTAAAAAAACGCCTCTTTTGAAAATTCAACCGCAAATACCTTTGCCCCTTTTATTGCTTTTTCAAGGGCAACGGCAATGCAGCCGCTGCCGCTGCAAAGGTCTATTATCACGGGATTTTTATCCGAAAGCTCAATTGCCGCCTCCACAAGCGTTTCCGTATCCGGCCTTGGGATAAGAACTCCCTCGCCCACATAAAAAGGAAGTCCATAAAACTCCCACACACCAAGGATATACTGCAAGGGATATCCTCCGGCACGCTTTTCAAGAGCTTTTTCAAAGGCCTCCGTCTGCGCCTTATCAGCTTCCAGCTTTTCATCTGTGGCAAGGCGATATGGCTTTATTCCAAAGAAATGTTCAAGCAAAACGCCTGCCTCAAAAATATAATTTTCAATTCCCGCAGCTTTTAAAATTCCCTTTGCCCTTAGGTGCAAATCAACAAGCCTCACCAGCGGTCCTCATTTCTGTTTTCGGGTATGCAAGGCTTTAACGCCGCTATTGCAACCTCAATTTGGCTATCGTCAGGCTCCCTTGTGGTAAGTCTTTGAAGGGCAAGCCCCGGCGCCGACAAAATCCTTGTGGCAATATTGTCATACTTGCCGGCAAGCCTTATAAGCTCATAAGCTATTCCACAAACTACCGGCAGCAGAGCAATCTTTAAAATTATCCTCATAAGCAATGTTTTCCATGTTACAACCGAAAAAACAAGTATGCTGACTATAAGTACTATCATTATAAAGCTCGTTCCGCATCTCGGGTGGAACCTTGAATGGCGCTTTACGTTTTCAACCGTAAGCTCCTCGCCGGCCTCATAGCAGGCTATCGTCTTATGTTCGGCACCATGGTATTCATATGTTCTTTTCATTTCGGAAAGCCTTGATGTTGCCGCAAGGTATAAAATAAAAATTATTATTTTTATAACTCCCTCGACAAGCGTTTTAACAAACGACGATGGAACGGCATCTCCCATAAGCCTTGTGGCAAGCATCGGAAGATACATAAAAAGCAGCACGCTCAAAACCGTTCCGGCAATTATTCCGGCAAAAGAAATTGCCTTCATCAGTTTATCCCCAAAAAGCTTTGCAAGCTTTTTTTCAAACGGAGAAAGCTCATCCTCCTCAAATCCCCCCTGTTTTTCGGCGGATTTTGTAAGGTATTTATATCCGTCCGCAAGGGAAGTCGCAAAATTTATGCTCCCGCGGATAAACGGAACTTTTCTGTACCACGGCGGATTTTTCCCCCATTTTACATCTTCGGTTTCAACTTCTATTTCACCTGAGGGCAGCCTGCATGCCATGGCTATCGTTTGAGGCCCCCTCATCATAACTCCCTCAATAAGAGCCTGTCCGCCTATTTTTGATTTGAATTTTTCATTTGGATTTCTTTTCATTTATTTTCCCTTTCAATGCTATTTATTTAATTGCAGGTATTGTTATAATTACCGTTGTGCCTACACCCTGTTCGCTTATTATGTCAAGTTTGCCTCCATGCATTTCAACTATTTCGTTTGCAACGGCAAGTCCTATTCCTGAACCGCGTTTTGTATTGTTTGCCTTATAAAACTTATTTTTAACCTTTGGCAAATCCTCTTTTGGAATACCGCAGCCCTTATCGGAAACGGAAATTTTTATTTTATCCTTTTCACAAAGCGCCTCAACCGAAACAATCCCGCCCTGTTCAGAATACTTTATCGCATTGTCTATGACGTTTATAAAAACCTGCCTTATCCTGTTCTTATCGCCATAAACAAAGGGAAGCATTTCCGGTTCGTTGTAAATTACCTCTATCCCTTCGCACTTTGCCTTTTCGGCATATATCAAAACCGCCTCCTCAAGTTCGGCAAGTATATCCATTGTTTCCTTATTCAAAGAGAACCTGCCGTTTTGCATCCTTGAAAAGTCAAGCAATTCCTCAACCATTTGCGAAAGCCTTTCGGTTTCGCTTCCTATCACCTGCATGCCCCTCTTTATTGTCGCCGGGTCATCCGTCATCTGGGCAACGGTTTCAGCCCATCCCTTTATTGCGGTAAGAGGAGTCCTAAGCTCATGCGAAACGCTTGAAATAAATTCATTTTTCATGGCTTCGGCATTTGAAAGCTCGTTTGCCATGTAATTGATTATATCGCAAAGCTCGCCTATCTCATCGTCCTTTTTCTTTTCAATCCTTACCGAAAAATCTCCCTTTGCAAAACTTCGGGCGCTTGCACCTATCTGCCTTATCGGAATTACAATGGATTTTACAAAATAAAGTCCGGAAAAAGAAACCAGCAAAAGTATTGCCGCACACGCAACCGAAACCGCAAAAATATACTGCGAAATCTGCGCATCAACCCGCTCAAGCGACGCCACAAGCCTCATTGCGTCATAATCGCTTTTAGGATTTGAAATTATCACGCACAAGGCCATGACCTTTTCGCCGTTTTCCTGATTCCCCATGAAGAACCCCTGCCCGTTCGGAGAATTCCTTGCCTGTTCATAATCCGGCATAGACGCGGAGCTCTCAGGAGCAAATCCCGATGAAGTTATTGCAATTCCGCCCTCTGTATCAATTGCCATAAGTTCCATTTTGCCCTTTTCGGAAAAGCTTTCCACTAAATTTCTTACCTCGGCGGAAAAATTTATGCTCAAATCCTGCGAATACTTATTTAAAAGGCTGGAAACCATATTCATTCTTGAATTTAAATACTGCCTTGCCGAGGAATAATAGTAGTTTTGAATTGAAATCGCAAAACCCACTTCAACCGCTATAAGTATCGCCAGCACAACACCAAGATTATTTACAATCCAGCGCTGAGTAATGCTTCTTTTTACCAAAACAAAACCTCCAAAGGCGGCTATTTTGCCTCCCATTTATAGCCGTATCCCCATATCGTTACAATATATTTTGGGTTTGACGGCTCATCTTCTATTTTCATTCTTATCCTTCTTATATTTACATCAACTATCTTGTCATCCCCGTAATACTCATCTCCCCAAATGCGCAAAAGTATGCTTGAACGGTCAAGCGCCGTATTGGGGTTGTTGAGCAAATACTCCATTATTTCATATTCAACCTGAGTAAGCTCAACAAGCTTCCCGTTTTTTGTAAGAGTCCTGCTTTTTGTATTGAGTACAAACGGACCCGAAACAAGCAAATACGATTTTTCATCTTTTTCAAGGCTCATGCACACCCTGCGATAAACCGCATCGACTCTTGCAACAAGCTCTGACGGTGAAAAAGGCTTCGTTATATAATCATCCGCACCAAGCATAAGCCCGTTGACCTTATCCATTTCCTGACCTTTTGCAGAAAGCATTATAATGCCAAGCTTTGAACTTTTTTCCCTCAATTTCTTGCAGACCGTAAAGCCATCGATTCCCGGCATCATAATATCAAGCAGCGCTATGTCAAAATTTCTGTTTTCTTCTTCAAAAACCTGCAAAGCCTTTATTCCGGAATCCACATCCACAACGTCATATCCGGCCCTTTGAAGGTTTATAACAACAAAATCTCGGATTACGTCCTCATCCTCACAAACAAGAATTCTTTTCATAACAACACCCCGCTTTTAAAATACATAAAAATTAAGCAGTATCTCGCTTTGTGTTGGCAAAAGCGCCTCGCTCACATCATCCGGAACCTTAACCATATATTCTATTTGCCCCTTTGAGGCAACCACTTTATATCCGTCCGCCTTTTTGGCGTCATCCGTTCCTTTTTTGCCGACAAAAATCCTCATAAGCTCGGTCGTGCTGTCGGAAAGCGTGCCGGCATATTTGTAAAACACCACTTCCCCGCTTGAAGCATCCTGCTTTGCGGTAACAAATCCCTGCCACCTGCTTGGCAGCATAAAGCAATAGCTTTCATTCACGTTCAAATATCCACTGTTCTTCTTTATAAGCGCATACTGCTCAAAAACATACCAGTCGGCATAAAAAAGCTGTTCTTCGCTTGAAAGGGTTTCGTATCCCGGAAAAGCCGCCGGAACCGGTATCTCCACCACCCCGTCGCCGTCAATATCCATTGAGGCATACCCATACGGCCTCATTGTGGCATCAAGCACTTCTATTTTATGATAGAGCGGATTTGAAAGCTTTCCGTTTTCAAAATAAAGCACTTGTGTTTCTATTTGGTCGCTCCAAACAAGGGTATCTACAAACAGCGCCGGAATTCCAACTCCGACTTTTCCCTTTACTATCGACGTATATCCAATGGCGATATTATCCATTTCAACTTCACTTATTTCCGAAAAAGAGTCGCCGCTTCTTACAAGCACCTTTGCCAAAGGTGTTCCGCCTGAAGCTTCATCAGCATTTAAAGCATTAAGCGCAAGGCTCTTTGCCGTATTTTGCAGGGCACTTGAAATAAGTATAAGTTCATTTGCTCCATCATTATTTATATCAAAAGATTCCATTTCCGAATACTTATCCGTATAAAGAACCTTCAATGTTCCGTTTTCGTATGAATATGCCTCCAACATCTTATAATTTTGATTTATAAGAGTATATCCCACAACCACTGTTGTTTCTCCGCTCTGCCCAAAATCGGAAATCATCACCTTATCAACTTCCGTCCCCGGACAGGCATGGTCTGCCGTTGAAATCCACTGCCCGTCCTTTCGGTCAAGCAATGCCATCCTCAGAGCGCTTCCGCCGACTCCGCTTTTTTCATAAAAAGCTATTGCCTCTTCGTTTTCCTCTTTATCAAGGTTTTTTATTATAAACGGCGAACGATAATCGCCTGTTTTGGGATATTTTAAGCTTATATTTTTGCCTGCCGTATCGGAAAGCGCTTTATTTATGCGGCTTTGCTCATCGCTAAGCTTTGGAGGCAGCAGCAAAGATTCTACGCCTGTACCAACCGAACAGCCGGAAAACAGCAAAAAAACCGCCGCCGCGGCAAATATAGCGGCAAGCCATTTTCTCAAACGCATCAAGCAGCCTCCTCCAAAAACAAAATAAGGTGCAGACAACCTGCACCTTATTATAGCATATAAATAAAAAATATTAAAGGGCTTTTAAAACTTAATCCTCCCTTTGTGAAAAAGGCACATACGCCCTTTGCTTTGCAACAGCCTTGTATGCCGGCCTGATAATTCTGCCTCCCGTGAGCATCTCCTCAATTCTATGAGCCGCCCATCCCGCCATTCTTGAAACGGCAAAAAGCGGAGTATAAAGTTCCGTCGGGATTCCAAGCATTTTGTAAACAAGTCCGGAATACATATCCACATTTGCGCAAATTACCTTCTTGTCGCCTTTTTCCTCAGCAAAAATCTGCGGAGTAAGCTTTTCGATTTTTTCAAGCAAATTAAATTCGTGCTCAACCTCCGTACCGCTGGCAAGCTTCATCGCATGAGCTTTAAGTATCTTTGCCCTCGGGTCGGAAAGTGTATAAACCGCATGGCCCATTCCGTAAACAAGTCCGGAATTATCGTTTGCCTCCTTGCGGATTATCTTTCTCAAATAGTTTGAAACTTCAGTTTCATCTTCCCAGTTTGAAACATTTTTTTCTATGTTGTCAAGCATTTGCATTACTTTTATATTTGCCCCGCCATGACGCGGCCCTTTAAGCGAACCTATTGCGGCGGCATATGCCGAATACGCGTCCGTACCGGAAGAAGTAAGCACCCTGCAAGCAAAGGTCGAATTGTTTCCGCCCCCATGCTCTGCATGCAAAGTAAGGCAGAGGTCAAGCAACTTTGCCTCGTCGTCGGTATAGCTCCTATCCGCTCTTAAAGTCGAGAGAATTGTCTGGGCTATGTTTTCTTCCTCGTTCAGCGGATGCATGATAAGGCTTTCCTTATCATAAAAGCGCCTTTTAACCTGATATGCGTTTACCATTATGACCGGAAGCCTTGCTATAAGGGTGATGGCCTTTTCAATTTCGCTTTCAAGGCTTTGGTTCTCCGGGTCATCGTCATACGAATAAAGCGCAAGCACAGAACGTGAAAGCTTGTTCATTATATTTGGCGATGGGGCCTTTAAAATCATATCCTCGGCAAAACCGGCAGGAAGCTCCCTGCGCCCGGCAAGGATTTTGCAAAATGCATCCAGCCTGCTCTTTGACGGAAGTTCTCCAAGCAAGAGAAGATAAGCAGTTTCCTCAAATCCAAACCTGTTTTCAAGCGAAGTATTTTCCACAATATCGTTTATGCTGTACCCACGATAAATAAGCTCACCTTCAATAGGCTGCTTCTCGCCCTCGTTTATCACATATCCATGGACGTTGCAGATATTGGTGACGCCTGCCATTACGCCCGTTCCGTCCTCATTTCTAAGTCCGCGCTTTACACTGAATTTTTCATAATACTTAGGGTCTATCGAGTAATTTTTCTTAATCGTTTCGCATATCAATTTAACATGTTCGTCATGTGCAAAAATTCCCATTCATTCAAACTCCTTTCAAACAAAAGTGAACTTAAAATTTATTTTATAATAAAAAAGAAATCTTGTCAAGAAAAAATAACAGAAAAGGAGAGTAAAATTTCATGAAGCAATACATAGGCATACTTATAGTTTTTGCCCTGCTGATGGTTGCAATCCCTGCAATTTCGCTGTTTAAAAGACCGGACAGCCTTTCGGACGAATCTTCTGTTGAAAGCTCTTTTGAAAGTCAAACTTCTTCTCTTGCAGAAACGCCATCCACAGATGAAGAATACCTCGTTCTTGACACCAAAAGCGGCGATGTATTAAAGCTTTCGGCAAGGGATTACCTTATTGGAGCGGTATGTGCCGAAATGCCAGCATCTTTTCATAAAGAAGCGCTTAAAGCCCAAGCGGTTGCGGCGCATACATATGCCGCAAGACAAAAGCAAAGAGAACTGTCATCACCCACACCGGAACTTAAAGGCGCTTATTTTTCAAATGATTTTACAAAATATCAGGCTTTTTTTACAAAAGAACAAGCAAAGGAATTTTATGGCGAAAACTTTGAAGAAAATTACTCTAAAATTTCAGAGGCCGTAGATGAGGTCTTAAATGAAATCCTTGTTTACAACGATGAACCGATAATAGCGGCATTTCACTCAATGTCCGGCGGAACCACCGAAAGCGCCGAAGTCGTTTGGGGCACAAAAGTAGACTATCTTGTTCCTGTTGACAGCACGGAGGATATTTCATCACCTGATTTTTTAAAGCAAACGGAATTTACTTCCGCCGAGCTTTCGGCAAGGCTTAAAACAAAATATCCCGACATAAAGCTTTCCGAAGACAAATCGCAATGGATTACAATAACCCAAAGAAGCACCTCCGGAACAATTATAAAATTAAATGCCGGAGGAATCGAAATAAGCGGTATGGATTTCAGGACACTTCTCTCCCTGCGTTCTGCAAATTTTGAAATAAGCTATTCACCTGATACTGATAAGTTTACAATCACGACAAAAGGTTATGGACATGGTGTTGGCCTCAGCCAATACGGCGCAAACGCCATGGCAAACGAAGGCAAAACCTACAAGGAAATTTTAGAGCATTATTATAAAGGCGCCCAAATCAAAACCTTATCTTAATCTCTCTAACCTCTAACCTCTAATCTCTAACATCTAATTTATTGACATAATTCTATTTTTCACTTATAATAATAGTTGCTTTCGCAACTATTATTATAAGTGAGGTTTAAAATGGAAGACGTAAAAATTCAGCCAGAGAATAAAATGGGTATTATGCCCGAAAATAAACTATTGCTTTCAATGTCGATACCTATGATGATTTCCATGCTTGTACAAGCGCTTTACAACATAGTTGACAGCATTTTTGTCGCCCAAATAAATGAAAATGCTTTAACGGCAGTTTCGCTTGCCTTTCCGGTGCAAAACCTCATGGTGGCATTCGGCGCCGGAACGGGAGTCGGAATCAATGCACTGCTTTCAAGAAGTCTTGGCGAAAAGAACTTTCAAAATGCAAACAAGGCGGCCGATAATGGAATCTTTCTTGCTTTTTTAAATTTTATCCTTTTTGCCATTTTTGGAATATTCGGTTCGGAAATTTTCTTTAAAACCCAAACAAACATGCCGGAAATAATAGGATACGGCAAAAGCTATCTCTTTATCTGCCTGCTTTTTTCCTTTGGAGCTTTCGGACAGATGACATTTGAAAGGCTTTTGCAATCAACCGGAAAAACAATTTACACAATGATAACCCAGTCCACCGGAGCAATAATAAACATCATTTTCGACCCTATTTTTATTTTCGGATGGTTTGGTGTTCCCAAAATGGGCGTTGCCGGAGCTGCAATCGCAACAGTTATGGGGCAAATCTGCGCAATGCTGCTTGCAATTTACTTTAACATAAAGAAAAATCATGAAATAAAAATTTCATTTAAAGGCTTCAAGCCGGATGCGGGCATAATCAAAAGGATTTATGCAGTTGGAATACCCTCGATAATAATGCTTTCAATAGGCTCCGTAATGACATACGGCATGAACAGAATCCTGATTTCATTCACTTCAACCGCAACGGCAGTTTTC
>JAJUHO010000007.1 GCA_029267825.1 Oscillospiraceae bacterium
ACACAGACAGTATTTAAGGACACAAGAGTTCTTGCAGCAAAGGCTGTTGAAATGGTTGACGCAGTGCTCAAAGGAACAGAACCGACCATTAACGATACAACAACTTATGACAACGGCGTTAAGGTTGTTCCCGCTTACCTCTGCGAACCTGTTTCAATCGACAAAGAAAATGCTATAAAGGTTCTCGTTGAAGAATCAGGATATTATACTCAAGACCAAATTAACGGATAATCTCTTAAAGCATAGCGGCGGCTTTAATGAAAAAAAGCCGCCGCAATATGCGAAAAATGCCCTTTGAACGGGCTTTAAACTGGATAAAGGGAGGGCGGATGGTTAATGGAAAACGTAATACTTGAAATGAGAAACATAACAAAGCTTTTCCCCGGAGTTCGTGCTTTGAATAACGTAAACCTTAAAGTCAAGGAAAACCAAATTCATGCGCTTGTGGGAGAAAACGGCGCCGGAAAATCTACCCTTATGAACGTGCTTAGCGGTGTTTATCCGCATGGTACTTATACGGGACAGATTTTTTTCAAAGGCGAAGAATGCATCTTCAAAGATATAAAAGACAGCGAAAAAAAAGGAATTGCCATAATACATCAGGAACTTGCCCTTGTTCCTTATCTTTCCATTGCGGAAAATATGTTTTTGGGCAACGAACAGGCAAAAAACGGAATAATAGACTGGGGACAAACAATCTCAAAGGCCTCTGAATATCTTTCAAGAGTAGGGCTTAAAGAAAATCCAAATACACTTATAAAGGACATAGGAGTCGGCAAGCAGCAGCTTGTTGAAATTGCAAAGGCGCTTGCAAAGGATGTAAAGCTTTTGATACTTGACGAGCCAACCGCGGCTCTCAACGAAGAAGATTCTGCACATCTTCTTGAAATTATTGTGGATTTGAAAAAACACGGTATACCTTCAATCATCATTTCGCACAAGCTTAATGAAATCGAACAGGTTGCCGATGAAATAACGGTCATTCGCGACGGCGCAACAATAGAAACCCTTGTCAAAGGAGTAGACGACACAAGCGAAGACAGAATCATCAAGGGCATGGTCGGACGTGAAATTACAGACCGCTGGCCGCAAAGAGAAAGCAAAGTCGGAGATGTATACTTTGAGGTTAAAAACTGGAACGTATATGATCCGGAAGACGAAACAAGGCTCTTTTTAAAGAACATCAACATGAATGTCCGCCGCGGAGAAGTGGTCGGAATTGCCGGACTTATGGGTTCGGGAAGAACCGAGCTTGCAATGAGTATTTTCGGCAGGGCTTTCGGAGGAAAAATTACCGGAAGCATAATAAAGGACGGAAAAGAGCTTGAAATTAAAGACGTCGGCGATGCAATCGCAAACGGCATAGCTTATCTTACAGAGGACAGAAAATCGGCAGGACTTATACTTATAGACGACATCAAAAACAACATTTCCCTTGCCGCAATGAAAAAGATAAGCACCAATTTTGTAATTGACTCCAACCGCGAAATACAGGTTGCGGAAGAATACCGCAAAAAGCTCAACATAAAAACTCCGAGCATATTGCAAAAAACAGGCAACCTTTCCGGCGGAAACCAGCAGAAGGTAATGCTCAGCCGCTGGATTTTTGCAGACCCGGATGTGCTTATTCTTGACGAGCCGACAAGAGGTATTGACGTCGGCGCAAAATATGAAATTTATACAATTATAAACCAGCTTGCCGCCGAGGGCAAAGCAGTCATAATCATTTCCTCAGAGCTTCCGGAAATCCTGGGCATGAGCGACAGGGTTTACGTAATGAACGAGGGACGCATTGTCGGCGAGCTTGATAAAGCAAATGCCTCTCAGGAAAGCATCATGAGATGCATTATGCAAAGTAACAGGGAGGGCTGAAAATGGATAACATTAAAATAACGTTAAAACAAAACATAAGACAGTACGGAATGTTCATAGCGCTTGTTTTCATAATGATTTTTTTCCAGTTTCTTACCGGTGGAGTGCTTTTAAAACCGCTTAACGTTTCAAACCTTATCATGCAGAACAGCTACGTTCTTATTCTTGCAATAGGAATGCTTCTTACGATACTTACGGGCTATATTGACCTTTCGGTAGGTTCGGTTGCCGGATTTATCGGGGCAATCTCGGCCGTGTTCATCATACAAATGAATATGCCGGTATGGCTTGCAATCATAATCTCCCTTTTGGTGGGAGCTTTGATTGGCGCATGGCAGGGCTTCTGGATTGCTTACATCAGAATTCCAGCATTTATAGTAACCCTTGCCGGAATGCTTATTTTCAGAGGTCTTACAATGGTTATCCTCCAAGGGCAAACTCTTGCGCCATTCCCAAATTCATATACGGGCGTAAGCTCAGGATTTATTCCTGACTTTATAGGTTCTGCTTTTGGCGTAACGGGAATCAACATGCTTACCATCCTTGTAGGCATAATAGCTTCTGTAATGTATGTATTTTCCGAATTTCGTTCAAGGAAGGAAAAGCAAAAATACAAATTTGACGTTCCGTCAATGCCGTTTTTCATTGCAAAGCTTGCTTTGGTAATTTTCGTAATCAACCTTTTCACCTACTGGCTTAACCTTTACAAAGGAATCCCAAGCGTGCTTGTACTCTTAGGCGCATTGATACTCATTTACTCTTTCATCACATCAAAAACCATTGCCGGAAGACACATTTATGCTTTCGGCGGAAATGAAAAAGCTGCAAAGCTTTCAGGCGTAAAGACAAACAGAGTATTTTTCTGGGTATATGTAAACATGGGAGTACTCGCAGCCGTTGCCGGAATCGTATTTGCAGGACGTCTTAACGCAGCTACTCCAAAGGCCGGCGTAAACTTTGAGCTTGACGCCATTGCCGCTTGCTACATCGGCGGAGCATCCGCTTCCGGTGGTATAGGAACCGTATTCGGCTGCATAGTCGGTGGTCTTATAATGGGTGTGCTCAACAACGGTATGTCAATCATGGGCATCTCGGTTGACTGGCAGCAAACCATCAAAGGTTTCGTTCTTCTTGCCGCAGTTGCATTTGACGTATTCACAAAGAAAAGAAAATAATAAACAAGGCTTTTTCAAAATAATTTTCCTCCCACTTTCAAAAACCCCTCCCCGCACAAACCGCGGGGAGGGGTTTTTTATGCCCCCTGAAAGCTTTTGCTTTCAGGGGGCTCAAGGTTTTATTCGGCAAACGTCACTTTATAGGTTTTTATTTCATATGGTTTTATAATGTCTTCAAAACTTGTTGCTTCTGCCTTAATTTCTTTAATTTCATTTTCAAGCAAATCGCATTCATATACAGAATTTACATTGCTTTCAAACAAAACATGCATTTTTGTTTTGGCATTTTCGCATTCATACATCCTTATTATGACTCCGCTGCCGTCCTCTGCACACTTAACAGTTTCAATCATTACATTTTTCTTATCTGTACTTACAAATGAAAAAGGTTTTTCAATAGTTCCTTTTAATGCATATGCAGGTTGGTTGATTTTTGCTGCTTCACGTACAACATCACCATCGCGCCAACCTCCCTTATGCGGATAAATAGAGTATGTAAAGAAATGTTCTTCTTGGTCGGCAACCGGATTTGGCAGTATGCCGGATTTAATAAGCGTAAGCGCAATATTCCCATCTTTTACTGAGTATCCGTATTTGCAATCATTTAAAAGGCTAAAGCCATATCCGCCTTCTGACAAGTCTGCCCATTTATGGCCGCATACCTCAAATCTTGCCATATCCCAGCTTGTATTTGTATGTGTTTTTCTTGTCAAATTACCAAACTGGATATCAAAAGTTGCCTCATCAGTATGAACATCAACCGGGAAATGAACTTTTAACAAGTGCTGATGTTCTTTCCAATCAACATATGTGCAAAAATCTATTCTTCTTGAATTTGCATAAAAATAAATTTTTTGTTTTATAACAGATTTGCTGAACTTTCTTTCAATTTCAAGAGTTGCCCTTACCGGTCCTTTTTCAGTCCATTCCATTCGCATAAGGTCTTCGACATCCCAAAACTTTTCGGAATAAAAGATGTCTATATCCCAGTTGTCATAATCAACCGGCTTATCCTCATATACCCGCATCAAATTTCCGCGCTGATTTTCTTTTATGACCTCACGTTCATTTTCTTTGTCATAAATGGAGGAAATCATTCCCAATTTATCAAAATCAACAACATAAAAAGGTGTTTCTATTCTGCTGCCGGAAATCTTAAAGGGATTTTCCGCATTTGCTTTTTGAATTATAGAAAATGTTTTTCCACCTTTTGAAGGTACCTTTTCAAGATATGCTACGGCACCAGTTTCAGTTTGCTGAACAGGATAAATCTTGCCCATTTCATCGGCAAGTGCGGCGGCCTTAACTTCTCCCAAATTTACTATATCGTTTCTTTCAAATCCAAGAGTATTATATACCGTCACAGCGTCACCGGGCTGTGTCAAGGCTTTCACACGCTCACTAATTAAGCTTGAACCGGTTTTGCTTATTTCTTCATATTCTTTTTTTGTCACATCATATACTTCTTTTATTGAAGAACCGGGAAGTATGTCATGAAATTGATTGAGCAAAACAACTTTCCAAATTCGTTCAATTTCGGAATGAGGATAAGAAATGCCCTTATTTTGAGCCAAAACAGAAAACAACTCCAAATCCATAAGCATCAGTTCGCTCTTACGGTTTGAACGTTTATTCCTCGCCATTGACGTATATGTTCCACGGTGATATTCAAAGTAAAATTCCCCTTCCCATACAGGAAGTCTTTTATTATCTTTTACTCGTTTTTCAAGCTTTTTAAAATATTCTCCGGCAAATTCCTGACGTACTTTTGGAATTCCTTTTATTCCTTTTTCCATTCGAACCGACGTTTCAAGCATTTCTCTTGTCGGTCCTCCACCGCCGTCGCCATAGCCGTAAGAAATTAAAATATCATTATTTATCTCTTTGTTTTGATATCTTTGCCATGCACCCATTATCGAATCAGGATGAAGCATTCCGTTATAAGTAGTAAAAAAGTTATTTACATCCTGACCAACTCCCAATGTCGTAATCATATGCGTAAAGATTTCCGTTCCGTCAATTCCTCTCCACATCATTGTATCATAAGGCACTTTATTGAATTGATTCCAAGACAGCTTGGTTGTCATAAAATATTCTATGCCACATTTTTTCATTATCTGGGGCAATGCTCCTGAATAACCAAATACATCGGGCAGCCATAAAATTTTGCTGTCAACCCCAAATTCTTCTTTAAAAAATCTTTTTCCATACATAAATTGACGTACAAGCGATTCTCCGGAAGTCAGGTTGCAATCGGCTTCAACCCACATTCCGCCTTCCGCCTCCCAGCGGCCTTCTTTTACACGTTTCTTTATTTCATCAAAAAGCTTAGGATATCTCTCTTTCAAAAAAACATAAAGCTGCGGCTGGCTTGATATAAACTTATAATTCGGATATTCTTCCATCAATTTAAGTACTGTTGAAAAACTTCTTGCAACCTTTTCACGCGTCTGCGCAACCGTCCACCACCAAGCAACATCAATATGGGTATGCCCTATGCACGCGGCTGTGACCTCATCAAATCCTGCCATATCCTCATATAATGCTTTCTTTATATAAGAGCTTGCTTTTGAAACAGACTCATAAAATTCCTCTGAATATTCATTGCGCAAATCAAGAAGATTTACAGTATTATTTATAACTGTCTGCAAATCAAGGCGAATTTTTGAATCTTCATCCATACGGCTGAACGCTTCCAAAGGAACCTTTAAATCATAATATAAATCCAAAATTTTAGAATCAAATTCAACTGCTTCAACAATTAAATTGAATTCGGAATGATTTATTCCGCTATACGCCTGCAAATCAATTTCATATTGTCTGCCTGCCTGCGCAAATTCTGCTATAAAAACCTCCCTATGGTTCATATCAATTCCCTGAACGGGTTTTTTATCAACAAAAAGCAAAAATTGGGGATTTCTTGCATCATCCCATTCGTCAATTTGCGTTCTTATAACCAGCCAAAGCGGTTTTTTATCAAAAGTTTCAGGTACTTCAAAAATTGTTTTAAACCAATAATGCCTGTCCTTGCCATACCAGTGCATATTTTTTCCATCAAAATCAAGCCATTCACCTTTTTGCGCTTCATCAGGTGTTAAAAAAAGTCCTTCTTTGTACTTCCACTTTGAAATTTCAATGCTTTGTTTTTTGGAAAGCATTTTTAATTCTTCACATATTTTTTTTGCACGCCTATCGAGTAGTTTCATCGCCAACGCAACCGCCTTTCAAATAAATTACAACGAATTTTCCTTTGTGTACTTAACAAGTTCATCTACGGTAGTAAAAGCAAGGCCGGTAACCGTATCTGCGCAACCATAATAAATTGCAATTCTTCCCGTATCAGCATCAGAAATTGCTGCGCATGGAAATACTACATTTGGAACATCCCCAACACGCTCATACAATTCTTCCGGCGCCAAAATATAATTTTTTGTCCGGTATTTTACTTTCCACGGTTCATCAATGTCAAGTATGGCACTGCCTATACGATATACCATTCCGTTGCACGTTGTCAATACCCCATGGTATATCAGCAGCCAACCTTCATCAGTTTCTATCGGTATAGGCCCTGCACCTATTTTTGTAGATTGCCATGCAGAAGCATCCCCTCTGTATGTCCCCATTACAAATCTATGCCTGCCCCAGTGTTCAAGGTCGGGACTTTGGCTGTAAAAAATATCTCCAAATGGCGTGTGTCCGGTATCGCTTGGTCGGCTAAGCATTGCAAAATTCCCGTTTATTTTGCGCGGAAAAAGCACTCCATTCCTATTATAAGGCAAAAACGCATTCTCGCATTGTATAAATGTTTTAAAATCAAAAGTATATCCAACACCTATTGTCGGACCATGATACCCATTGCACCATGTTATGTAATATCTATCCTCAATAAAGCAAACTCGCGGGTCATAGCGGTACTCCCTTTTTAAAATTTCAGGATCTGCACCTTCAAATTTAATTGGTTCATGCTGTATTTCCCAGTTCACTCCATCTTTGCTGAAACCTGCATAAATATCCATGCTTACCGCTTTGCTGTCGCAGCGAAAAATCCCCGCATACCCATCTCCAAAAGGAACTACTGCACTGTTGAATATGCTATTTGAGCTTGGTATCCCGTCTTTATTTATTATGGGATTTCCTTTATACCTCCAAACAGGCCCCTTATATCCAAGCGGTTTTTCTTCCCAAGGCATGTTCTTTATTGCTTCACCTATTATTTTTGCCATATGATTCTCCTTAAATTTTGTTTTAATTTTTTATATATAAACTACCAAAAACAGGTCGGTCAGTTTTTTAAACCAACCGACCTATCGGCAATTTATTTTTTATTTGCCAGAAAAGCATCTACTTGCTTTTGGGCCTCATCCAAAACATCTTGGAATCCTGCGGACATAAGCTCTTTTTTAATTTCCGGAACAGCTTGAGCCGGATCAAGAACACCTGTCAAAATTTCGCTCTTATATCTGAGCCAGATTTCCAAGCAGTTTGCAAGCTGATCCTTTAAATTAGAATAATCAAAAGTAAATCCAAGCAAAACAGAAGCTTTTGCGTTTTCATTAAGTTTCTTTACTTCTTCCCACTGATTTACTTCATCACTTGCAAGCTGTGATACGGTAAAGAACGTTCCTTGAGTATATCCGGCCATAGTCCAATCCTGATTTAATTTGTTTACTTTATTATCGGATGTATACTCAAAGTTTACGCCTTCTTCACCATAATAAAACATATCTCTAACCTTAGGATCCATATTTACGATATTTAAAAATTCAAGGCATTTTTCAGGATATTTGGTATTTGCCGAAACCATATTCAAAGAACCACGCACAGTATCATTTGATACGATTGTATCCCCAACTTGTGCGACAACAACATCTTTGCCCATTTGAGGTCCCCAAACCGTTTTTGCGGCAGACGGCCAGCCCTGAGCCACTCTCCATACGTTATAAACCCTTCCCTCGCTTAATGTAGCTGCGTCAGGATTTATAATGCCTTTTTGATACCATTCATGAATAGTTTGCAACTGTGAATAAATATCATCCTGTTCAAGAGTAAAGCAAACTTTTGCATTTTTATCATCATAACGTACGCCTAAAACTTGAAGCCCCGCACCAAGCTGATCATATACGTCAAAAATATAATAAAGTCCGTCGTTTTTAACATATACCGGATAATCCGATTTGTCTTTTTTAATTTTTTCAAAAGTTTCAGTTAAAGATTGAAGCGTGGTTAAAGAATTGATGTCAAGCTTATACTCATCAACTATTTCTTTATCCCAAACGGCATAATTCGACAAGGAACTATCTTTGTAAGTAGGTACCGCATAAATTTTGCCGCCAACCGATACTGCATCCCAATACTGCGACGGAAGATAACTATAAAAATCAGGCATTGAGGTTTTTACAAGATTTGTTATGTCGTAATAAGCGCCAAGGTTAATATCTGATATGTAGTTGTTTGAGTTTCCAAAAATAATATCATAATTCTCATTTGTATTGATAATGATACTTCTTCTATTGTCCCATTCTCCCCATGGAACAATTTCCATTTCTATATTTACTCCGATTTTTTTGCCCAAGTATTCATTTAATTTTTTTGCCCAAGAATCATAATTGCTGGGCATGCCGCTTCCCACGGTAACCCATTTTAATGTTACAATTTCATCAGATGAACTTTGACTTGAACTTTCAGACCCCTGTGCCGACGACGAACCATCAGAAGATGCTTCTGCCTTTCCGCATCCTGCAAACAATCCGGCAGACATTACACCCGCCAAACATAATGCCAAATACTTTTTAAACTTCATAATTGCTTCCTCCTTAAATTTTTAACTTTATTTCAAAATCACAAACAAAAACTTATTTGCAATTTCGCTGCTTAAATTAACCTTTTACCGCTCCAATTGTCAAGCCAGAAATAAAATACCTCTGAAAGAAAGGATAAACCAATGCAATCGGTATAATAATTACAATTGCTATTGCCATGCGCACGCTTTCGGTTGGCATGCTTGCCTTGTACATTTGCATGGAAAGCCCTCCGTAAGGATTATTGGCAAGGTATTCAATATTTGACTGAACAAGGTTAAGCATCGCTTGAAGTGATTGAAGTTTTTTATCGGTAATATAAAGCGATGATTGGAACCAGTCGTTCCAATATCCAAAAGCCGCAAACAATCCTATCGTTGCAAGAATTGGTTTTGACAACGGGAGCACAATTCTGCCAAAAATCACAAGCTGACTGGCTCCATCTATTTTAGCCGATTCTATAATTGAATCCGGAATGGTGGTTCTGAAAAAAGTTTTGCAAATAACCACATTAAACGAAGACAATGCAAGAGGAAGAATTAAAGCCCACACAGTGTTTCTCAAATGCAGTATATTTGCGTTTACCACATAACCAGACAACATTCCTCCGTTAAAAATCATAGGTATAAATACAACCCATGTAAAAAAATTCTTTAATTTATAAACCGGCCTTGATAAAACATACCCCATTAAAGTTGTCAGCATAACGGAGATGACCGTTCCTGCCGCCGTAACAAAAATCGATATAAATGCCGCCTGAAGGATGGTTTTTCTTTCATTCCATAAAAAAACGTACGCTGAATTCGACAGTATTTTAGGAATAATTTGATAACCGTATTTTTGAATGCTCTGCTCATCCGAAATGGAAATTGAAAAAACAAAAACGACCGGAAAAATGCATATAAAAGACAATATAATAAATAAAATATTAAATAATATATTTGTCGAATTTTTTATTTGATTAAGATTTTTGATTTTTTTCGCTGCCATCTTTTTTACCTCATTTAAATAATGGTATTTTCATTATCAATTTTACTTACAAGCCAGTTTGCCAAAAGAATCGTTATGCAGCAAGCTATCGATTGGAAAAATGAAGCCGCGGCAGCCCTTCCTATTGAAGCCTGGGTTTGTATTGCATTGTATATGTAAGTATCGAAAGTAGATACGGTTGAATACAACGACTGTGGTATATGCGCAGGGATTTGATAAAACAATCCGAAGTCAGAATAAAATATCTTGCCGGTATCTAAAATCAGCATCATTACAATAATAGGTTTAAGGCATGGCAACGTAATAAATTTTGCCTGCTGCCATTTGCTTGCCCCATCAATTATCGCAGCTTCATATAGGCTATAATCAATTCCTGTAATACTTGCCAAATAAATAACCATTCCATAGCCCATGCCTTTCCATATTCTCATAAATGTTAAAATAAACGGCCAATACTTGGGCTCCTGATACCACATAATTTTCTCCCCGCCCAAAAGCGTAATGATTCCATTCAAATAGCCTTTTTCGGGTGACAATACTGCGTAAACAAAATATGCTACAACAACCCATGACATAAAGTAAGGAAAAAACATTATTGTTTGATATGCTTTTGATGCAAATTTGCTGTGCAGGTTGCTAATCATCATAGCAAATCCAACCGCCACAATAACTCCAAGAATAATAAAAACAATATTATACAAAATTGTGTTTCTTAAAAGCATTGTAAAAGCATTTGAAAATATGAAATATTTAAAATTATCAAATCCAACCCAATTGCTTTTAAAAAGACTATACACAAAGCCGTGTCCCGGAGAAATTTTATAATTTTTAAAAGCAATTATAATTCCAAACATCGGCAAATAGGCAAATAACAGATACCATATAAAGCTTGGAATCGCAAGAATTGTAAGTTCAGTATCATCCATTGTCCATTTTTTAATTTTTGTTTTTAACTTAAAGTGATTATTTTCTTTACTTTTGTTAAAAATCCTTTTCATTATCTAGCCCATTCCCCTTACATTTGTTTTTTATATTTTAATTCTATTTTTTGCTTTTGTCAATACCCAAAACAACATTTTATAATAAAAATTTATAGTTAAATTTCTAATTTTAAAAATTATATTGTTAAAGTTGCTCTATAAATTTTAGAACAAAAACAATTTAAAATTACTATTTTAAATATTGTTACTTAATTTTAATTTTAACTTTTGTTTCTGCTAATTTATCAATTTGATATTGATTTTAAAAGCAAATAATGGTATACTATTTATCATTAAAATAAAAAATGGCCCCTGTTCTATGAACCAAAACAAATATTTTTTAATATATACAATTTCGTATATTACAAAAAGGAATGATATATTATGAAAAAGGTAACTATGCAAACTATTGCAGATGCTTTAAATATCTCAAGAGTTTCCGTATGGAAAGTTTTAAACAATCAACCGGGAGTATCTGATAACCTTAGGGCTGCTATTATTGCAACCGCAAACGAACTTGGTTATTTTACTGAAAAACAAACCCCGACAAACAATTCATATAAAAACACATCAATGCCTACTGTGTCTGTTGTGGTTTCAAGGCCGGATTCCGCTTCTTTTTGGATGAAAATCATTCATAAAATAGCAGAAGACTTTACAAATTTAGGATATAACCTTTTATATACATATCTGCCGTCAACTTATACTCAAGGCTACACACTTCCTCAAAATTTAATTAACGGAAGCATAGACGGAATTATAATATTAAACGTTTATGACCAGGATATGTTAAGGTTAATCAGTTCAACCAATATTCCAAAAGTGTTTTTGGATATCTCTCCAAAAACCAAGTTTGAAAACCTTAATGGTGATTTGTTTTTGCTGGAAGGAGAAAGAACAATTTACCAAATTACCGAATCCATTATAAATAACGGCTGCAAAAAAATCGGATTTATAGGGGATATTTATTACTCAAAAACAAACGAAGAAAGATACCGCGGATATTTAAATGCTTTAAAGGCACACAATATATCACATGATTCAACAATTTGCTTTACAAAAAGTTTGGGAATCACAGATTATAAAAATGAAATCAAAGAATTTTTAGATTCAGTTGCTAAAATGCCGGATGCTTTCGTTTGCGTAAATGACCACATAGCCAAAGTGGTTTACGATTATTTTACTAAGAATAATTATGATATACCTACCCAATTATTATTAAGCGGCTACGATGGAGTTTTGGAATACTTTAATGACTCAAAATTTTTAACCACCGCAGAAGTCGATACAAAACAGTTGGGGTGCCGCTTAGCAAACCAATTAGTATATAGAGTAAAATATCCAAACGCTCCTTACGAAATAACACATATTACTCCTAAAATTCGCTATGGAATATCAACAATGCCATCAAAAAATATCGCCAAATAAAAACAAAAAGCTCCGCCCAATTAACCAGCGGAGCTTTTTGTGTTAAATTTAAAAATCAGTTGATTTTTTAAAGCATACCTTTGAATTGATTTTTATAATTTCATAATCTGATTCCGGATTTCCTATCCTATAAAGGAGCTGGGCAACAAGCCGTTTGCCAAGCAAATCTTTTTGCACATCTACTGTTGTCAAAAAGGAATCCTCCATTAAAATTTCCCTATTATTGTCATATCCGGATACAGCTATATCCTCAGGAATTCTATATCCTTTTTGATTTAAAATTGAAATTAAAATATAAGCTATATAATCACTTGCGCATACAAAAGCCTGAGGAAGACATTTAAGCTGAGATATGAATTTTTCTATATTGCCACGATAATTTTCAATTTCAAACCCGGATGTAAAACAAAAATTTTTGTTGATTGAAAGATTGTTTTTTTCCATCGCAAGGCAAAAACCTTTCCAGCGTGTATAATTTGATATTGCATAATCAATATCCCCTATAAATCCTATTTCAGTCCTGCCCCTTTTTATAATACTGTCAGTAATTTCATACACGCTGTCCTTTCCGTCAAGAATTATCATGTCGCCATTCATTTCCCTGAAAGGAACTTTATTTACACCATCCATAAAAACCTTTGGGATTTCACTTTCAGATAAAATTTTAATGACTCTTTCGTCATAAGCATTTATTATAATCATGCCCTGAACATCGCCGTTTTTAATTACCTGAGGCATTTTGAAGCTTGCAAAATCTTCAAGCATTAAATTTATATAAATGCAATGCAAATCATGCTTGCTTAATTCCGCTGAAATCTGATTTAAAATTTTCATCCAAAAAACTGATGTTTCCGGACGAGCCGCAATTACTGCAATATTTGAAACTTTTATTCCTCCATCCTCTTTTTTATCCATTAAAATATTATCCCGTTTAATGGCATCAGCAATGTTATATTTTAATTCGGAAGCCTTTTGAAGAATTTTCTCTCTTGTTGCTTCCGATACTCCTTTTTGACCATTCATAACCTTCCAAACGGTTACGCGTGATACTCCTGCCTCGTCGGCAATATCTTGAATGGTTACTTTTTTCATTTTCTGCTCCCTCTGCACCAATACAATGCAACAAAAATTAAGCTCTTATTATGCAAATCAATTTTTACCATTTTGTCTGTTCAAAGTATACCACAATTTAAATTTTGCCGCAATAGATTGAATGCTCTTGCAAGCAAATTCATACTTTTATTATTTCATATTACAAACTCCTTAACAAGTCAGCATACCAAAATATTACGTCTTGAATTCTAAATAATTCACCCTCTTTGCTGTGTTCCCTCCAAATATTTTTATAATCATTCCACCAATATTCAAGAGCGACAGCAGTTTCTTTTGGGGTTGAAGTCAATATTTCATTCCCATTAAACATACTATTTTTAATAATCGCACCTATGTTGTTAAAAATGGCAACGGCTTTTGCCATTATAAGATATTCTTTTACCAATTCCCTTTTTGAAGTTTCCATTGAAATTATTATTCCATACAGGCGTTCCGTTAAGGAAAAAATTTTTTGGTTAGCCTCAAATACATTTTCAATTCTAATATTATTAAAATACTTCTTTATTTCTTCGTCCGGCATTTTTTTAACATAAGCCTCCATATATTGGACTGCATTTTCCCAAGTAAAAAGCTGCCTTTTAGCTATTGACGAAATTATATCGACAAATGATTCAGTTTTATCTCCATACGCCAAAACAGAAATCATTTTATTGATGTTTTCATATTCAATCTGTTCTTTATTCCATGAAAAAGCAGCTCCATAAATCATTCCCGCCACAGAGCATCTTGCAAAATTTATATGGCCATAATCTCCCCAATCAGTATTTAAAATCCCCACCGCATTGTATTTAAAGGCATAATTGCACATCCTGCTGATATTTTGATATGCGTAATCATTCCTATTTAAAAATTGCCTCCATCCATGCACACCAGGGCACAAATATTGCAGTGCACCTGTTTTGCTTATTTCATAAGAATTCTTTTCACTCTCATTGGCAGAATAGCCCCAGTTAAGGCAAATGATATCCTCCGGAAGGTCTTTTATAAGTTCTGGATTTTCAATAATAACATCCCCCCAAAACATTGGCTGCCTGCCCTGCTCCTTTACAACTGAGCAGATTTTATTTACAAAATCAACATAAACACGATGTAGTCCTTCTTTTTCAGTCATTTTTCTGCTCTTGCCTTTTCCCAAATCAAAAGTTTCATCAGCACATATATTAAACTTTTTTGATGAAAACAAAGGCATAAATTCCAAAAGCATTTTCTTAATCATCTCAAAACTTTCGGGATTGGACACGTCAATAGTATGATGAATCATTCTATCAACAAAAGTAAACGGCTCATTTTGATTCCAATTTAATTCACAAAGATGGGAATAAGTTTTTGTTGAAAGCACCTTATGCAAATGCCCAAAACTTGCTATGGCCGGCACAAGCTCTATATTTAAACTTTGGCAATATTCGTCAAATTCCATTATTTCTTCAGCACTCAAAGGCGTGTCATCTCTCCACACCTCGCTAAAATCCTTAAATAAAAAACTATGCTCGATATAAAGCTGCATTTGATTTATTTTATAATAACTCAAATTATCAGCAATCTGTTTTAATGTTTTTAATGTCGGAATTCTTCCTCTTGTAACATCATGAAGAAAGCCTCTTTCCAAAATATCCGGATAATCTTCAATATCAAAACAAGGAATTACAGGCCCATATTGATTTATAATTTGTCTGAATGTTTGTACACCATAAAGTAGCCCTTCTGTATCTCCGCCAATAATATGCACATGGTTTTCATTGACATTTATTTTATAGCATTGTTCTTTTAAATCTTTATTTATTTGCAAGAAAATGCTGTTTTTTTCAGCTTTATTTGATTTTATTATCGGAAGGTCAAACGAAATAATTTTTTGTATATCTGTTTTAATCAATTTTGCATAATTAAATTCCTTGCAAGAACTTCCTTCAAAAATTATTAGCTCGGTATCGTATTTTATTATAAAAAATCCTTCATCAATTTTCATTTTATGCGGCATAGGAAGCAAATACATAAACAAAAGCCCCTTTCGTTATAATTATAGTTTTAATAAATGCCTAAAAATTTTAATGTCGGGCATTTTCTTGATTCTTTTATATGAATTTCAATTTTTTTGGTGTGAATTTTTCCAAGTTTACATATCTTTTTATAACCAACAGTTAAAGCGGAATAAACTTTTTCAAATTTTCCTTCTATATCTGCCCATATCTCAAATCTTTCTATCCTTTGGCTGCATTTTATTTGCTCTTGCAATATAATCCATTTCAATGTTTGCGCGCAAGGAAATTCAATTTTTATACTACATTCTTCACAATAATCCTCAGCTTTCCAATAAGATTCATCTTCTTTCAAAACATTTTCAACAGGAAAACCTTGCTGATGAGAAGAAGCAAAAATACTGGCCTTTGAATTCAATAAATTTTTTGAAAATTCTTCAGAAATAAACTTTCCAATCTCTTCAAGACGTGCTGCATCATACCGTGTAATATATCCGTCAGGATGCGGAGGAATATTCAAAAGCATAACCCCATTTCCCCCAACTGAATTTAAATAAATATCAATCAAATTTTCCAACGAACGAATTTTATCATCTTCTGATTTATGATAAAACCAACCTGGCCTTATTGAAACATTAATTTCAGCCGGATACCATATTAATTTTTTTTCTTTTTTAACCACTTTACGGCTTCCTAAGTCTTTTTCATCAGGTTCAAGTCTTTTTTGCCTAAAAACAGCATCGTCTTCTTTTTGTGATTTTTCAGCTGTTTTAATATTTGAAAACAATTTTGCAGGAACAACGCTCCACTCAGCTTGTCTGCATTCTCCGGCTTCATTTCCACACCAGCGCACATCAGGTCCAGAAATAGAAATTACCGCATTAGGCTGAAAATCGCGTATAATTTTATAATATCTTTCCCAATCGTATTCCTGTTTTTTCCCATTCTCCCCCTCTCCACACGCCCCGTCAAACCAAACAGAATAAATTTCTCCGTAATTTGTCATTAGTTCTGACAACTGTCCACAAAAAAAATCATCATATGCCTTCCCTTGGCCATATGTTTTCTCATGCCTATCCCATGGAGAAAGATAAATGCCTAATTTTAAATCATATTTAACACATGACTGAGCCAATTCCGAAACAATATCCCTTTTAAAACTGGTATGCATTACAGAATAATCCGTATATCCAGTATTCCAAAGACAAAAGCCATCATGATGCTTTGCAGTTATTATGCAAGCCCTTATGCCTGCTTTTTTTATGCTTTCGCACCATTGATCAGTATCAAGATTTTTAGGATGAAAAATAGAAATATCTTCTGTACCTGTTCCCCATTCACAATCAGTAAAACTATTTATGCCGTAATGAAAAAAAGCACAAAATTCTAATCTCTGCCACTCAATTTGTCTATTATGTGGAACAATAGACACCAGTTTATCGACAGATAGTTCCATTTTAATCTTTTCTCCTCTTAAATTATTTTTAAAATATAGCCATACGGAAATCCAGATATTTGGCATGCGGCGCCTTAGCCTTAAAAAACCAAGACGCCGCATCCTAATTATTCTATATTAAAATTTTTATTGTGTTATGCTGTTTTGTCTTATTTTAATTAAATCCTGCAATCCAAGTTTGTCAAGCTGTGCACAATAATTGCTCCATTCTTCTTCAACATTTGCCTGACCTGTAATCCATTGCGCTTGTTTTTGTTGAATATAATCCTTTATGGCAGTGGAAATGTCCGCATACGTTGTAGCATCCTCAGCTTTAACCCAAGCAATCGGTATCGGGCCTACCAAAGAAGACTGCAAAACCTTATCGGCAGCACCCTTTTCATCATATGTCGGATTATCCTGCTGAACTTTAAAATCAAGAGGGAAGAAGTGCGGAAGCGATTGAGCCCACATATTTGACCAGCTATATTTTTCTTTGTCCTCAGCACTTAATTCTGACTCCGGAACAGCTTTATAACCGCCATCAGAAGTTTTATTGATTTTTATTCCAATAGGTCCCCACTGGCTCTGAAGAGAATTTTCCAATTTAAAGAAATTATCCCACCAACGGCAAATCAATTCAGGATTTTTTGCATTATCTGTTATAACCACTTGTGTATTGAAAACAGTGCTGCCCTGAGTATTTGCAAGAAATACCGGCTTGCTGCAAGACGGACTTGAAAGAACTGGCAAAGCGACAAAATCAGGAGCCTTAGAGTTGTCATATTCCTTAAAGTCGCCGCTGCCATATGCTATGCTGCAACCATAAAGATCTTTCGCTCCCTTTGCTTTCCACTGAGAAAGATCCTGCGTAAACAGTTCGGGATCAATCAAACCTTGTGAGTACAAATTTGCCATCCATTTTATAAATTCCTTATAATTGTCAGTATTTGCCCCAAAAGTAAGTTTTCCGTCAACCATTGTAAATCCGTCATCGGCAAGAGACATTCCAAAATATCCTGCCATATACCCTAAATGCTTATTATTTGGGTCAGCTGAAAACGGTATTTCATCTGCTTTTCCATTACCGTTTGGATCTTTTGTTTTAAAAGCTTTCAGAACTTCTTCAAATTCTTCTGTTGTTTTAGGCAGTGAAAGTCCTAATTTTTTAAGCCATGCTTCATTTATAAAAGGCTCAAAATCCACAAGGGGAGCATTAAGAACATAGGGAATAGAATAAATATGTCCGTCCGGAGCGGTCATAGCCTGCTTTACTCCCGGAATTTCAAGAATTTCCATAATTTGAGGGCAATATTCTTTAAAGTAATCTTCAAGCGGAATGTATACTTTTTGGTCCACACCATAAGTCAATATGTCATTTTGAGTTAAACACCACCCTCCAATGCAATCAGCATAAGTACCTGAATTAAGTGCCAATTGAAGTTTTTCCTTTGCCACTTCATAAGGATAACGCTGAACATTTACCTTAATTCCTGTCTGCTTTTCCAAATAAGGGAACATCCATTCATCACTTGTATTGCTGTCATCCACAAACAATGTAAAACTATAGCTTCCTTCCGGACTGACAATAGGATTTGTATTTTCTTTTGGCCCGGATGAAGCATCAGATGACGAATTTAAATTCTCTGCAGACGAATCGGCAGATGATTTTTCATCCACGCCGGATTTTGAACAGCCTGCAAAAGCCGTCAACACAAAGCTGATGCTTATTATACCAGCAACTACTTTCTTGAACTTCATAACAATTCCTCCTCAATATTTATATAATAAGCTCAAAACAAACCCATCCGTTTTGAAAATGTTAAACGGATTACCCTTTGAGAGAGCCTATCATAACCCCCTTAACAAAATACTTTTGAATCAAAGGATACAGCATGATGACAGGCAAACTGGAAACTATGATAAGTGAATATTTCATCAGCTCAACTACTTCCTGCTGTCTTTTTTGTTCCAGCAATTCCTGTGGATTAACCGCTGTATGCTTTTGCAAAGCAACAGAATTTTGAATCAATATGGAACGCAGTACCAACTGCAAAGGAAATTTTTCCTTTGTCGAAATATATATTAGCGCTGAAAAATATGAGTTCCATTGACCAACACCATACCATAATACCAAAATTGCAATAATTGCGCTTGAAAGAGGCAACACAATAGTAAAAAAGAATCTTGTATTGCTGCATCCGTCCAGTTTAGCTGCCTCCAAAAGTTCATTAGGGATACTGGTTTTAAAAAAAGTTCTTGCAACAATCATATTATAGGCGCTTAAAGCCCCCGGAAGCACCAAAGCCCATACCGAATCAAGCAGTCCGCAATTTTTTACTACCAAATAAGTGGGAACCATTCCACCGCTGACAAACATGGTAATTAAATAAAATATTGTCACAAATTTTTTGCCATAAAAATCAGAACGTGATAAAGCATAAGCCGTGGGCAATGTAACAACCAAACTGATAGCAGTTCCAACTATGGTATATATAACCGAATTTATAAATCCATAAACAACCTCAGTATTTTTAAATACAACTTTATATCCGTCAAAATTAACCCCAACAGGCAACAAAATAACCTCGCCTCCGGCAACGGCTTCAGGGTTGCTAAAAGAAGAAATTACAACAAAATAAAGAGGATATGCTACGCATAAAAACACAATAGTTAAAATAACAAAAATAACGGCATCATAAATTTTATCGTTTTTTGACCGTTTAATTGCTTTTGCTGCTGCCATATTCATCTCACCTTTACCACAAACTGTAATCTGAAACTTTTCTTGCTATATTATTTACTATAATTAAAAGCACTGCATTAATAGTAGAGTTAAATAGTCCTATTGCAGTTGAATAAGATAAGTCATTTTGAACCAATCCAACCTTATAAACATAAGTAGAAATAATTTCAGACACATTTAAATTCAAATCATTTTGCAGTAGAAAAACTTTTTCAAATCCCACCGACAAAACGCTTCCGCAGTTCATAATCAATAAAATTATAGCCGTCGGAAGTATTGAAGGAAAATCAATATACAATACTTTTTGAAATTTTGATGCTCCATCAACTGTTGCCGCTTCATACATTTCAATATTTACTCCGGATAGTGCTGCAAAATAAATTACCGAATTCCAGCCTGTATTTTGCCAAATCCCGGACCATACATAAATGTGCCGCCACAAATCTTGTTCTCCCATAAAGTTAACCGGCTGCATGCCTAAAATTTTTATTATGGAATTTACAATCCCCATGCTTGGTGAAAGAAACAATACCAACATTCCGCACATAACAACCGTAGAAATAAAATTAGGAGCATATGTAACCGTTTGAATAAGTTTTCCATACTTTTTATGTCTGAACGAATTAAGCAATATGGCAAGGATTATGGGGAAAGGGAAACTTGCAACCAAGGAATAAACACTTAAAATAAATGTATTTTTAAGAGTTGGGATAAAATAAGGAGAATTGAAAAACCTTATGAAATTTTGAAAGCCAACCCATGGGCTTCCAAAATATCCTTTCTTATAAGAAAACCTCTGAAAAGCTATCGTCAACCCATACAAAGGAATATAGCTAAATATAAAAGTAATTATCATACCTGGAAGCACAAAAAGCCACAAATCAAAATTTGCTTTTATTTTCTCAAAAAAGGGTTTCTTCTTTTGCGCAGTTGTTATTTCATAAGGATTCATTTATTAAAATACCTCCTAATATTAAGTTGATAAAATAATTCATTGCAAATTTAACATAATTAAAAAAATCAATTTATTCTCAAAAATAATGTTAATAGTGTTAAATATTTTTATTAACAACGTTAGTATACACCTCTTTTAAAGTTTTGTCAATAGTGTTTAGTTAATTATTTTTATGTTTTATTTTTTTGTGATATAATCTAACTAATTTAATTTTAATCATGTACTAAATTTATCATTTTTAACATTTTATTTAACTAATGTTATTTGAGCAATTTAAATTTTTGCATTGCATTTTTAAAGAAATTTGTTATAATTATATTTATAAAAAAATAAAAGGAGTGTTAACAGCATGAATTCCGAACCAACCCATGAAAATGAAGAAATTGACAAAATTAAAGAGGGCACACACAATTATACCGCCGAAGAAAAATATACCGCCCCAACCGATCCTAAAATATTAAACCAACTGGAGTGGTTTAAGGATCAAAAATTAGGACTTATGATGCATTGGGGAATTTATTCCCAAATTGGAATTGTCGAATCATGGGCCTTAAGTGACCAGGATGCGGATTGGTCAAGAAAGTGCATTGATTGGGACGTCAATGGTGAAGAATTTAAAAAACAATATTTTAATCTTAGCAAAACATTCAACCCTATTCGTTTTGAGCCTGAAAAATGGGCGGATATGGCTCAAAAAGCAGGATTTAAATATTTAATTTTTACAACTAAACATCATGACGGTTTTTGCATGTGGGACTCAAAATATTCAAATTATAAAGTCACTGCTCCAGACTGCCCCTTCCATTCGCATAAATACGCAGATATCTGCAAAAATCTTTTTGAAGCTTTCAGAAAAAGGGGCTTGGGAATTTTTGCATACTTTTCAAAAGCCGATTGGCATATTCCATCGTATTGGAATAATCAATATGGTTATGGAAATTTTACTTGGAGAGGCCCCTCTTACAATCCATTGGAAAAGCCTGAAATTTGGGAAGAATTTGTTCAATTCACTCACAATCAAATAAAAGAACTATGTACGGATTACGGTAAAATTGATGCCCTTTGGCTTGACGCAGGATGGGTTTGTCCCCAAACAAATCAAGATATCCGTTTAGGAGAAATCATTGAAGAGGTACGAAAAATCCAACCGTGGCTCTTGTCGGTAGACCGTACCGTCGGAGGTGCTTATGAAAACTATATTACACCTGAACAATGCATCCCCGACAAGCCATTAAACGTTCCTTGGGAAAGCTGCATTACCATGGGCACATCATTTTCTTTTAAATATGAAGATACTTATAAATCTCCTCGTGAAATAATAAGCCTGCTTGTCGATATTGTGGCAAAAGGCGGAAATCTTGCGTTAAATATTGGTCCTCAACCTGACGGAAGATTGCCGGAAGGCGCAATAAAATCAATGGAAGGTCTGGGAGAATGGCTTAATGTTTACGGAGAAGCAATTTACGGCACGCGAATTTGCCCGCCGTATAAAAAAGATGACATTGCCTTCACTAAAAAAGCCAATGCCAACGATGTTTACGCATTTAAGGTTTATAAAAATGATTTTGAAAAAGTGGATACAAAAATTTTCATTCCTTACACCGGCCCCGTATCAAACATAATTATGCTCGGTTTAAATATCCCTGTTCCTTTTGAGCAAAAATGCGATGGAATTTTTGTTACCATACCGGACTCCGAAAAAAAGCATACCCCCATTGCGCATGTATTTAAAATCAATTAAAAATATCCCCGCTTAAAATAAAATTTAAGCGGGGATATTTTTATCATTCCTCATTCTTTTCTTCTTCAATTTCAATCCTAAGCAGCAAAACCCTCTGTTCGTCTTTTTTTAGCACGGTCAAGTTAAAGATGCCGTCTTTTATTGAATCCCCCTCTTCGGGAATTCTGCCGAAAAGCTCCATAACCCAGCCGCCTATGCTGGTGCTGCTGCTTTCTATAATATCCTCCGGAAGCTCAAGCTCTTCAAGCATATCGTATATTGAAAGCTCTGCGGAAACCTCGTATACATTTTCGGAAACCTTTTTAAGCATTGGGGTAATCTCGTCGTTTTCATCATAAATTTCCCCCACAAGCTCTTCTATTATGTCTTCCATGGTCACAATCCCCTGCGTGCCGCCATACTGGTCAAGCACGACCGCAAGGTGGATTTTTTTCTTTTGCATTTCCCTCAAAACTTCCGAAATCGGCCTGAGTTCGGAAAAATAAAGGGTTTTTGAAATAATGCCCTCTATTGAATCCCCCCCGCAGGCCCTCATTTTAAAGAAATCCTTTTCGTTTATTATACCTATTATCTTGTCAATGCTTTTTTCATAAACAGGCATACGGCTGTACATTTCATTTAAAAAAAGCTGCTCTATTTCCAAAACAGGCTGATTTTTTTCAACTGCAACAACATTGACCCTCGGAACAAGCACTTCGCCAACAAGAATTTCGTCAAATTCAAGAGCATTCCTTACAAGGTCGCTCTCCTGCTCTTCAAGCACGCCCTCGTCCTCTATTTCGTCAATGATGTACTTAAGCTCATCCTCGGTTACGCTGGGACGTTCCTCACCGGAAAACACCAGCTTTGAAGCAAAAAGCTTTATCTTTCCAAAAATCCATGTAAACGGAGTAAGAAGAAATATCACCAAATTGAGTATCCCCGCAACGGACAGTGCCATACCCTCGGCATTTTCCTTTGCTATTGATTTTGGAAGTATCTCCCCAAAAATAAGCACCAGAACAGTCATTACCGCCGTGGCAATTCCAACACCGCTATCGCCGAAAAGCTTTGTAAAAACTATGGTTCCAAGAGATGCCGAAGCTATGTTTACTATATTGTTGCCAATAAGTATAGCCGTTATCGCGCGGTCGTAATTTTCAGAAATTTCAAGCGCCTTGCCTGCCCTCCTATCACCTTTTGCGGCATAATTTTTAAGCCTTATCCGGTTTACGGACGCAAATGCCGTTTCGGATGCCGAAAAAAATGCTGAAAGCAATAGCAACACGACAATAAGCAGAAAATTTAAAAGCATTTTTCCTCCTTAATTTTGCAAAAATAATGAATATGTGCTATTATATAATAGCAATTTAAAAAGAAAGGCAAAAACAAATGGATAAGTTTATTGATTTTGCAAAAAAAATGTATAAAAAATATGAAGCCATCATTCTTTATGTATTTTTTGGCGGGCTTACAACCGTTGTAGATTTTACGGTATATTTCAGCACCACAAGATTTTTGAGGCTCAACGAGCAGATTGCAACTTGGCTTGCATGGTTTTTTGCGGTGCTGTTTGCGTTTTTTACAAACCGAAAATGGGTTTTCAAAGCCGAGCATCCCGGATTTAAGGCTTTTGCATGGCAGGTGGCAAGCTTTTTTGCATCAAGGCTTTTTTCCGGCTTTGTAAACTGGCTAATGATTTTTATTTTCGTAAGCCTGATGGGAATAAGCGACATAATTATAAAATGCGCCGCCGCCGTGGTTGTCATTATTTTAAACTACATACTCAGCAAGCTTATAGTTTTCAAGAAAAAAGACTAAACCTTCTCACGCGGCTTTACTTTAAGAATGGTAACCCCTTCGTTAAGCGAAAGAATCCTGCCGGCAATCCTTTTGTGCTTTAAATCCTTCCGAACAAGGTTTAAAAGCGCCCTGCCTCCGGTATAGCCATGAATTACTTCAATTTCATTGATATCATCCCCACAGGTGTTAAGCAGCCTTTCAAGCTCCCTTTTAGCCTGAGAAACCGTCATCCCGTGGATGTCAATTTGAAGTGAAAAGCCAAATTTTTTAAGTGTCACTCTCAATCCCTCCCGCACGGCGCCTTGCTTCATCAACAAGATTTTTCAAATCCTCATATGTGCAAAGAGAACCGCAGGCATTCCTGAATGCGGCGGCATCCGGCATGCCCTTCAAATACCATGCGGCATGTTTACGCGCCTCTTTCATTCCAATCTTTTCACCCTTGAATTTAATTATCATTGAAACGTGCCTAAGCAGCACCTCGGTCTTTTCCTCAAAAGACGGCTCCTCTGGCAATTTTCCGGTTTCAAGGAAATCCCTTATCTGCTTAAAAATCCACGGACGGCCAAGACTTCCCCTTCCAACCATCACAAGGTCACAGCCAGTCTGGTCATACATCTTTGCGCAATCCTGCGCAGAATTTACATCTCCGTTGCCTATTACGGGGATTTTTACAGCCTGCTTGACCTTCCTTATGATTTCCCAATCCGCCTTGCCGGAATACATTTGGTTTCTTGTCCTGCCATGAACCGTTATTGCCGCCGCTCCGGCATCTTCAAGCATTTTTGCAAATTCAACGGCATTTATGCTGCCCTCATCCCATCCGCTGCGGATTTTAACCGTAACCGGACATTTTGCCGCCGCCACGGCTGCACGGACAATCTTTTCGGCAAGTTTTGGATTTTTCATAAGCGCCGAACCGCTGCCGTTGCCGGCTATCTTTGGCACCGGACATCCCATATTTATATCTATTATACTTGGGATATATTTATCACATAATTCTACCGCTTTTTGAAAAAAAATCGGGTCTTCGCCAAAAAGCTGCAAAGCGGCGGGATATTCCTCCGGTGAAAGGGTGCAAAGCTCACCGGTTTTTTTATCGCCATAGCAAAGTCCTTTTGTGCTTATCATTTCGCTGACAACATAAGCCGCTCCGAATTCCTTGCACAAAAGCCTGTATGCCCCGTCCGCCACAGACGCCATAGGCGCAAGGCAGGCGGTTTTTTCTATTTCAACATTTCCTATTTTTATGGTTTCCATTTATCCTCCATATTTGATGCATTTAAGAAATTATATCATATTTTTAGAAAAAATAATAGGGTTTCAATTTAAAATGTGCTATAATAAAAGAGATATGATTTTTTAGGGGGAATAATTTTGCGTTTTCTTGCAATTGATGGCAACAGCATAATGAACCGTGCGTTTTACGGAATAAAACTTCTTACCAACAAAAAAGGAGAATTTACAAACGCAATTGTTGGGTTTATGAACATATACCTTAAAGCCGTTGAAGAACTCCATCCTGATGCGGCGGCAGTTGCTTTTGATGTTTCTGCGCCAACTTTTAGGCATGAGGCTTCAAGTGCATACAAAGCAAACCGCAAGGGCATGCCGGAAGAACTGCGCGGGCAAATGCCAAGAATAAAGTCGATACTTTCCGCACTGGGCATAAAAATAATTGAAGCCCCCGGCTTTGAGGCGGACGACATACTCGGCACCATTTCAAAGCTCTGCTCCGAACAGGGCCACGAATGCTGGATTCTTACCGGCGACCGTGACAGCTTGCAGCTCCTTGACGAAAGGGTTTTTGTAAGGCTTGCCACCACAAAGGAAACAATAATTTTTACTCCTGAAAAATTCAAAGAAGTGTATGGGCTTGAACCTTTACAGCTTATAGACCTTAAAGCTCTTATGGGCGACAGTTCGGACAACATCCCCGGAGTTGCGGGAATAGGCGAAAAGACCGCCTCCGCCCTGATTGCAAAATTTGATAGCGTGGAAAATCTTTACGAAAAGCTTGAAAGGGATGAAATCCCCGCGGGAGATATTTCTGCATCAGTGCTGACAAAGCTTAAAAACGGAAAAAACGCAGCGTTTGAAAGCAAATTCCTTGCCGCAATAAAAAGGGATGTGCCAATTGAGAAGGACTTGCAAAGCTATATTCCGGCTCAACCAAATGCGGAGGAATGTTCAAAAATACTTACCGAGCTTGAAATGTTTTCACTCCTTGAAAGGCTTAATTTAAAGCCGTCCTCATCTGTTGAAACGCCAAAAGAGGAAATTCCGGATATTCAGGCAGAAGAATTGACAAACGACATCGTTGAAAGGGCAAACCGCGAGGAACTTTTTGCCCATATGATTTTTGACGGAAAAAACTTAAAGCTTTTGCTTGAAGACAAGGTTTATCTTACACAGGACAAGGGCCTTATTTTGGATTTCCTTTGCGGGAGCGCAAGAAAAACCGTTTTTGACGCAAAGCCATGCTATAAATTTGCGCTTGAAAACTCACGCGAGGCAAAAAATATAATCTTTGACTGCTATATAGCCGCCTATCTTTTAAATCCATCCGCCGGACAATATACTGTTGAACGTTTATGCTCAGAGTATAAAATTCCTTATTTTCTACAAAAAGGCGATATATCTGACATTTTAAGCCTTAAAGCGCTTTCGGCAAAGCTTGCAGATGAGCTTAACAAAACCGGAATGGACAACCTTTTCTATGAAATAGAACTTCCCCTAACCGAAGTGCTTGCCTCAATGGAGCATGAGGGATTCCTGATTGACGCAAAAGGAGTAAAGGATTTTGGAGAAGTGCTTAAAAGCGACCTTATGGAGCTTGAGGGCAGGATTTATTCCATTGCGGGGAAAAAATTCAACATCCTTTCACCAAAACAGCTTGGCGAGGTGCTTTTTGATGACCTTGGCCTTCCCCCTAAAAAGAAAACCAAAACAGGATATTCAACTAATGCGGAAGTACTTGACGAGCTTTCCGGAAAGCACCCGATAGTTGAGCTTATTTTGCAGTACAGACAGCTTTCAAAGTTGAATTCAACCTATGTGGAGGGACTTTTAAAAGCGGTTTCTCCGGATGGCAGGATACATTCAAGCTTTAACCAGACCGAAACAAGAACCGGCAGGATTTCTTCCACCGAGCCTAATATGCAAAATATTCCCGTAAGAACCGAGCTTGGCAAAAACATGAGAAAGTTTTTTGCCGCAAAGGACGGCTTTGTGCTTTTGGATGCTGATTACAGCCAAATTGAGCTTAGAATCCTTGCGGCGGTCTGCGGCGATAAAACCATGCAATCCGCTTTTGCAGAAGGACATGATATCCACGCAATAACCGCATCTCAAGTTTTTGGGCTCCCGCTGGAAATGGTGACTCCGTCAATGAGGCGCGCGGCAAAAGCGGTAAACTTTGGTATAATTTACGGCATTGGCGCATTTTCGCTTTCAAAGGACATCGGCGTTTCCGTGGCCGAGGCGGACAAGTACATCAAAGAATACCTGCGTCATTATCCAAATGTAAGCAAGTATATGGAAAAAACCGTCGAGGATGCTGTCAAGAACGGATTTGTAACCACGATTTTTAACCGCAGGAGATATATTCCCGAGCTTTCGTCAAGCAACAAAAACATACAGGCTTTCGGGAAAAGAGCAGCAATGAACGCACCGATACAAGGCTCTGCGGCGGACATAATAAAAATAGCAATGGTAAAGGTCTATAAAAGGCTCAAAGAAGAAGGCCTTGATGCAAGACTGATTTTGCAGGTGCATGACGAACTTATCGTCGAGGCCTCCGAAAAAGACGCAGAGGCTGCCGCAAAGGTGCTAAAAGAAGAAATGGAGGGCGCCGCAAAGCTTTCGGTTCCGCTCATTGCCGAAGTAAACAAGGGGAAAACATGGTATGACGCAAAGGACTGATGTGAAAATCGTTCCCATGGACAGGGAAAATGCGGAATTGATTGCGCAAATCGAAGCAGAATGCTTTTCACAGCCTTGGTCAAAGGAAGCTTTTTTAAATGAGCTTGAAAATCCGGCGGCAATTTCGCTTGCCGCCGTTTCGGATACCGTTTGCGGCTTTGTCAATGCTCATAAAATCCTTGATGAGGTCTATATAAACAACATAGCCGTAAAAAGTGGGTACCGCAGGCTTGGAATAGCCTCTGCGCTGCTTTGCGAACTTGAAAAATACGCCGGAAAGATTTCGCTTATAACGCTTGAAGTGCGCAAGTCCAATCTTGTGGCAATAAGCCTTTACGAAAAACACGGCTACCAAAAGGTTGGAGAGCGGAAAAATTTTTATTCGTTTCCGGCGGAAGATGCAGTTTTAATGACAAAATATTTTGTTGAGAGGTAATTTAAATGAAAATTCTGGCAATAGAATCCTCCTGCGACGAAACTGCCGCCGCAGTCGTTGAAGATGGAAAAAAAGTGCTTTCATCAGTTATAGCATCGCAGGTTGAAGAACACAAGCTTTACGGAGGCGTGGTTCCCGAAATAGCTTCAAGGCGGCACAGCGAAGCAATACTTGGTGTTGTAAAAAAGGCCCTTGACGATGCAAATCTTTCCCTTTCGCAAATTGATGCAATAGCGGCAACCTTTGCCCCGGGGTTAATTGGGGCTTTGCTTGTGGGCACAAGCTTTGCAAAAGGGCTTGCCATGGCTGCCGGAAAGCCGCTTATTCCCGTGCACCACATAGCCGGACACATAGCGGCAAATTATCTTGCGCACCCGGAGCTTGCGCCACCGTATCTTTGCCTTGTGGCAAGCGGTTCGCACTCGCATATTGTCGAAGTTTGCGATTATACTAAATACCGTGTACTGGGCAGAACTCACGACGACGCCGCGGGAGAATGTTTTGACAAAGCAGCAAGGGTGCTTGGATTTCCATATCCGGGAGGAATTCACATAGACCGTGCCGCAAAGCTTGGAAATTCACATGCTTACGAGCTTCCCAAGCCGAAAGTCGCATCAAATCCTTATGATTTCAGTTTTTCGGGACTTAAAACGGCGGTAATAAATATTGTGCACAACGCAAAGCAAAAAAATGAGGAAATAAATAAAAATGACCTTGCCGCAAGCTTTCAGCGCACGGTTTGTGAAATTCTCTCGGAACGCACTTTCCTTGCCGCACAAAACTACGGCCACAAAACAATAGCCCTTGCAGGAGGAGTCAGCGCAAACAGCGCGCTTCGTGAAGTTTTTGAAAAGGAATGCAAAAAGCGAGGGATGCAGCTCTTTCTTCCTCCGCTTGAGCTTTGCGGCGACAATGCGGCAATGATAGGCTGCCAGGCATATTACGATTTCCTTGCAGGCAAAAGGGCAAACGAAGGCACAAATGCCTTTGCAAGCTTTCCATTAGAGGAAAGCGAAAGCTTTTGCAAAAATTTTTGAAGGCTCTTTTGCGGCAAAACATCAAAAACAAACAAAAAGTTTTCGACATATGCCTTTTTAAATCAAGATAATGAAAGTGAAAATCATTTTTCCTGCAAAAAATGTCAAGAAATTCACAAACAACCTATTGACTTCTTGACAAAATAAGTTTATAATGGTATTTGAGGAAAAATTGTTTTTCCGGGCTAAATGTCGAAAAATGAAAGGGGATTTTGAAAGTGTTGACAAACAACAAGAATGTCTTGGCTTGGGTTGACGAAATGGTTGCCCTCACAAAGCCGGACAAAGTAGTATGGATAGACGGAAGCGATGAACAGCTTTCGGCTTTGAGGGAGGAGGCTATTTCCACCGGGGAACTTATAAGGCTTAATCAGGAAAAACTCCCCGGATGCGTATACCACAGGACAAATCCTAATGACGTTGCGCGCGTTGAAGATAGAACTTTTATCTGCTCAAAGAGAAAAGAAGATGCAGGCCCGACAAACAACTGGTGCGACCCTGAGGAAATGAAAGCAAAGCTTATGCCTATGTACGACGGCGTTATGAAGGGACGTACAATGTACGTTATCCCCTACTCCATGGGTCCTATCGGCTCTCCGTTTGCAAAGGTCGGCGTTGAGGTTACCGACTCAATTTACGTCGTTCTCAACATGGACATTATGACAAGAATGGGAAAACAAGCTTTTGAAAACCTCGGCGAAACTTCAAATGATTTCGTACGCGGACTTCACTCAAAGGCTCAAATAGACCCTGAAAACAGATATATCTGCCACTTCCCGGAAGAAAACACCATTATGTCCATAAATTCCGGATACGGCGGAAACGTTTTGCTTGGCAAAAAGTGCTTTGCGCTTAGAATTGCTTCATATCAGGGCAAGAATGAGGGCTGGATGGCTGAACACATGCTCATCCTCGGTGTTGAAAAGCCAAACGGCGAAGTTAAGTATGTCTGCGCCGCATTCCCGTCCGCTTGCGGAAAGACCAACCTTGCAATGCTCATCCCGCCTGAGGTTTACACAAAGCAAGGTTATAAGGTATGGTGCGTGGGCGATGATATCGCTTGGCTCAGAATCGGACCCGATGGAAGACTTTGGGCAATCAATCCTGAAAACGGCTTCTTCGGCGTTGCTCCCGGAACAAACGAAAAATCCAACCCGAACGCTTTGCATACCACAAAGAAAAATACCATCTTTACAAACGTTGCGCTTAACAACGATGATATGACTGTTTGGTGGGAAGGCCTTGACAAGAATCCTCCGGAAAATGCAACCGAGTGGACAGGCAACAAGGTAAACGGCAAGGAATACACCGCTCAGGGCAACAAGCTTGCTCACCCGAACTCAAGGTTTACGGCGCCTGCAATCAACTGCCCGTGCCTTAGCAAGGAATTCAACAATCCGAACGGCGTTCCGATTTCTGCTATCGTATTCGGCGGAAGACGTGCAAAGACTGCTCCGCTGGTATATCAATCCTTCTCATGGCAGCATGGAACATTTGTAGGCTCAACAATGGCTTCTGAAACAACTGCAGCAGCTATCGGCGCTGTCGGTGTTGTACGTCGCGACCCGATGGCTATGCTTCCGTTCTGCGGATACAACATGGGCGATTATTTCGCACACTGGCTTGAAATGGGCAAAAAGCTCGGCGACAAGGCTCCTAAGATATTCCATGTAAACTGGTTTAGAACCGATGACAAGGGGCACTTCATTTGGCCCGGATTCGGCGACAACATGAGAGTGCTTGATTGGATAATCAACCGCTGCGAAGGCAATGCTGACGCTGTTGAAACTCCTATCGGATACGAACCAAAGCCGGAGGACATCAACATCAGCGGTCTTGAAAACGAAGGCATAACTGTTGACGTTGTAAAAGACCTTCTCAGCGTTGACAAGGAACTTTGGAAAGAGGAAACCAAGGGCATTCACGAATTCTATGCAAAATTCGGCGACAGGCTGCCTAAGGAACTCAACGAAGAACTTGCTGCTCTTGAAGCAAGGCTTGCAAAGTAAAATAAAAAACCGCTCCGCAATAAAATGCGGGCGGTTTTTTTATTTAAACCTCTATTGCCCTTTTCTTTTCGTCCATTGATTTTAGACCGCAATAAAATGTAGGCGTTTTTTTACTTAAACTTTAAAAACACAAAAGCCGAAAGGCAACAGGGAATTTTCCGAAAATCCCTCGCTTAAAAGGATTTTTGCATTCGCCGGAACTGGATTTGTGATTTTTTCCTCTCTTTCTCCGGCATTTAAAATCACGCAGATTTTTTCGTCTTCATATTCGCGCGAAAAAGCGTAAATCTTTGAATATTTAGGTGCCAAGAACGAACGGTATCCGCCTTTTCCAAATGCGGGATGGCTTTTTCTTAAAGCTATTGCCGACTTATAGAAGCTATACATTTCATCATAAGTTTCTCCCCATCTCATTGGCTGACGGTAATCAGATTCCTTGTAACCCTCTATCCCCTGCTCATCACCGTAAAGAACCGACGGGATTCCCACAAAGGTCATCTGAAAGAGCACTGCAAGCTTTAAGCGCCTTTTGTCGCCGCCGCAAAGTGAAAGGAACCGCGGAACATCATGGCTATCAAGAAGATTTAAAAGCCCATAGGAAATATTTTTCTTGTACATCATAAGAATATTCGAAATTTTCGCGTCAAATTCAAAGGCATCAAACCTGTCAAGGGCAAAAAAGTCACGGCAGGCATTCCTGAATGGATAATTCATAACCGAATCAAACTGGTCGCCTTTAAGCCATTCTCCGGCGGGTTCCCAAATTTCGCCGATAAGAATACTGTCCGGATTTGCCGCTTTTGCCGTTTTTCTGAATCCCCTCCAAAAATCGTGATTTACTTCATTTGCAACATCAAGCCTCCAACCGTCTATGCCGTAATTTTCAATCCAATGCCTGCAAACATTGTAGAAATACTCCATCACTTCCGGATTGGAAGTATTCATTTTAGGCATTTTCTTTTCATAGGCAAAGCAATCGTAATTTGGATAATCCCCGGAAGCATCTGATTTTATCAAAGGAAAATCAAGTTTATAAAACCAGTTTTTATACTTTGAATTTTCGCCATTTTTTATAACGTCCTCAAAGGCAAAAAACTTCCAGCCGCAGTGGTTGAAAACCCCGTCCAAGATTACCTTGATTCCATTCTGATGGCATTTTTCCACAAGCTCTTTAAAATCTTCATCTGTTCCAAAGCAAGGGTCAATATGAAAATAATCAATCAGGTCATATTTATGATATTCTCCCGCAGCAAATATGGGATTCATATATATGCAGTTTATCCCAAGCTCTTTAATATAATCAATATTTTCTGTTATCCCCTTTATTTTCCCCCCAAGCAGGCTTTTTGTCTTGTGATGGCCATATTCAGCAGTGCAAGGTTTGCCGCTTATGTATCTTCTTGAAGCCGCAAAGCTGTCCGGAAAAATATTATAAACAACAGCATTTTTGCACCATTCGGGAATTTTGGCTATATCCTCCCTTCTATTGAACGGAATTTGATAATACTCGCTCCTTTCGTCAGGATGTTCTTTTGAAAAAATATCAGAATAATAAAGCAGAGTTTCTTTGCCATCGCTTATTTCAAAGCAATAGCAAATCCTTGTATAGGGAGTTTCAACGCAGGCTTCAAAATAATCAAAAAGCTCATCCGATGCTGCAAGCTCCATTTTGGCCTTTATAAAAACAACCGGATTTGAACAGCAGCACCTATCTCCATAAAAAAGCGTAACAGTTTTTAAATCTCCCCTCGCCGCCCTCAAACGGAATACTATATGATTTTCATCAACGGCATGGGCATAATTTGAAAGCGGAATATGCAGCAATGCTTCTTTTATCATATC
>JAJUHO010000063.1 GCA_029267825.1 Oscillospiraceae bacterium
AGTGCATCGCTTTTGGGCCTAAAACTAAATTTTTGATTGAAATTTTCCGACATAAAAACGGTATTTTTCTTAAAGTTAATCTCAAAAACAATGTTATCCGTCATTTCAACAATCGTACGGTACCTTTGATCGGTTTCAGACAAACTGTCAAAAATATAATTAAAAGCCGACGCAATTCTGCCAAGTTCATCATTTGAAAATATTGAAAATTTCGCCGAGGCATCACCACGATGCTTTCTGATTAAAACATCCACCATATTATCAATTGGTTTTGCAAATTTATTTGAAAATGCAAACGCAGCAAAAAACAAAAGCACAAGCAAAACTGCACTTAAAACTCTAACCCAAACAAGCATCGAATTAAAAACATTTGAATAAGAAAATGTTTGTGAAGTTATTGAAACAAGAGTCATATTAGCATTTGCAACAGAGCAGTTATATGCCGTATAGCGCAAATTATGACCCCTGAATTTTTCAAAAGCATTTGCTCTTGACTGTCCATTCAAAGTTAATGATTTTTCAAAAAAATCTTTTAGTTTTTCATAAGAAGGCTGTTCAGAAAATTTTATCAATGATGTATATGGAGATTCAAAAACATTTCCTTGAGCATCCAAAATTAAAAAATACGACGAAGAACTTTTAGAAATTGCCAAAATCTTTTGAATAAAGCTTGTGTTGCATATTTGTACAAAAATGCCTTGCTTTTCATTTTCATCCGAATAAATAAATTTTGCAATATAATAAACAGGAATCTCAGAAGAATTTGATTTCAACATTTTAAAAGAAGAAACTCCGTTATATTCATCCGCTAAAGAAAAGAAAAAGTCCTTTTCATCAGAAATACTACCTTCATCGTCTGCAGAAGAAGCTATAATTCTGCCGCTGTTATTGATAAGCATTGCTTTTTCCACATTAGAATTGAATTTTGTGACATCCTCCATACCTTTTTTTGCAGATTCCATTGTTTGAGAATTAAGAGAAGAAAATTCCGACCACAAAATTTTATTTGAGTCTTCGACATAATTTTTTATATAATCAATAGAAGCAATTTCTTTTGCCCTGTTTAAATCCTCGTCAAATAATTCCGAAAGAATTTCTGCCTGCATTTTGGTATTTTTAGATATAATTGACCGGCAAACACTTTCATTTTCCTTAAAAGCTCTTACCGAAATAAAAATATTTAACACAAGCAAAGGTATAGTTGCAAAACAAATTATAGCAACAAAAAGCTTTGTCTTTGTCCTCAACGCTCTATACCCCCAATAAATTAAAAAATCTCTATTTTCTGGCGCCGTCGACAAAAAGATAAATTGTCGCAGCAAAAAAGGCAAATACAAATCCTACTACAATTATTTTTATTGCAAGCGGAACACTATGCTTGCTCAAAGAAGGATTTTGAATAGCACTTGTTAACTCAATATTTGTCTTTTCAGTTTGCGTTGATGAAGAAAAGCCTGTTGTCAAAGAAGAGCTTGAAATTTCCGTTGCAGATAATTCGACCGAATTTGACGAAATAAATTCAGAAAAAGAAGTTCCGCTTTCTACCGCACTATCCGAAGAATCTGGAAGTACAGTTCCAGACACAGAATTATCCCCTGTTAAAATCAATTCAACCACAGTCAACGCCGGAATCTCATATTTAAAAGAATTCTGTGAAATATTTTTTACGCTTTGAAGCTTGGAAATTTTACTGCTTTGGCTGTTAAAGCCATAAGCAACTCCGCTTTTATACTTATATCCCGAATTTATTTCCACGTTTGCAATCAGCTTTGAAGTCTGGTTCTTGTTTATTAAAATTATTTTCAGCACTTCTTCCGAACCGTCGTCAATGGAGGCATAAACACTGCTATTTTCCATATCAGAAGTTTCAGCCTTTATAGATGTATTGCCAAAATCCGAACCGTTCCCATCATAATTTGTAAAAAGATTTATGGCTGCTTTTTGATATGAAATATCGCCTGCATTAGGCCTTAAACAAGCAAAATAAACACCTTCCCTGCCGAAAATGCCCAATGCGTCAGCCTCGGCTATTCCGCCAGAGATATGACCTCCCCCACCAAAATTATATTCGGAAAAACCTATTTTAGTCCCGGGATAATATTTATTTACCGAAGCTTGAAGCGTTGGGAGCAAAGGCAAATATTGTAAAAACGATTCTCCAACTCTGCCTGGTTCAGTATAAGTGCCATCCCACAAAGTCCGTGCAGATTGAATTCTTATTGCGTTCATTTCGGCATTCGAATAATCATCGTTTTCACATACGGTAGACTCGCCATTGCCCGCCGCCGAATAATAATGCAAATCCAGCACATCCAAAAGCCTTTGCTTTTGCAAAGACGAAGCATTTTTCATCTCAGAAAGGTAATAATCAATAAACCAGCCGAAATCGCCTTTGATTTTTGACCAATTGTCATGATTATTATATGAAACAAACGCATCAATTCCTGAAAATTCTCCGCCGAAAACCAAAGCATTTTTATCAAGAGCTTTTATTGTCTGGGCAAGTTCAACAGATTTTTCTATAAGTTCTTCCGGTGAAGAAAGTTCCGGATGCATTGCAGGATGTGTGCTTGACCATAAATCAGGTTCATTGTCAAGAGCATAGCCCTTTATTCCGGAAGGACTTGTCGATTTACCATATTGAGAAATTATATAATTTATGTACTCATCAACATAAACATTTGCGTCCGACACATCAGGTTCCAATGAAAGAGGTTGGTTTTTCTTTACTTTAAGTTCTTTCCACCTTGTCGACGGAGCAATTTGCGTATCAAGAATAGGCCCGCTGCCATCTGCGGCAACATATCCGCACATAGGCAACGTGGTAACTTGAAAAGAAACACCTGTTGAAGTAAAAATATTATAAAGATTCCTTATTGCCATTGCCGGTTGTTTTTGCTCAGGCAAGCTGAAATTTGACACCAATGCATTATCGCTTGTATTAAACCATTGAATTCCGGAATTTGAAAAATTGTTTTCCCAATTATAAGAAGAAAACCTATCTCCGCCTTGTTTTACAGAAAAAAAAGTCAGTCCAGAAATATCGGCATCATAATTTATGCCGTAAATATAAGGGCTTATCAGTTTTTTTTCAGACGACGTATCTATTTTTATATTTGCCGTTCTTGAATTTTCCGCATTTGCTTCTAAAACAACTTGTGAAAATGACAGGCTTCCAAAAAATAAAGCCGCTAAAAAAATTTTAACCGCTCTGCCTATCATTATTCAAGCCTCTCTTTCAAAAAAATGGTAACATCGTTTAAAATATTTTTACTTTTATTAAAATTTATTATACATCATTTTTAGTAAACATGCAATAGAAAATAAGCAAAATTTGTTTCCGTTTAATTAAAAAACGCAGAAAATACGGACTTTTTGCAAAAAATAAAGGCAGGTGTTAAAAACCTGCCAAAGGGAGATGGTGTGCAGATTCAGGGACAATCCGCACACCCAGTAAAATGAGTATATCAAATATAAGTCAAAAGCTTATTAAATGTTGAAAAGGAGTTCGGAATAAGTCGGGAACGGCCAGAACTTTTCAGAAACCATAGTTTCCAATTCATCGGCAACTCCTCTAAGTGACTGCATAGCTGCAAATACTTCATTGCGGTAGAATTTTGCCGTTTCAAGCGCATCAGAAATATTTTTAACCTCAATAACCTTGCTTTCAAGAACGCAGATAGCGTCTTCAAGGCTTACGGTCAAAGCGGAAAGCTTATTTGCAAGTTTTTCTTCAACCGAAGTTGCAACCCCAGCAGCTTTCTTTGAAGCCATTGTATCGCATACAAATTTAGTGTATTCAAGCACTGCCGGCAAAATTTCTTTTCTTGCCATTTCAATCATGGTCAATGCTTCAATATTGATTGTCTTTGAGTAATTATCAAGGAGGATTTCATACCTTGAATGAATTTCAGCCTTTGTGAATATCTTGAATTTTTCAAACAGCTCAACATTCTTTTCAGCAATGTATTGCGGGAGAACATCAACAGTGGATGTGTAGTTCGGAAGGCCTCTTTTTGCAGCCTCTACAACCCATTCGGAAGAATAGTTATTGCCGTTAAAGATGATTTGCTTGTGTTCTTTAATTGTTTCACGGAAGATATTGTTGAGCTCGGCTGTAAAGTCATCAGCTTTTTCAAGTCTATCAGCAAACTGGCAGAGTTCTTCAGCTATAACAGTATTCAAAATAAAGTTTGCACATGAAATTGAATCACTTGAACCAAGCATTCTGAATTCAAACTTGTTTCCGGTAAACGCAAACGGAGATGTTCTATTTCTATCGGTGTTGTCTTTCGGGAAGTTAGGAATTGCCTTAACGTTTATAACGAATTCTTTCTTTTCATTGGACTTTATCATCTCTCCGCTTTCAAGAGCTTCAACAACCTGTGTAAGCTCATCGCCCAAGAAGATTGAAATAATTGCCGGAGGAGCTTCGTTTGCGCCAAGGCGATGGTCATTGCCAGCGCTTGCAACTGAAAGCCTGAGCAAGTCGGAATATTCATGAACACCCTTGATTACAGCGCAGAGGAAAGTAAGGAACTGAACGTTTTCCATCGGTGAATCGCCGGGGTCAAGAAGGTTCTGTCCGTCATTCGTGGACATAGACCAGTTATTGTGCTTACCGGAGCCGTTAACGCCTGCAAAAGGCTTTTCATGAAGAAGGCAAACAAGGCCATGCTTCAAAGCAATTTTCTTCATCATTTCCATTGTGAGCTGATTGTGGTCTGCCGCAATATTTGATGTTGAGAATATAGGAGCAAGTTCATGCTGAGCCGGAGCAACTTCGTTATGCTTTGTCTTTGCGCATACGCCAAGCTTCCAAAGTTCCTCGTCAAGCTCTTTCATATAATCAGCAACCCTTTGCTTCAAGGAACCAAAGTAATGGTCTTCCATTTCCTGGCCCTTAGGAGGCTTTGCACCAAAAAGGGTTCTACCGCTGAAAATCAAGTCCTTGCGCTTTTCATAAAGCTTCTTATCAATAAGGAAATATTCCTGCTCCGGGCCAACAGTAGTAGTTACCCTTGTTGCGGTATTATTTCCGAAAAGTCTTAAAATTCTAAGAGCCTGTTCGCTCAAAACTTCCATTGAACGGAGAAGAGGAGTTTTCTTGTCAAGCACTTCGCCGCCGTAAGAGCAGAAAGCGGTCGGAATGTAAAGTGTGCCGTCTTTTACAAAAGCACATGAAGTCGGATCCCATGCAGTATATCCTCTTGCCTCAAAAGTTGACCTAAGTCCTCCGGAAGGGAAAGAAGATGCGTCCGGTTCGCCTTTAATAAGTTCTTTTCCACTGAATTCCATAATAACTTTTCCGTCAGATGTAGGAGAAATAAATGAATCGTGCTTTTCAGCAGTAATATTTGTCATAGGCTGGAACCAGTGCGTATAGTGTGTCGCACCCTTTTCTATTGCCCAATCCTTCATTGTATTTGCAACAATATCAGCAATTTCCCTGTCAAGTTCAGTACCTAATTCCCTTGTCCTTTTCAAAGATTTGTAAACATTTTTCGGCAATCTTTCTTTCATGACCGTATCATTGAAAACGTTGCAGCCGAAATAATCCGCAACACCCTGACTCTTAATTTGCTCTGCCATTGAATAAATCCTCCCTGTTTTTTAAAAAATTAAAGCGTCCCACCTGTACAAACATAGTTGCACACATGAAACGCCTTTGTTTCTTAAGAAATATTAAACTATGCTTATATAATACTATTTTAAGCGGCTTTTGTCAACTATCTTTATAAAACAAATTTATAGCTGCATTTTTTATATTTCATGTGTATTTTAACTAATCTTTTACGGCAAAAGCCTGTTTATATCTCTTGGGAACATACTTGCCTGCCTTATGTTCTGCTGGTTGAGAAGTTTCATAAGAAGCCTTTCAAGTCCTATTCCAAGTCCGCCGTGTGGAGGCATACCATATTTGTGTATGTCAAGGTAGCTTGAAAAATCATTTATATCCATTCCAAGGGATTTCATTTTTTCTACCTGTTCGGTATAATTGTGTATTCTTTGGCCTCCTGTGGTTATCTCAAGCCCTCTGAACAAAAGGTCGAAAGAAAGTGCCGTCCTTGGGTCTTCCCTGTCGTTCATGGCGTAAAACGGGCGCTTAGCTGCAGGAAAATGTGTTACGAAAATAAATTCGCTGCCAAATTCTTTTTTGGCATACTCGCAAAGATAAACCTCATCCTCCGGGTCAAGGTCAAATTTATTTCTGCCTTTTCCCTTTAAAATTTCCATTGCTTCGACAAAGGTAACGGAGGGTATTTCTTTTACTTCCGGAAGTTCGGCGTCAAGTATGGAAAGCTCGTGGGCATAATTTTCTTTTAAGAAATCCATCATATATCGCAGCATTGCTGTTTCCATATTCATGACATCATACATGCTGTCTATATAGCCCATTTCAAAATCAAGTCCTATATACTCGTTCAAATGGCGCGAAGTTGCATGGCGTTCAGCCCTGTAAACGGGAGCTATTTCAAAAACCCTATCAAAAAAAGCAACCGCGGTCTGTTTATAAAATTGTGGGGACTGGTTAAGGAAAGCTTCCTTGTCAAAATAATCCAAACGGAATATATTCGCCCCGCCCTCAGCTCCTTGAGCAACAATTTTAGGTGAATGTATTTCAGTAAAATTGTTTTTGAGCATAAATTCCCTAAATGCGCTGACAATCCCCTCTTGAAGCTTAAAAACTGCCCTCTCATAAGGATTTCTCAATGCAACAGAACGCAAATCAAGGTTTATGTCAAGCGAACATCCAAGCCTTCTGTTTGAAACATGCAAAGGATAGTCATATTCCGGCTTTGAAATAAGCTCTATTGAAGAAAGCTTCATTTCAACACCGCCGGGAGCTTTTTCACATTCCTCAACCACACCTTTAACTTTTACAAAACAGCCCTCTTTTATGCCTTCAATACTGTCATGGCAATTTTTTTCATCATATATCGACTGCAAGATATATCTTCCCGTACGCAAAACAACAAAGGCAAAGTTGCTCATCTGCCTTACTTTGTGCACGCAGGCACTCAGTTCAATTTCTCTGCCGATGTTTTCTTTTGCCTCTTTGATGTCAAATTCTTTTAAAAGGTCAATTCCTTTTATCTGATGCATTTATATACCACCGTTTCATTTTTAAGTTTACTTCATGGAATTAAGTTTGGCCTCAAGGATATCTTTTACAACCTTAGGTGTGCAAACGCCTTTCAATTCTTTCGTACACTGGCCCATAAGAAAACCAAATACCTTTTGCTCTCCGGAAAGCCACTGCTCAACGATAGCCTTATTTGCTGAAAGAACGCCTTCAACAACTTCTTCAACCTTGCCGGTATCATTTGAAATCAAGAACCCGTTTTCTTTTGCAATCTCCTCGGGATTTTTTCCGCTTTCCACCATAAAACGCAGTATCGTTTTAGCATCATTTTTTGAAACTTTTTCCTCATCAGCCATTTGAACCAATATGGCAAAATCTTTTGATGAAAACGGCAAATTATCCATGGAAACCTCGCCAAGGTTCACGCGCCTTAAAAGCTCCACAATAATAAAGCTTGATATGCTTTTAGGATTATTGTAAACTTCCAAAGCACCGTTGAAAAAGTCCGAAATAGTTTTCTGCGAAACAAGGATTTTTGCATCGGTTTCGCTAAGCCCATATTCCTTAGTATACCTTTCAAAACGCTTTTCAGGAAGTTCCGGAAGCTTTGCCCTTATTGCCGCCAAATCCTCGTCTGTAAAATTCACCTGCAATATATCAGGCTCCGGAAAATAGCGGTAATCGTGCGCATCTTCCTTGCTTCTCATTGACTTTGTGTCACCATGGTTGTCATTAAAACGTCTGGTTTCCTGAACAACCTTTCCTCCGCCGTCAAGAATTTTTGACTGGCGCTTTATTTCATATTCTATCGCACGCACAATGGATTTTAAAGAATTTAAGTTCTTTATTTCCGCCCTTGTTCCAAATTCCGTATCAGTAGGCTTCATAATGGAAATATTGACATCGCAGCGAAGCGAACCCTGCTCCATTTTGCAGTCACAGACTCCGGCATACTGCAAAAGAAGGCTCACTTTTTCTACAAAAGCCCTTGCTTCCTCAGCGGACCTTATATCCGGCTCGGTAACTATTTCTATAAGCGGAATCCCGCAGCGGTTATAATCCGCAAGAGAAACACCGTTATAGTCATCATGGATTAGCTTTCCTGCATCTTCTTCAAGATGGATACGATTTATTCTTATATTTTTTTGGATTTTTTCCCCGTCAACCTCAACTTCAATCGGCACGCTTCCATTTATGCAAAGCGGATAATTAAGCTGTGAAATTTGATATGCTTTGGGCAAATCCGGATAAAAATAGTTTTTTCTATCAAAAACCGAAAATTTATTGATTTCGCAATTAAGTGCAAAACCAGCCTTGACAGCATATTCCACAGCAGTCTGGTTTATCACCGGCAAAGTTCCCGGCATACCCGTACAAACGGGGCAGCATCTGCTGTTTTGGTCGCCGCCGAATTCTGCGCTGCAATTGCAGAAAACTTTTGATTTTGTCAAAAGCTCAGCATGTATTTCAAGTCCTATAACAGGAATATACATCGTCTTTCACCTTCCCATTCCGCATTAAACTATTCTTGGCGGAATAATTTCAAAATTCTTTTCAAAAGCATCCGCCACTTGAATTATAGTTGCTTCATCAAAATGCTTTCCTATAATTGACATCCCTATCGGCATACCTTTTGAATCATAGCCGCAGGTAGTCGAAATTGCGGGAAGAGAAGCTATGTTTACCGTAACCGTACATATATCCGCCTGATACATCTTAACCGGGTCGGTCACATTTTCATTAATGCCGTATGCCACGGATGGAGCTGTCGGAGTAAGTATGACATCGCAAAGTTTAAAGATTTCCTCATATTCAGCCCTTATTTTTTGTTTAAGCGCCATTGCTTTACCATAATAAGCGTCATAATATCCGCTTGAAAGAGCATAGTTCCCAAGGAGAATCCTTCTCTTTACTTCTTCGCCAAAGCCTTCGCTTCTTGAATTGCAGACAAGCTCGCTGTAACTGTCGCCCTTTGACGAACGATGGCCGTATTTTATTCCATCATACCTTGAAAGGTTTGATGAAGCCTCCGCCGAAGAAATAAGGTAATAAGCGGCCACGGCATATTTAAGGCTCGGCATTGAGCACTCAACAATCTCCGCACCCATTTCTTTATATTTTTGAGCCGCAGAAAGCACGCTGTCCCTTACCACGGCATCAATTCCGTCTGCATAAAATTCCTTTGGAACGGCAATTTTCATACCCTTTACAGGCATACCTATCTTAGCCGCAAAATTCTCAGCCGCAAGCCTTGAAGACGTTCCGTCGCGGCTGTCGCAACCGGAAATAGCATTCAACACAAGGGCGCAATCATGGGCATCCCTTGCGATTGGCCCTATTTGGTCAAGAGATGAAGCAAATGCGACAAGCCCATATCTTGAAACCCTGCCATAAGTCGGTTTAAGTCCTGTAACCCCGCAAAACGCCGCAGGCTGTCTTATTGACCCTCCGGTATCAGAGCCAAGCGCAGCAGGCGCAAGCCCTGCAGATACGCAAGCCGCCGACCCTCCTGACGAGCCGCCGGGAACTCTATTTAAATCATACGGATTTTTTGTTTTGGCAAAGGCGGATGTTTGGGTTGAACCTCCCATTGCAAATTCATCCATCGAAGTCTTGCCAAGCATTACAATATTTTCCGAATAAAGTTTTTCTATTACCGTCGCATTATAAGGCGGAACAAAATTTTCAAGCATTTTTGAGGCGCAAGTTGTTTTTACACCCTCTGTGCATATATTGTCCTTAATTGCAATCGGAATTCCTGTAAGAGCCGATGAGGAGCCGGAATTTATCCTCTCCTGTGCAGCTTTTGCCTGTTCCTTTGCAATTTCTTCAGTTACGGTGATATAGCTTTCAAGCTTTTTATCGTATTCCTTTATCCTTTTTATATATTCATCCGCAAGCTCCGCAGCCGAAATTTCCTTTTTATCAAGCATTTCACGGAGTTGTCTTATTTTAAGCTGTGAAACGTCCATCTTTACACTCCCTAACAATTATTCGACTACCTTTGGCACAACAAAACAATTATCGCTGTGCTTTGCATTTTGAAGGATTTTTTCCGTTTCCATTGAATCTTTTGCAATATCTTCCCTCAAATCCTTCAAATACATATTTTTATTGTCAGCAAGGGGATTGTAAACAATGTCAACTTCCTTAATGGTGTCCATTATATCAATAATGCTTGTCATATCGGCAGCTGCTTTTTTAAGCTCATCTTCCGTAAAATTGAGCTTGCTAAGCTTTGCAAGATAGGATACCATATCCAAATCCATGCCATTTCCTCCGTTCAATAAATTTTCTCAAACGACATCTTTCACATATACTTATAAATTATACAACAAAATACTTTTTTACGCAAGTAATGAGAAAAGAAAAAGCAAAAAGTTTATAAAAAAATCCCCGTCACCGCATAAAGCAGCAGACGGGGAAGTTTCACTATATCTGATTAAAAGTCAACTTCAGTATCATAAAAGCAGCACAAAAGCAATTTTTCCATTTCCTTAGGAGTAATGCTCCTCGGGTTTGAGCCTGTGCAGGCATCCGAAACAGCATTTGCGGCAACCTCAGGAAGCTTCTCAAGGAATTCTTTTTCATCAATTATTCCGCCTTCATAATCTTTTATGCATGAAGGAATATCAAGAGCTTTATTCATCTTCTTTATATGTTCAATCAAAGCATCGGCGCTTGGTTCAAGACCTATGAAAGCCGCTATTTCAGCATATCTTTTTGCCGCAGTTTCATTTTTGGAATTGTATTTTATAACCTTAGGCAAATACATGGCATTGGCGCATCCATGCACAATATGTCCACCGGAATAAGCTGCGCCTGTTTTATGCGCCATGGAATGAACTATTCCAAGCAAAGCATTTGAAAAGGCCATTCCTGCAAGGCACTGGGCATTGTGCATCTTTGCGCGGGCATTCATATCCTCATTATATGATGGAACAAGA
>JAJUHO010000108.1 GCA_029267825.1 Oscillospiraceae bacterium
ATGAGAAAAATGTTTTATTTCTTTATAACAATAGCCATATCAATTTCTTTTGTGTCCTGCAAACCAGATAATAATACGAAAGCACAAGTTGACAATCATGAAGCTACAGTAGAAATAGACACATCTATGCCAGAACCGTTTAAAAATTTAAAAAGTGACGCAGGTGAAGATCAGAATTGGTCTTATTATAGGAAATATAAGATAAAATATGAAAATCTTCCTGGTTCCTTACTTGATTTGGCTGATTCTGATAAAGTTAACGAATGGATAAACAAATTTGAAAACGGCAGCAGAAGTCGAGATGAGTCTAATGTTTTGTCTTTTTTGAAAGAATTTAATATAAATAAGGACCAAGCTTTAAATTGGGCTAAAAATAATACAGATCCTCAATCGCTTACAGAACAAGATATTGAGATTCTTTATTCAAATGATGAAAAGTTAATAAAGAAACATTTTGTAAGCGAATATTCCATATTGGTTAATGATAAAATTTATACTCCAGAATGGATCTACACCCATACTATTCAAGCATATAAAACCGAGGAAATTCCACCTGAGCTTATAGAAGAGAAAATTGAGCTTTACAAAGACATCCCTTTTTCGCCAGAAGCTTTAGAGGCATTGGAGAAAAAACTTAATTCCTATATAGCAATGGATTTGAAATTTGATAAGGTAGAAACATCAAAAGAATCTTCTTCTGACATAAACGTAGAAATAGACACATCCATGCCAGAACCGTTTGGAGCACCTTTCAGAGATCAATACCCTCAATTTTATCAACCATGCAATTGGTTGTTAGATGCTATTTCAGGACGTTTATTGGATTTGGTTGATAAAAATGAATATAATAAATGGCGTAATTCCTTTGGAGTCTTTCCAGAAGCCCCAACTAGTTTAATGGATTATTTAAATGTATTTTCTTTTATTATGCGCTTTGATATTTCAGACGAGGATTTTAAAAAAGTAATAGAATTAGAAAATCAATTTTATAAAAAACGTGGCCTGATGGATTTGTATTATACCGATGAAGACATTGAAATTATTCTTTCGCGTGACGAAAGCAAGATAATGGAGCATTTTGCGTCTGAATATTCTATTGTAAATAACGGCAAAATTTATAGCCCACAGTGGATTTACACCCATACTATTAAAGCATATGAAGCCGAGAAAATTCCACCTGAGCTTATAGAAGAAAAAATGGAGCTTTACAAAGATATTCCTTTTATGCAAGACGCTTTGAAGGCATTGGAGAAAAAACTTAATTCCTATATAGCAATGGATTTGAAATTTGATAAGGTAGAAACATCTGGAAATTAAAAATAAAATCCGGGCCTTTAATGGCTCGGATTTTATATGTCTTATTATTAAAATACGGTTACAATTGGATTACAAAATAGTGACCGTCAAACCTATCGACGGATTTCGGTATAATCAGTAATGCGATATAATAGAGATCCGTAAAAATTAGGGAATAGCATATGCGAGCCACGCATGCTATCTGGACTGTTATCATATAAGTAGAGTCTACAAATACCACAAACTCTGATAGGATAAGAAATCAGAAGAACCCTCAGAGAGCGCAAAGAGACTTATGATAGCTCCGCTGTCAAAAGTCTCTTTGCGTTAATTTCGCAGAAAGTAACAAAGGCGAGATAAGCTTTATCAACATAAGCGTCAATCAGTAGGTGCGTAACAAAGTGGTATATCTCTTTTCTAGTTGTGTACATTTTGTTTTTCATACGCTTCCAAGTAAAGCATATACTTTATAGTCAAAATCGATTGCCAACGATGTTCGCTTACATAAAATTCCGTATAATCTGTCCACCATTTCCACGGAACATCAAAGCCGCCATCGGCTCGCTGTGAAACTTTTATAAACTCACATTCATAGCTTGCGATTTCGGCATTATCTTCATAAAATATACTGTCAGGTGTAATGCTGTAATCAGAAGGCCTTGGAACATACTCAATTGCCCATTTTTCTGTATGGGGGCAAATTGTAAGCTTTACACTCTCGCAAAGTCCTGTTCTGAAGCATTCAAGAATATCCTCAGAAATTATTGCCTTACCATCAAATGCATTATAAAGCCTGATAAAGCACGAAATATCATGCTTGTCATTTATCGGAGCAGACGAAACAAACCACTCCACCGCTTCTTTTGCGATTTTCAATCCTTTTTCATAAATTGCGGACTTCGTGTCAGCGTAAGAGATGATAAACGCAGCAAGCGCCGCCGTGGGATTGTAGCCTATGCTGTCGCTTTTTCCACTGTATTCCCACCATATTGCGTGAGGATAATCATTGTTGGACGGAATTGTGTTAAGCCATTTATTCTGCTTTTCATCAAAATGCTCACCGCTTTCAAGATAGCGAAGTATGCCCTTTACTATCGGGTGATTTTTGTCGGTAAGCTCTATCTCTCTGAGAGTTTCTGTTGCCGCCCATGTTGCCATGGGCGAAGAATTCGGATTAAGGTAGTCGGCTTCCAATCCGTTTCCGAAACCGCCGTCCTCGTTCTGATAAAAGCTCAATGCGTTAAGCACAGCTTCCTTGTTTCCGTTTTCAAAGTGATACTGCCATAGTGCAAGCTCAAGCGGGCGAGCGTTTTTATAGATAAATTGTCTTGCTTTTTCAAATGTATTCATATAGGAACCCCCTGCGTTTTTTCTTATCATAACACAAATAAAAGGATATGTATTGCAAAAATCCGACATTATCGGCTTTTAAAAGCGTATAAAGCGGCTTCCTTCGGCGTCATCAGATGCCTGTGTTTAAAATCGTTAAGCAGGTGCGGTTGGTCGGTAAAACCGTATTTTTCCACAGCGTCAAGAATGTTAAAGCTAGAAGATAAGGCAATTTCCTGCCATAAAAGCTGGTATCGGAGCAGTGAGGAAAAGGCTTTTGGCGAAATACCCATATTATAATTGAAAATGCGTTCAAGCTGTCGCTCGGAAACAGAGGTATAAGAACATATATCGGAAATTTTTGCTCTTCCGTTTGTTTTAAGCATATAATGGATTGCATTCATAAGATTATTATTTATGCGGTCAGTACATAGCTTTTTCAGCAATAATTTTTCCGTTACAGTAATTTTTCCATTTAATGTGGGAACATCAAACAACAGCGGTTCAAGCTCAGCTTTAAGCCCGCTGAAAAATTCCTCAACGGCAAACGCACGGTTTTTTCGCCCTATAAAATCCTCTTCCGAAAAAAGAATAGCAGTCCACGCATAAAAACGAATGGCGAATGTTGCAGTAGTATCGGTAATTGTGGCTCCACCTGTGCGATAGGAATGCTCATCGACTGTACAGAAAAAGCCGTTATAATTATTTTCGGTATAATTGATTTCAAAGATAATATCCATACAGGTATCTGGAATAACAATTTCCGATGAAGCCGTATCGGCCTGCGCCGAAAGAGGCTTTCTCGTTCCCCAAAAGCAGCGTATATACGGTCGCAAAACCTCACAGGGCAGAATTTCGCAATAGGTGTCATTATCGGTAAATGGTGTAGCTGTTATTGGGCGGTACATATTGATAAGCCTGTGCATTTTACCACCTCGTTTTACATTCCTCTAACCTTGCTCACATCAAACCATTTAGCAACTCCATTAAGTTTTTCTTTGTTTATGTAAAGCTGACTTATATCGAGGTCAGTTATTTTTATTGTAAATATTTTGTTTTCCATATAGCAACTTCCATAAAATCAGCTATCTCCAGTCACCTCTATAATACCATAAAGCTCCAAAAAAAACAATATCAGCAAGCAGCGATTTCTTTATATCGCAATCAACGACGGCGTTGATACACTCAAAAGCGAAAATGAGCTTATGGCATTCAAGAATATTTTTAGTGACTGGTACGCACGTGATATTTCGAAGAAGATACGAGTGTACGGCGCATTTTATCAGAATGGCTATACTGAGCGAAATTGTTATAAGAGAGCTGAACACTGTTCTTGTTAAGGTTAAAGAGAATAAGGAAGCGTTTGTGAAGTCTGCCCTTGAAAAGTCGCAGGCTGACCGTTCCTCAGAGCTTAAAAAAGCGGCAAAAACATTCAGTGTCTCTGAAAAGAGAATTTTTGAGCTTGACAGACTGTTTACAAGGCTTTACGAGGATAATGTCAGTGGTAAGATTTCTGCCGAACGTTTTCAGATGATGTATGCAGCCTATGAGAATGAGCAGAAGAAACTTAAAGAGCTTGTGACGGAATTGACTATCTTTATGGAAAAATCCCAGCAAAAAGCTACCAAAACGGCACAGTTCATACAGGTTGTGCAGAAGTACGAGAAAATTACGAAGCTCACGCCTGAGATAATGCACGAACTGATTGAGAAAATCGTTGTTCACGCACCTGACAAATCAAACGGCAGAAGAAAACAGAAAATCGAAATCCACTTCAGATTGCACGTCGCAACATCCATTGCTGTCGTTGACAGTATGGACTACGACAAAAAGAGAAAGGCTGCGTAGGGCTTTCCTACGCAACCTTTGCTACATATTTGAATAATTCTTTATGATTGCACGGATTTTTGACCGTGCGTTTTTGTCTTATTCGGTGAACAATGGAGTTGAGAGGTATCTTTCTCCTGTATCAGGGAAAATTGCTACAATAACTTTTCCTGCATTTTCAGGGCGTTTTGCAAGTTCTGTTGCAGCGGCAAGAGCAGCGCCTGCGGAGATTCCAACCAAAACACCATCCGTCTTTGAAACTTCTCTGCCGGCTTCAAAAGCCGTTTCATTTGCAATAGTTATAATCTCATCATAAATTTCAGTATTAAGCGTTTTGGGAACAAATCCTGCACCTATACCTTGAATTTTATGAGGGCCCGGATTTCCTCCCGAAAGCACAGGAGAATCCTTGGGTTCAACAGCAACAATTTTTATATTTGGATTTTTTCCCTTTAAATATTCTCCCGTACCTGAAATCGTTCCGCCGGTACCTACTCCGGCAACAAAAATATCAACTTTTCCATCAGTATCTTCCCAAATTTCAGGTCCTGTTGTAACTTTATGGATTGCCGGATTAGCGGGATTTTCAAATTGCCCCAAAATTACAGCATTTTCAATTTCCTTTGAAAGTTCTTCAGCTTTTTCAATTGCGCCCTTCATGCCCTTTGCACCTTCGGTAAGCACAAGTTCAGCCCCATACGCCTTTAAAAGGTTTCTCCTTTCAACACTCATAGTTTCAGGCATGGTAAGAATAATACGGTATCCGCGTGCCGCGGCAACCGATGCCAGCCCTATTCCGGTATTTCCGCTTGTCGGTTCTATAATTACGGACCCCGATTTTAAAATGCCTTTTTTCTCCGCGTCTTCAATCATTGCTTTTGCAATTCTATCCTTAACACTTCCTGCCGGATTAAAATATTCCAGTTTTGCAATAACAGTTGCCTTTAAATCATGTTTTTTTTCATAATTTACAAGTTCAAGCAAAGGAGTTTTGCCAATTAGGTCGGTTAAGCTTTTATTGATTTTAGACATAGAAATTACCTCCATTTTAATTTTATCATATATAACATATTTATTTTCTATGATTAGAGTATACACCCAAACCATACTTTTGTCAATAGGCTTTTTCATCTTTTATGCATTATCTGCCGAATTTAACATATAATCCATATCTGCAACAAATGTATTGACATACAGGTAATTATGGGATATTATAAAAACATACAGCTAAACTATGTTTATTTTTGAAAGAGTGATTTTATGAGAATATCTTCAAAAGGACGTTATGCTCTTGTTTCTATGATTTACATGGCACAAAACTATGAAAGCGGAAAATTTATCACACTTATTAGCATTTCAGAAAAATTTGGGATATCAAAAATATACCTTGAACAAGTTTTTTCATTGCTTAAAAAAGGCGGACTTGTAGTTTCAGTAAAAGGTTCGCAAGGAGGATACCAGCTTGCTCGAAATCCAGAAAGCATAAGTGCATATGATATTCTTTTTTCAATAGAGGCAACGCTTTTTGAAAGTGCGGAAGAAACGGTCCCACAATCAAGTCCATCAATTGAAAAAACTATTCGCCAATTTGTATTTGATAATTTAGATGAAAGCGTCAAAAAAATTTTAAGCGCGATATCACTTTCCGAACTAGTTGCCCAAACACAAAAAAATTCAGAAAACCAAGGTCTTATGTATTATATTTGAATTTTTTATTAAAAGGTACAAATTCATTTATCTGATGTTTTAATAATTTTCCATAACCTTAATTGCTTTCAGCAAGCAATTAAGGTAACCGTCAAACCTATAGAAGGTATAATAAAAATCAAAATGGAAAATGTATGCCTTGACAGTACAACTGTCAAGGTTCACCCCGATGGCACGGGGGTTTTAAAAAAGAAGGCAGACAAAGCATCGGAAGATCAAGAGGCGGACTTACCACCAAAA
>JAJUHO010000055.1 GCA_029267825.1 Oscillospiraceae bacterium
CAATATAAAATTGATTCCAACATCGCCCGCTCGCGAACGATTAGGCTTTCTGCGTTTTAAATAATGCACAGTTTTCATTGCCAATCCCCTCTTATCCCTATCAGGTTCCCACACGGCGAAGCATAGCCTGGATAGCTTTGTTGCAAAGTATCATTGTGGCAAACAAAATAGTTGCTATTGCCGCGGCATATCCCATTTCAAAACGGATTGACCCGTAGTCCATAAGGTGTGTGACAACGGTATGCACCGCATAATCGGTGCTCGGGAACCCACAAAGCGATACGGTAACATCGCCAACACCAAAAGACTGTGTAATTGCCATAACTGCTCCAAAAAGCAGCATGGGCTTCATATTGGGAAGAGTAATGAACCAAAGCTCCTGCCAACGGTTTTTTATGCCGTCGACATAACCGGCTTCATACATAGATTTGTCAATGCCTTGAAGTCCTGCGACAAATGAAAGGAATCCGGTACCAAGACTCATCCACAAAATAACAACTATTAAAACCGGCATCATATAAGTCGGGTCCGTAAGCCATCTTACGGGAGCATTTATTATTCCAAGCTTCATAAGAAAAGCATTTACATAACCGTATGCGTCACCCGAAAACATTATTGCCCAAATAAGATAAACCTGCCCCGAAATCGTCGGCGCATAAAATACAAGCACCGCAAAAGCCCTTAAATACCGCGGCAGTTCATTTATAAACCATGCAAAGACAAATGCCGCAATATATCCCAACGGCCCTGTTATTGCCGCTATAATAAAAGTATTTTTCACTGCGGTAATAAAAACATCATCTGCCAAAATAAGGTTTATGTAATTTTGAAAACCTATGAATTTAGGCGGTTCCAAAATGTTATAATATGTAAAACTAAGGCAAATTGAAGTTATAACAGGAACAATATAAAAAACCAAAAACAAAATCGCATACGGCGCCAAAAACAAATAATAGGTTTTTGAAAGCTTTGCTCTTTTCCATGAGTATGAAATATCCGCTTTTTTCTTTTTTGCGTATTTTAGCAGCAAATCCAAAGTAAATCCCCCTTATTTCGTATCCAGCCCGAACTCAATACGCTTCTTTTCAATTTCTTTGTTTATGGTTATCGCATAATCCAAAACAACTTCACGCGGGTCTTCGTGCTGGTTTACAATTTTACGCACCGCATTTGTAATATGACGTGAAGTATAATATCCTCCTGCTATTTCAGGAATTCCTATTGTACATTCACGCTGCTCTTTTAAAGCTTCTATTTGCTCATGCGACCATGAAAGCTGCTCAAATGCCTTGCGGTTTGCCGCGGCATATCTTGCCGAAGCGCCAAGCACGCTTTCCATTTCTCTGCCAAAATTAACCTGAGTATCTGTTTTTGCCCACCATTTTAGGAATTCCCAGCTTGCTTTTTTCTTGCTCTCATCACTTTGTTTAAGCATCAATGAGCATATTCCTCCGGACGGACATGACCTGTCAATTGTTCCGTCATCCTTTAATGTTCCGGGAACCAATGTAAAATCCCAAAGCCCCCTGATTTCAGGCGCAAATACCACAAGTGTGTTATAGGTGCTGTAATCCTGAATTCCTATCGGCATTTCGCCGGAACGGAACCTGTTTACAAAATCATAAGTTACAGGAAGCCCATAATTTGTAAAGAATTTGGTGTAAGTTTGGAAAGCCTTTACTCCGCTCTCGCTGTCAATCAAAGTCTTTTTGTCGTCCTTATCATAAAGGCTTCCGCCATTTTGATAAAGCATGGAATAAATTCCTGTCAAATCGCTTTTTTCAACAGACGGCATTGCAATCGTCATATTGTTTTGCTGTATAACGGGAAGAATTTTTATTAAATCATCCCATGTTTGGGGAACTTTTAATCCAAGCTCGTCAAGAATATCTTTCCTGTAAAACATTACGTCGTAAGTCTGGGTTTCAGGCACGCCATATATTCCTCCATTGAACCGGAAAGGCTCATAAGCGCTCGGATAAAAATTCTCAAAAACTTCTTTATAATCCTCAAACTGCGTCAAATCTTCGGCCGCGCCACGCAAAGCATAGTTCACAGGTTCACCCTGTCCTACGGAAAGCGCAACATCAGGCCCATTGCCTGCTATAACCGCATTTAAAAGCGTGGAAGCATCCACAAGCTTTAAGTTTACCTTAATTCCACTTTGCGATGTAAAATCATTGTCAATCATATTTTTAAGCACTGAGCCTTGGTCACGTCCGGACAAAAGCCATACGTCAACAACATCGTTGCCGGAATAAACATTGCCGAGGGTATTGTAATTTCCAAAGAAAGACATAACAAACGAACGAATTTCATGCCCGGCTTTGTCAAGGAATGTTTCTTTTACGCTGTCGGGTTTTTGATTTTCTCCCACAACGGTTATTGAATCAATATCAAGCGGAGCTTCGCTCAATGAAAGTATTAACGTTCCCAAAGAGCTTACGTTGTCCCTGAAAGTTGAAAGAGAAACAGGTATTTTTTCGGGATGTTTCTCAAATCTTTCAAGCTGAAGCGCAAGTGTTTGAAGCGCTCCTACCTGACTGCCCTTTTGGCCCGAATATGCCACAAGCTCGTCAACAATTTTATAAAGGCGTTTGCTTTCAAGTCCCATTTGGGTTATAACATCAGGATAAACCTTTTCTATTTTATAATCCCTGTATTGGTCGGGGTTAGTACCAGTCAGCACAAGTATTTTTCTGTAAATGGAATTGAGCCTGTAAACGCTGTCTTCCATTTCATTTAAAATTCCGCCCAAATCGCCCAAAGTAACCTCAAGCCTTACAGTATGCTCGCCTTTTGTCATATAAAACTTGCATGGGTTTCCGTTGCTGTCCTTCAAAGTTACAGATTCCCATTCATTTTTATATTTAAAGCTTATTTCCTTTGCTTCTTTAAAAGGTATTTCTCCGTCAATATAAAGAGTCCTGTTTGATACAAACCCACGGTTGTAATTCTGTCTTCCCTTTACGTAAATTGAATAATATCCATCCTCAGGGACGGAAACCTTCCATTCAATCCATTGCCCAGGCACGCGCCAAGCATATCCGCCCATCATATTAAGAATTGTCTTGGAAGCACTGTATGGTTCGGTTTTTGAAGAAGACCTGTCATAAGTTGCATAAAGCGAGGGAGAAGAACGAAGCACTGCACTCTCGCCCTGAATTACATCTTTAAAATTCTTTGCCGCATCAACCTGTTCTATTTTAGGAGATGATGAAATATACTCATCATAGCTTGGCTCTTCCTTAACTGCTTTAAGCGAAAGCGATTTTATTGCAATAGGTTCGTTTACGGCTTCAAGTCCGATTTTATTTTCTCCCTTTTGGAAATAAAACAAATACGGTTCGGAATAATAACCTGTGTGGTCTTTAAAATATGCTCCCGTCCAAGAAGCCTTTTCAACCTGCGTCGGACGGATTTCATTGCCACGGTTATCCTTCGCCGGAGAATTCTTATCAGTCCAAAGCCTTGAAAAAGTCAGCGAATCCGCCCCGAAGAACGGAACCTCACCGTTTATGTACAATTTCCTTTCGATATCCACGCCTCTTGATTCAACCGGATAGTACTCCATGTAAATTTCATACATCCCGGCTTTTTCAACGTCAAATTCCCATTCGGCAAGAGAGCCTTCATCAGCAATAACAACGTTTTTTTGCCCCTCATAATCTGAAAGCACCTTTACCCCATCAGTTTCCTTTAAATTTTTATAGGAAATTTCCACATCATTCTTGGGATATTCATCTTTAGAGTGCTTTTCCAAATACTTTTCATAGGTATCATCGCGTCCAAGATCCCCGGAATCGCTTAAATCGACACCTTCATACTTATCGCGGTAATTATTAGGTCCTCTGTTTCCAAGAACCAAGAATGCACTTACCGCCACAACAAGAGCCACTGCTCCTGCAATATATTTCTTGGTTACGGGTTTAATCATTATCCCACCTCTTTGTTGAATCTGTACATATTTTCTTTTGGACAAAAACTATTATATAACCAATTCACGAATTCCGCTTACCATACTTTGCTTTCTTCTTATCATTTTTTGCTGTTTTTTATAAAAGACAATTGACCTTTGAGCCTTTTTTGTATATAATCTATATGTGGTATTCTATGAGATTACGTTTTCATCTTGTGCAAAATACCCGTATCTCCACGCGCAATTTGCCAAAAGGAGGCATATTTATGATGGATTTAAATCTAAAAAACTATTTTGAAACTCAAAATAACCTTTTGCCAATAGAACATGCCCTTGACGCAATAATAAGGAAAAATAGTCGTTTTACGCGCGATAGCTCAGGCGGCTGCGAAAAGGTCTGGTATCCTGAGGACTCATCGGTACTCTGCTGGATAAATATTGAAAAAACAGGCTTTGAAACACATTGGCATCCATCAGTCGAAATAATCATGCCCCTTGATAACGAATATTACGTAACCTTAACACATGAAAATTTTACTTTAAAAGAAGGCGATATAATAATTATTCCCCCGGGAGAATTGCATGAGCTTTCCACTCCGCCATCTGGAATGAGGCTGATAATAGTTTTTGATTATACCGTTATCAGCGGGATAAAGGGATTTCCGGGAATGTGGGGGCCGCTTTCAAGCCCTACGCTTATCACTGCTGAAAACGCTCCGGAAATACACCAGAAAGCCCAAAATACGCTTTTAAACATTTTAAATGTCTATATAGAAAATGCCCCTCTTTGGGAAATTTCCATATACTCGCTGATGATGCAATTTTTTATCCTTGCCAATAAAAAATATATGGATTCATCGGTGCTGTTTCCTAATACAACCCAATTAAAGCAAAACAAGTATATTGAAAAATTCCATGCGATTTTCGATTACATAGACAAAAATTATATGAACGACTTGACTCTTGAAGAGCTTGCCGATGCCGCGGGATTTTCAAAATTTCATTTTTCAAGGATATTTAAGCAGGTGACAAACTCATCTTTTCCGGAATATCTAAACAAAAGGCGGATAAGAGCGGCAGAAACCATGCTGCTTGACACATCGCTGCCAATTACTGATATAGCTATGATGTGCGGCTTTTCAAGCATATCAACTTTCAACAGGGTATTTAAAAGCGTAAAGCATCATACCCCAACTGATTTTAAAAGGCTGTATAATTCGCAAGGCACGCCGCACGAACAAACTTCGGCATGAATTGATTTTTTAAGGCGCAAATGATATAATTTATCCATCTTGTTTTTTTTGGGGGTAAATATGCCGCGTTTTTTTGCTGATGAAATAGGGGAAAATATAATCATTTCAGGCGATGACGCTTTTCATATTTCACGTTCGCTTAGAATGAAAAAAGGCGATGAAATAATAATCTGTGACAAAAAAGGGTATGATTACACATGTGAAATAGAAAGCTTTCCGGATGGAGATGTCGTTTGCCGAACAATAAAAAAAGAGCCCTGCCTTTCGGAGCCTAACATAAATCTTACGATTTTTCAGGCTTTTCCAAAAGCGGACAAATTTGAAACTATCATACAAAAAAGCGTTGAGCTTGGAGTTTGCAAAATCGTTCCGGTAATAAGCGCACGATGCGTTTCGCGTCCGGATGAAAAAAACTTTGCAAAAAAACTTGAACGCTACGCAAAAATTTCTCTTGAAGCCGCAAAACAATCAGGCCGAGGAATTATTCCCGAAATTTGCGGAATAATAAGCTTTAAAAAGGCACTTGAAGAAATGCAGACTTATGATATATCGCTGATATGCTATGAAAAAGGCGGAGAAAGGCTGCAAAACGTTGGACTTTGCCCTAATAAAAGCGTTTCGCTGATGGTTGGAAGCGAAGGAGGCTTTGAAGAATACGAAATAGAGCTTGCAAAAAAAGCGGGAATAATCCCCATCGGGCTTGGCAAAAGAATCCTAAGATGCGAAACCGCTCCACTTGCCGCCACCGCTGTAATAATGAGCATTACCGGAGACATTTAAAATACGCCAAAATAATAGATTTTTTTAGGAAAATCCTTGTAATGTGCCCCGCATTATGATATAATTTTTAATGGGAATAGTTTTTTACTTTAATTAGCAGGAGTGATTGAAAATGAAAAAGGGTTTTGGAATGTTCTTGGTTGCGCTTGTTTCTGCTGCAGCAGGCGCCGCTGCCGCTGTTTTTGCCATGAAAAAACGTGACGAAGCCGATAAATACGAATATGATTACGACGATGACAAGTTCTTTGAGGATTGCGACGGTGACTGCGAGGGATGTGAAGGGTGCGATGAAATGGACTCCGATGAGGAAGATATTGAAGAAGTTCCCGGAGAAACATCGGATGAGTCCGTTGAAACAATGGAGTTTGACGAAGACGCCGAACTTGATTCATATGAGGAACCCATCGAAGATTCCGACACATACACAAACGGCAACGAAGACAACAAATCTGACTTTTAAAATAAAAAAACGGGCCTGTTTTTCAGGTCCGTTTATATTTATGTATTTTATTTTATTATCCTTATTTTGCCTATTAAAGGAAGTTCCTTTGCCTGCCCGTTAAGAGCATTTACCAACCCCAAAATAAAATAAACCAAAACTGCTATTCCGAAAAACGGGAGAAGAATCCATCCTATTATTGGAATTATGCCAAGGATTACCTCACCCACTATCGAAAAGATAAAGAATACAAGCGCCTGATTTGCATGAAATCTTCCAAACTGTGATTCGGGATACGCAACCAAAGGCAGGAAAAATAAAATTCCCAGATACGCAAGTGCCGAAACAACCTTGCTTTTTTCAATGTCCTCGGGAGAATAGAATTGCTGTTCGTCCATAAAAATACCCCTTTTCATAATTTAAATAGCATGTTCCCCATGAATTCATCTTAACTGAAAATTCGACAGTTGTCAATGCCTTCCTTTAAATTATATTGATAAATATTCAAAATAATGTATTTTAAAAGCTCCCTTTGGTTTTATCCAAAAGGAGCTTTTTTCTAAATATATATTCTATAATTCCCGCTCAGGGCCAAGAAAGCAAAGAGATAAAGACAATTATCGTAATACCTTCTTTCGCCGGTGCGCAAGGGAGTTTCCCAAAGCTTTTTTACAAAATCCATCTTGTGGCTGCTATTTGAAGCAAGTGAAGTCTGAGCATTTGTTGCAAGAAGTCCAACCGGATGCAAAACTTTTTCTTCAATTTTTGTTCCGTCAACCTTAAATATAAAATTTTCTTCCCCGCCAGTTTTAGAGGCAAAAAAATCCTGTATTTTGCCGGCACATTCACATTCCCATTCATCAGCGCCAAACCATTCCCAGTCAAGCCCTATATTTGCCGCCACGCGATACGCATCACTGTAAAAAAATCCATGTCCTTCTTTCATTCTTGGAGTTCCGTCATATTCGGCATATTCCGGCGCAAGCCCCGTCACAGGATGGCAGGCTTTTTTTAAGTATTCCCTGCTTGCCATTGCGGCCTCTTTCCAAAAAGCTCTATCTTTTTCATCCGCCAAAAGCGAAAAGAGCTCATAAAAATGCGGAAGATGATATGACGGGTCTGTAAATTCCCAATTTGGAATAAATTTTATAAGCTTGTTCTGTGGATTCCACATCGGAAAACCATTTCCGTTTTCGCCTTTATGGACACATTCACGAAGTATCGCCCTCGCCTCATTCGAATAATTAAAAATTCCCTCTCCATCGCCCCATCTTGCAGATGCAAAGAAAAGCGCCATAGCAAAATATTCTTCGCCGTCAGGAGCCGGCCCATAGGAATTTTTAACCCCGTCCGGAGAAACCGACCAGGCAAAATATCCGCTGTTTTCTCCTTTATCCATCCACATATAGGTTTTTGTCCATTTCCAAAGCCTATCAAAAACTTCCTTTTGGTCAAGCTGAACGCTCATCATCATGCCGTAAGACATACCCTCAGTGCGCACATCAAGGTTTCCCGTATCGACTATGTAGCCCATATCTCCTGTTTCGTGGTAGATACGCTCATCTTCTTTGCCAAAAAACATGGTATCCCATATTTCTTTTATCCTTGATTTTATCTCGCTTTCTGAGTATCCGCATTCCAAAAACAAATTAGTATATTTGCCAGTTTTAAATGCATTCATATTTACCGCTCCGTAAAAATTTATTTCATGCCGTAAAATTCATTTAAATCAAAACCAAGATAAGTATCGGTTTCATCTTTTACCGGCATAATTTCCAGCATGCACAGACTGTTTGAAGGAATATTAAGGCTTACCTTATAGGCACCGTTTTCTTCATGCAAGGCCGCATCGCTTTGAAGAGGCTCTGCTGATGCTTTAAGCACTTCTATTTGCTCTTTGTTTAAAATTCTCGGCTTTCCAAGGTTGCTCCATGTTTGAAGCGGATTGCCATGGGCTTCATTTATTTCTTTTTTCAGCATAAAAGCCCTTTCACCAACAGACGGAAGCAAAAGTTCATAATTTTCATCAGAAGGGGACTCGCCGTTTCTTGCGTCATACCAGTTCCACCCGATAATTACATACCTGTTTCCTTTTTTAGTTACAATTAAATGCTCATCACGGTACAGCAGCTCATCGCCGGCCTTTGAAAAGAACTCAAAAGCATAAAAAGTCGGTTTCTTGATTGAATTCATTGCAACCAATCCAAACCCGCCGTGGAATACGGATTTTGGCACATCCATTTCCTCAAAAACATCGCTGAACGTCCAATAGGAATAGGAATCCGCATATTCTCCGGCCTCGCTGAGTATCCGTGCAATATAAGCCGCATTAAAAACCGTATCATGCACAGGACAAATCGGAACATAGGAGCTGTTGAATTCGGTTATATGCAAAGGCATATCTGCAATCTTCGGATAATCGGCCATTATGCTCCTTGTTTCCTTTAATTCATCTATCATTCGTGTGGGCTTTGCAAAAGTATGATAGATATAATGCCCGCGTTTTGTCGTGGGATTTCCGGTATAACAATGACGTGTTATGAAATCAAGTGGAGAATCGTTATTTACGCAATGCTCGAAAAAGCCCCTAAGCCATTTTTCGGTTTCAACTCCGCATATTGCCGGGCCTCCTACTTTCATTTCGGGGCAGGCCTTTTTAACCGCTTTTGCGGAATAATCATAAAGCTTGAAATATTCCTCCATGCTTCCCGCCCAAAATGGGATATTCGGCTCATTCCAAACCTCAACCGGCCAAGTCGAAACTTCTTCTTCACCATAGCGGTCTATTAAATGTCTTATTGTCGCAAAAATAAGCTCGGCCCACTTTTCGTACGACGACGGAGGAGTTACATTGCCCTTCCAATAAAACACAGTTTGTTCTCCGGTTTTAAGCTTTTCCGGCATAAATCCAAGTTCCAAAAAAGGCCTTATGCCATTTTCAATATAAGTATCAATTATCCGGTCCAAATAAGTAAAATTATAAAACGTGTGTACCTTTCCATCCATTTCCTCTTCGCGATAAATCCCGACATCGTCGCAGAACAATCCGTGGCCGCGTATATAACGGAAATGTATTTCCTTTTGCACTAATTCCAAATGCTCCACATATTCCTTTTGCAGAGCAAGCCCAAGTCTTCCGGTACCCACACAATAAATAGCATTATTTTTAAATTTTTCGCCCGAAACCGGAACAACAACCTTTTTTGCCATAAAGTTCATCTCCACTTAAACTATAAAATAAATTTTATTCCTTTACTCCGCCTATTGTAAGCCCTGTGACAAAATATCTCTGCAAAAACGGATAAAGCGCTACAATAGGAAGACACGTCAAAATTGTCGCTGCCGCACGCACCGATGTAGTGGTAACCTGCGCACTTTCAGCGGCGGATGCAGATTTATTCGGGTCACCGCTCAACTGGCTTACCGAGGAAAGCAGCTTCATAAGTTCATATTGCAAAGTAGTCAAATCGCTTGCCATCCTGTTGTAAAGCATGGTGTCAAACCATGAATTCCATTGCCCCACCGCAATAAACAAGGCGATTGTTGCAAAAACCGGTTTGCAGAGAGGCACATAGATTTTTACAAAAACCGTAAAGTATCCTGCACCATCAATCATTGCAGATTCTTCAAGGCTATCCGGCAAACCGTTCATATAAGTGCGGATAACAAGCATATTGAATGCGCTGACCAAACCGGGTATAATGTAAACCCAAAAACTGTTTGTAAAGCCAAGAGCTTTATTAAGCAAAAACGATGGGATAAGCCCGCCGTTTACATACATCGTAAGCGTATATATGAAAGCTATCGGCTTTGCAAATACAAAGTTTTTTCGGCTTATGACAAACGCTATAAGCGCTGTTACCGAAAGCTGCAAAACCGTACCCACAACAGTCCTTAAAACAGAAATGTAAAGCCCAGTCACCATGCTTTCTTTTCTAAGCACAGTAATATAGTTTTGAAAAGTCCATTTGCGCGGCCAAAGGTATATTCCTCCGCGAAGAGCATCCAGCGCATCGTTAAACGATACCGCAAGAGTGTTGAGAAGCGGATAAAGCGTAACTATTACAAATATCGCAAGAATTATGCCTATTACAAGTGAATATAAAAAATCTGAAAGCCTAAATTTTTTGCGTTTTTTCAATGAAACCGATTCGGCGGAACTCATCATCTTTACCCTCCTTAGAAAAGTCTTTCTTCGCCGGCTGCTTTAGCGGCTGAGTTGGCAAGGAAAATCAGTATAATGCTGACTACGCTTTTAAAAATACCCGCCGCTGTTCCAAGGGAATAGTCGCACTGGCTTATTCCGAATTTAAGCACATAAATGTCTATCGTTTGCGAAACACTCTGCACCATTCCGTTAGTAAGCAAATACTGTATTTCAAATCCGGCATTCAAAACATTTCCTATATTGATTAAAAGCAAAATAAAGATAGTCGGCTTTATACCGGGCAATGTGATATGCCACATTTTTCTGAACCTGCCTGCACCGTCAATTGCCGCAGAATCGTATAAGTCCGGATTGATGGCCGTAATTGCCGCAATATATATAATACTGTTCCAGCCGGTTTCCTTCCAAACATTTGTAAAGCCTACGATCCACCAGAAAAGGCTCTTATATGTAAGAAAATTTATAGGTTCTTTAAGAACATGCAATTTAACCAGAATTTCATTTACAATACCGTTATCAACTGAAAGAGCATCCTGCAAAATGCCGCACACGATAATCATTGACAAAAAGTGCGGCAAATAGGAAACCGTTTGTACAAACTTTTTAGGAGCCTTATGCACAACCTCGTTTAAAATGAGAGCAAAAGCTATTGCAAACGTAAAGCTTAGCACAAGGTTTATAACTCCCATTGCAAGGGTATTTCTTATAACCCTTAAAAAATCCGGATTGTCAACAAACAAAAATTTAAATTTATCAAGTCCGATAAATTTTGAATGCAAAAAACCAAGCCCAGGCTTGTAATTTTGAAAAGCCATGATCCAGCCAAACAGCGGCACATAACAAAACAAAAGCACATATGCCACAAATGGAATCGAAAGCAAAACCAATTCCTTTTGTTTCTTTATTGCTTTCCATGTTATGCCGCCAGCACCTTGCTTTTTAATATATTTTGCCTCCATCATTTAAAACCCCATACCTTCACTATTAAAATAATCGGGCGGCCGCGGCAATTCCGCCGTTTGGCCGCCCTCATGCAGTTTTACATCATATTTGAAATCTTTGCGGAAATTTTAAGATTTCGGCCTTACGTCCTTGCCCCATACAAGCTGAATTCTGTTGTAAACCGCTTCTTGAACTTCTGCAAGGAAATCTTCCGGCTTGCACTTTTTATATGCTTCCAGATATGTGCTCCACTCTTTTTCAAAATCATCAGATACAACAACCTGCGGGAGGTACTGCTTCTTTGTTTCTTCCATCTTTGTCCATGCAAGACCGCCGGGTGTTTCACTGGTCATTGTTCCTACAAAAGACCAAATCGGATACCATGGCTGATCCTTGCCGTCAATTACATTATTGTCAAGCATCTCAACATAAGTTTTTGCGCCATATGCTTTAAGGCATTCCTGAACCTCAGGCCTTAAGCTGTCAAAGAATTCCGAAGGCTGGGTATCCGGAGTAGCTGCGTTTTTGCCATCAGGATTCATACCGCTGTAATTCGGGAAATAGCTGTAAGAGCAAAGGTGCGAAGCTTTATAATCAGCATTTACCGCATTCTTCCTCATTTCATCCGTACGGTAGAAAAGTCCGTTTTCATCAACAAGATAATCCTTGCCTTCAACGCCCCAGCTTCTAAGAGTAATGATTTCCGGATCAAGCAGGTCATTTACAAATTTCAATGCGCCCTCAACGTCCTTGCAGCTCTTTGTTATGCTCAAGCCACCGGTAAGAGTTGCGGCCTCAGTCGAAACATAGTACATTTCCTTCATGCCGGGATCAATTGTAATTCCAAGC
>JAJUHO010000026.1 GCA_029267825.1 Oscillospiraceae bacterium
GCCGACGGTTGACAGCGCACTTTCACATCTTAACGCTTTGTTTTTTGATGCTAAAAGATATGACTTGTCCAGATTCGGACGTTATAAATATAATAAGAAATTAGGTATTGCTTCAAGACTTGCGGGACATACTCTTTCAAGACCTGTTGTAAATCCAATGACGGGAGAAATACTTGCCGAAGAAGGAGAAACAATAAGGTACGACAAGGCTTGTGAAATAGAACAGGCCGGTGTTTCTGAAGTGTTTGTAAAGGTTGAGCGAAAAGAAGTTCATACCTCACCAACTGGAGAAACAACCACAAAAACCGAGGAAAAAGAAGTTAAAATCATAGGCAACGGCATGGTTGAAATAAAGCCGTACCTTGAACTTTATGGAATAGATGCGTCAAAATGCGGCATAAACGAAAAGGTGTCCTTTAAAGTTTTAAGGGAAATCCTTGAACAAACTGCTCCGGAAGATATTGAGGAGGCAATAAAAAAACGCATTGACGAGCTTGTTCCAAAGCATATAATTCTTGACGATATATATGCAACCGTAAGCTACTTTATAAATCTCTGCGAAGGCGTTGGAATGGTTGATGATATAGACCATTTGGGCAACAGAAGAATACGCTCGGTCGGAGAGCTTTTGCAGAACCAATTCAGAATAGGCTTTGCCAGAATGGAAAGGGTTATCCGCGAAAGGATGAACATTCAGGCGCAGGATATGGATGTTATAACTCCACAGGCACTTATTAACATAAGGCCGATAACCGCAGCTATCAAGGAATTTTTTGGTTCATCTCCGCTTTCGCAGTTCATGGACCAGACAAACCCGCTTGCAGAGCTTACGCATAAAAGACGTCTTTCGGCACTTGGCCCTGGAGGTCTTTCAAGGGATCGCGCAGGATTTGAAGTGCGTGACGTTCATTACAGCCACTATGGCAGAATGTGTCCTATTGAAACACCTGAAGGACCGAACATCGGACTTATTTCCTATCTTGCAAGCTTTGCAAGGATAAACGAATACGGCTTTATAGAAGCTCCTTACAGAAGGGTGGACAAGGCTACCGGCGTTGTTACTGACGAGGTTGTCTACATGACCGCGGATGTTGAGGACAATTATATAATTGCTCAGGCAAATGAACCTCTTGATGAGGAAAACAAATTTAAAAACAATTATGTTACCGCGCGCTACCGCGACCAGATTATAGAATGTGAAAGAGAACGTGTTGATTTCATGGACGTGTCGCCGCGGATGGTTGTTTCAATTGCGACATCAATGATTCCGTTCCTTGAAAACGACGACGCAAACCGTGCACTCATGGGTTCAAACATGCAGCGTCAGGCAGTGCCGCTTTTAAGGCCGGAAAATCCGATTGTGGGAACCGGAATGGAATATAAGGCCGCCGTTGACTCCGGAGTCTGCATTGTTGCTAAAAACGACGGAGTTGTTGAAAAGGTTTCTGCAGATGAAATAATTATAAAAGAAGGTACGGGAAAACTTACTTCCTATAAGCTTACGAAATTTAAGCGTTCCAACCAAGGCACCTGCATAAATCAAAGGCCGATAGTAAATAAGGGCGATGAGATTAAGGCGGGCGATGTTATTGCAGACGGCCCGGCAACTGCAAACGGCGAAATTTCGCTTGGAAAAAATGCACTTATCGGCTTTATGACATGGGAAGGCTACAACTACGAGGACGCCGTTCTTTTGAATGAGCGCCTTGTCCGTGAGGATGTTTATACTTCCATTCATATTGAGGAATATGAAATAGAAGCAAGGGATACAAAGCTTGGCCCTGAGGAAATAACAAGGGATATCCCAAATGTCGGCGAAGATGCACTTAAAGACCTTGATGAAAACGGAATTATCCGCATAGGCGCCGAGGTAAGGGCAGGAGATATACTTGTCGGAAAAGTAACGCCAAAGGGTGAAACCGAACTTACCGCCGAGGAAAGACTTTTGAGGGCTATTTTCGGTGAAAAGGCAAGGGAAGTAAGGGATAATTCCCTTAGAGTGCCGCACGGAGAGGCCGGAGTTATTGTTGATGTTAAGGTATTTACAAGGGAAAATTGCGATGAACTTTCTCCCGGCGTAAATAAGCTTGTACGCTGCTATATCGCCCAGAAAAGAAAGATTTCCGTCGGCGACAAGATGGCGGGCCGTCACGGAAACAAGGGTGTCGTTTCAAGAATTCTTCCGCAGGAAGATATGCCGTTTATGGAGGATGGAACCCCTCTTGACATTGTCTTGAACCCTCTTGGCGTTCCTTCGCGTATGAATATCGGTCAGGTGCTTGAAGTTCATCTTGGAATGGCGGCAAAAGCTCTCGGATGGAAGATTATGACGCCCGTATTTGACGGCGCGCGCGAAGAAGATATCCGTGAATGCTTTAAGGCGGCAGGAATGTCTGAGGATGGAAAATTCACACTTTATGACGGACGTACCGGAGAAAAATTTGACAATCCCGTAACCGTTGGATATATGTATTACCTTAAACTCCACCACCTTGTTGACGATAAAATTCACGCGCGTTCGGTAGGACCATATTCACTCGTTACCCAGCAGCCTCTCGGAGGAAAGGCTCAGTTCGGTGGACAGAGATTTGGAGAGATGGAAGTTTGGGCGCTTGAAGCATACGGCGCAGCATATACCCTTCAAGAGATACTCACCGTAAAATCCGACGATACCGTTGGACGCGTAAAGACTTACGAGGCGATAGTAAAGGGACAAAATGTGCCTAAACCGGGTATACCGGAGTCATTTAAGGTTTTGATAAAGGAACTTCAATCGCTTTGCCTTGATGTCAGGGTTCTTGATTCCAACGAACAGGAAATTGATTTGAAACAAACTTTTGAAGAGGACGATGAAATCATTCCTCAGCCTGTTTCGGATGAAGATCTTATGGGAGATGCCATTGATGAAGGCGACCTTGACGAGGGCTATTCAATGGATAATTCCGACGATGAGTTTGAAGACATTGACAGCGATGCCATGAACGACGAAGATTTGTTCAACTTTGACGACGACGGCATTTAATATCTCGGCTATTGTGAAAGAGGGGTTGCAGTTTGGAATTTAATGCTTTTGAATCTATAAAAATAGGTCTTGCTTCGCCCGAACAAATACGGGCATGGTCGCATGGTGTGGTTGAAAGACCGGAAACCATAAATTACCGCACCCAAAAGCCGGAACGCGACGGACTTTTCTGTGAAAGGATTTTCGGCCCCACAAAGGACTGGGAATGTCATTGCGGAAAATATAAGAAAATCCGCTTTAAAGGCAAAGTCTGCGATAGATGCGGCGTTGAAGTCACCAGAGCAAAGGTTAGGCGCGAAAGGATGGGGCATATTGAGCTTGCCGCTCCTGTTTCCCATATATGGTATTTTAAGGGCACTCCGTCAAGGATAGGACAGATGCTTGAAATATCGCAAAAGCGCCTTGAAGAAGTTTTGTATTTTACAAAATATATTGTAATTGATCCCGGGAATACCGTTCTTACAAAGAAACAGCTCCTCAGTGAAAAAGAATATCTTGACATGCGTGAAAAGTATGAGGATGAATTTAAGGCCGAAATGGGTGCAGAAGCAATAAAGAAGCTTTTGCAGGAAATTGACTTGGATAAGCTTTCGGCTGAACTTAAAGAGGAAATAAAGGGACTTCCTCCGGGACAGAAAAAATTAAAGCTTTTAAAGAGGCTTGAAATTGTCGAGGCATTCAGGCTTTCGGGCAATAAGCCGGAGTGGATGATTCTTGACGTTGTTCCGGTAATTCCGCCGGAACTTCGACCGATGGTAATGCTTGACGGCGGAAGATATGCTACTTCCGACCTCAATGACCTTTACCGCAGGGTTATAAACAGAAATAACCGCTTAAAGAAAATGATTGAGCTTGAAGCTCCAGACATAATTATAAGAAACGAAAAGAGAATGCTTCAAGAAGCTGTTGACGCACTTATAGACAACGGCAGACATGGAAGACCTGTTACCGGTCCGAACAACCGTGCCCTCAAGTCCCTTTCGGATATGCTTAAAGGAAAGCAGGGACGTTTCCGCCAGAACCTTCTTGGAAAACGTGTCGATTATTCGGGACGTTCGGTTATTGTCGTTGGACCGGAACTTAAAATGTATCAGTGCGGCCTTCCAAAGGAAATGGCGCTTGAACTCTTTAAGCCTTTTGTAATGAAAAGGCTTGTTGACACAAAGCTTGTAAACAATATAAAGAGCGCAAGAAAAATGGTTGAAAGGGCAAAGAATGAGGTTTGGGATGCGCTTGAAAATGTAATTCAAGGCCATCCCGTGCTGCTCAACCGTGCACCTACGCTCCATAGACTTGGAATTCAGGCATTTGAACCTGTGCTTGTAGAGGGCAGGGCATTAAAGCTTCACCCGCTTGTATGTACGGCTTACAATGCCGACTTTGACGGCGACCAGATGGCTGTTCACCTTCCGCTTTCGGCGGAGGCTCAAGCGGAGGCAAGATTTTTGATGCTTGCCGCAAACAACCTTTTGAAGCCTTCTGACGGACGTCCGGTTGCGGTTCCATCGCAGGACATGGTGCTTGGTTCATACTACCTTACCATGCAAAAGGAAGGCGAACCGGGCGAGGGCAAGGTTTTCCGCGATCCTAATGAGGCAATAATGGCATATCAGGAGGGCATAGTTTCGCTCCATGCGGCAATAAAGGTTAGAATGACAAAAGAAATAGGCGACAAAAAGGTTTCAAAACTTATTGACTGCACCGTAGGAAGACTTATATTCAATGAAAACATCCCTCAGGATTTGGGGTTTGTTGATAGAACCGATTCAAACAAGCAGTTTGATTTGGAAGTGTCTTTCCTTGTTAAAAAATCGCAGCTTTCAGATATCATCGAGAGATGCATAAGGATTCACGGAACGACCACTACTTCCGAAGTGCTTGACAGGATAAAAGCTATGGGCTTTAAATTCTCAACTAAGGCGGCAATAACCGTAGCCGTTTGCGATGCTACAATACCACCGCAGAAAAAGGATATTCTTGCCCAGGCAGACGAACAGATAAGAAAAATCAACACACAATTCAAAAGAGGATATATTTCTTCCGCCGAGAAATCCAAGAGGGTCATTGAAATTTGGAATAAGGCTACCGATGAGGTAACAGGAGCCCTTAAATCCAATTTGGGAAAATACAACCCAATATTCATGATGGCCGATTCCGGAGCGCGCGGAAGCATAAATCAGATAAGACAGCTTGCGGGAATGCGCGGACTTATTGCAAATACCTCCGGTACGACGATTGAAATTCCGATTCGTGCAAATTACCGTGAAGGGCTTAACGTTTTGGAATACTTTATTTCTTCGCGTGGAGCAAGAAAAGGTCTTGCCGATACGGCGCTCAGAACTGCGGACTCAGGATACCTTACAAGGCGTCTTGTTGACGTTTCGCAGGATGTTATTATTCGCGAGCATGACTGCGGCACAAGCGAGGGCATAGAGGTTTACGAAATCAAAAACGGCAACGAAATAATCGAGCGCATGACAGAACGTCTTGCAGGGCGCTATTTGGCAAAGGATTTGAAAAATTCATCCGGAGAGCTTATAATGTCCAAAAATAAGCTTATGACCGAGGATGATGCTAAAAAGGTTGCCGATTATCTTAAAGAAAACAATATTTCGAGCATAGCAATACGCTCTGTGCTTACTTGCAAGGCAAAGCATGGCGTGTGTGCAAAATGCTATGGTGCAAACCTTGCGAACGGAAATCTTGTTGCTGTCGGAGAAGCGGTTGGAATTATAGCGGCGCAATCCATCGGAGAGCCCGGAACCCAGCTTACGATGAGAACGTTCCACACGGGAGGAATTGCTTCCGCAGAGGATATTACACAGGGTCTGCCGCGTGTAGAAGAACTCTTTGAAAGCCGCCGTCCGAAGAATGCCGCAATAATTTCAAGAATAGCTGGCAGCGTCAGAATAGAAGATATAAAGAAAATAAGGACGATTATAATTACTGCTGACGATATGACCGAGGAAAGCTATCCGATACCTTATGGTTACAAGATAAGGGTAAAAGACGGGGATAAGGTTAATGCCGGAGACCCGCTTACCGAAGGTTCAATCAATCCTAACGATATACTTGCTGTAAAGGGCGAGCAGGCGGTTCAAAATTATATCATCAGCGAAGTGCAAAAGGTTTATAGACTTCAAGGTGTTGATATCAATGATAGACATATTGAAGTAATAGTGCGCCAGATGCTTAGAAAAGTTAAGATTGAGGACGGCGGAAGCAGTTATCTCCTGCCGGGTGCTCTTGTTGACAAAAGGGAAGTTGAAATGGAAAACGAAAAGATTAGAGCACGCATGGAAGCCGGAGAAACTGATTTGGAGCTTATTTCTTATATTCCTGTGCTCCAAGGTATTACCAAGGCGTCTTCAAATTCGGATTCGTTCCTTTCGGCGGCATCATTCCAGGAAACCACCAAGGCGCTTACCGATGCTGCAATCAGGGGCAAGAGCGACTACTTGCAGGGGCTTAAAGAAAATGTTATTATCGGTAAGCTTATTCCTGCGGGTACTGGCATGGAAATTTATAATAATGTTGAAGTTGTCAAGAACGAGGCATTGGAGCATGCACAGGCTGCAAGCCACTGATGTTGAACTGTTTTCAAAAAGGAAGCCCTTCTGCGGCTTCCTTTTTGGGTTTTCCGGCGGATTTATTGAAAAAACTCTTGACAATGGCAGGGAATTGTATTATAATACTTTAGTATGAGTGCGCATATATTGTGTATTTTCATGCCATTTTAAAGGAAAGGAGATAGATTGATGCCAACCTTTAACCAGTTAGTTCGCAAGGGAAGGGAAGTTGTCGAGAAGAAGTCAACTGCTCCGGCACTTTTGAAGGGATTCAACTCAAAGAAGAAAATTGAGATTGCTCAGAATTCACCTCAAAAGCGCGGCGTTTGCACAGCGGTAAGAACTCAGACTCCTAAGAAGCCTAACTCAGCTCTTAGAAAAATCGCCAGAGTAAGGCTCTCAAACCACACTGAAGTTACCGCATACATTCCCGGCATAGGCCATAACCTTCAGGAACACAGCGTTGTTCTCATTCGTGGCGGACGTGTTAAGGACCTCCCTGGTGTGCGTTACCACATCATCCGCGGAACCCTTGATGCGCAAGGCGTTGCAAAGAGAATGCAGGGACGTTCCAAGTATGGCGCTAAGCGTCCTAAGGCAGGAGCCGCAAAGTAATTTGAAAAACAACAACCGCAAACTTAATTTTGGGGTATTTTAATATATAATTGTTTTATAATATATATTATTGCCTCAATATTGGTCGACGGGTCTGCGCATTTTTGCGCATTGAAACGAGTACCTGTGATATCATACTATGAAGGAGGGAAGCGAAGTGCCAAGAAGAGGTAATGTTGCCAAGCGAGATGTTTTGGCAGATCCGCTTTATAATTCTAAGCTTGTAACCCGTCTTATAAACAACATTATGCTTGACGGTAAGAAGGGTGTAGCTCAGAAGATTGTTTATGGCGCGTTCGAAATAATTGCCGAAAAGACAGGCAAAGACGCTTTGGAGGTTTTTGAGCAGGCAATGGAAAACGTTATGCCTGTTCTTGAAGTAAAAGCTCGCCGTGTCGGCGGTGCAACTTATCAGGTTCCTATGGAAGTGCGTCCTGAAAGACGTCAGACATTGGGCCTTAGATGGATAACAGCATATGCAAGGACAAGAAGCGAAAAGACTATGAAGGAAAAGCTTGCGGCAGAAATACTTGATGCTGTCAACGGTGTCGGCGGTGCCTGCAAGAAGCGTGACGATACGCATAAGATGGCTGAGGCCAACAAGGCTTTTGCAAGTTACAGATGGTAATGCCGCAAATGCTTTTGATTATTTAAGGAGGATATTATGCCAAGAGATTGTTCACTTGAGCGAACCCGTAATATTGGTATAATGGCTCATATTGACGCAGGCAAAACCACCACTACAGAACGTATCCTCTTTTATACTGGTATAAACCATAAGATAGGAGAAGTTCACGAGGGTGCTGCAACAATGGACTGGATGGAGCAGGAGCAGGAGAGAGGAATTACAATTACCTCTGCTGCTACTACTACGCACTGGTTAGGCCATAGAATTAATATTATCGACACACCCGGACACGTTGACTTTACGGTAGAAGTTGAGCGTTCACTCAGAGTGCTTGACGGCTCCGTTACGGTTTTCTGCGCAAAGGGCGGCGTTGAGCCCCAGTCTGAAACCGTATGGCGCCAGGCGGACAAATATAGAGTCCCCAGAATGGCTTATGTAAACAAAATGGACATCATGGGCGCTGATTTTTATAGAGTTGTTTCCATGATGCACGACAGGCTTAAATGTAATGCCGTTCCGATTCAACTTCCGATTGGTTCAGAAGACACATTTAAAGGAATTATTGACCTCGTTGAGATGAAGGCGTATGTTTATTACGATGACCTTGGAAAAGATATCAGGGTAGAAGAAATTCCGGCTGATATGGTTGACAAGGCAAACGAATACCGTACGGCGCTTCTTGACAGTGTTGCTGAGCATGATGAAGAACTTATGATGAAATACCTTGACGGAGAGGAACTCACTATTGAGGAAATCAAGCATGGTATAAGAAAGGCAACGATTGCAAACGAAATGGTTCCGGTAGTATGCGGAACATCTTATAGAAACAAGGGAGTGCAAAAGCTCCTTGACGCTATCGTTGACTACATGCCTTCCCCGCTTGACATTCCGAGCATAAAGGGCGTAAATCCCGATACAGGCGAAGAATGCGACAGGAAAGCATCTGATAGCGAACCGTTCTCAGCTCTTGCATTTAAGATTATGACCGACCCGTTTGTTGGAAAGCTTTGCTTCTTCCGCGTATATTCGGGAACTGTTAATGCAGGAACTACGGTTTATAACTCAACCAAGGACATCAACGAAAGAATGGGAAGAATTCTTCAGATGCACGCAAACCATAGGCAGGATATTGAAACCTGCTATGCGGGAGATATTGCCGCTGCGGTAGGACTTAAAAACACCACTACCGGCGATACGCTTTGCGATGAAAAATTCCCTGTTATTCTTGAATCCATGGAATTCCCTGACCCTGTTATTCAGCTTGCAATTGAGCCTAAAACTAAGGCTGGACAGGAAAAGATGGGTATAGCACTTTCAAAGCTTGCTGAAGAAGACCCGACATTCAGAACATGGACTGATGAGGAAACCGGACAGACAATTATTGCCGGAATGGGTGAGCTTCACCTTGAAATCATCGTTGATAGAATGCTTCGTGAATTTAAGGTTGAGGCAAATGTAGGTGCTCCTCAGGTTGCATATAAGGAAACCATCAGGCGTTTGGCTGATGTTGACTGCAAGTATGCAAGACAGTCCGGTGGTAAAGGTCAATACGGTCACGTTAAGATTAAGATTGAACCTAATGAGTCCGGAAAGGGTTATGAATTTATCAATGCAATAACGGGCGGTGCAATTCCGAAGGAATATATCGGCCCTGTTGACCAAGGTATCAGAGGCGCAATGCAGGCTGGCGTTCTTGCCGGATATCCGGTTGTTGACGTTAAGGTTACCTTGTACGATGGTTCGTACCACGAAGTAGACTCATCGGAAATGGCGTTTAAGATTGCCGGTTCAATGGCTTTCAAGGAAGCTATGAAGAAGGCGGATCCGGTTATTCTTGAACCTATAATGAAAGTATCGGTTATCGTTCCGGAAGATTACATGGGCGATGTTATAGGCGACCTTAACTCTCGCCGCGGACAAATCCAAGGCATGGAGGCAAGACCGGGAGCACAGCAGATAAATGCACTTGTTCCGCTTTCCGAAATGTTTGGATATTCAAACGACCTGCGTTCAAAGACACAGGGCCGCGGACAGTATACTATGGAACCGCATAGCTACATTGAAGTTCCGAAGTCGATTTCCGAAAAAATTATGTCAGCACGCAGCAAGAAGGAAGAATAATTTGTTTTTGCTACTTGAAAATAGGCGCGCTGTCTGCTAAAATATAAAATATAATTAACTGGGAATTAAATTTTTTAAGGAGGAAAATCCAATGGCAAAGGCTAAATTCGAAAGAACCAAACCGCACGTTAACATTGGTACAATCGGTCACGTTGACCATGGCAAAACAACTCTTACCGCTGCAATTACAAAGACCTTGTCTTTGAAGGGACAGGCTGAATTCAGGGCTTATGACCAAATCGACGGTGCTCCCGAAGAAAGGGAACGTGGAATCACAATTAACACTGCTCACGTTGAATATGAAACTGAAAAGCGTCACTATGCACACGTTGACTGCCCCGGCCACGCCGACTACGTTAAGAACATGATCACCGGTGCCGCTCAGATGGACGGCGCTATCCTCGTAGTTGCTGCAACCGACGGTCCTATGGCTCAGACTAAGGAGCACCTTCTCCTTGCTTACCAGGTAGGCGTTCCTTACATCGTAGTATTCATGAACAAGGTTGACCAGGTTGACGATCCTGAACTTCTTGAACTCGTTGAAATGGATATCCGTGAAGCTCTCACAAAGTACAACTTCAACGGCGATGAAACTCCTATCATCAAGGGTTCTGCTCTTCAGGCTCTTGAAGCACCCAATGATTTGAATGACCCTGCTTACAAGCCGATTTTTGAACTTATGGATGCTGTTGACAGCTACATTCCTACTCCTGAAAGAAAGGCTGACCAGCCGTTCCTTATGCCTGTCGAAGACGTGTTCACAATCACAGGCCGTGGTACGGTTGCTACCGGTAGAGTAGAAAGAGGACAGCTCAAGGTCGGCGAAGAAGTTGCTATCGTTGGTCTTACAAATGATGCTCCTCTTAAGACAGTCGTAACAGGTATCGAAATGTTCAGAAAGATCCTTGATTACGCTGAAGCAGGCGACAACATCGGTGCTCTTCTCCGTGGTGTTCAGAGAACAGATATCGAAAGAGGACAGGTTCTCTGCAAACCCGGTTCAATTCACCCCCACACCAAGTTCAAGGCTCAGGTTTACGTTTTGAAGAAAGAAGAAGGCGGACGTCATACTCCTTTCTTCTCCAACTACAGACCTCAGTTCTATTTCAGAACAACTGACGTTACCGGCGTTATCAAGCTTCCTGCTGACAAGGAAATGTGCATCCCTGGCGATAACGTTGAAATGGAAGTAGAGCTCATCACTCCTATCGCTATTGAAGAAGGTCTCCGTTTCGCTATTCGTGAAGGCGGACGTACTGTAGGTTCAGGCGTAGTTACTTCTATCATTGATAAGTAATAAAAATTTTGCCCCTGCTTTTTGCAGGGGCTTTTTTTATTTTTTGAAATGGTGTATAATATCATAAAAAACAAAGGGATTTGCCATGAACGAAAGACTTCCATTTTTGCGAGAAAAAACCTCAAAACTTACAACTTCGCCCGGAGTGTATTTAATGAAGAATAAATCGGGCAACGTAATTTATGTTGGAAAGGCAAAAAATCTTAAAAATAGGGTTTCAAGCTATTTTAGGGAAAATCCTGACCATACGCCAAAAGTGGCAAAGATGGTTTCAAATGTTTATGATTATGATTTTATAGTCACAGATACGGAATATGAGGCACTTGTACTGGAATGCAGCCTCATTAAGCAGTATGACCCCAAGTATAATATTCTTTTAAAAGATGATAAAGGATACCATTATATTAGAATTTCTGATGGTGATTATCCAAGAATTACGGCTGAAAAAAATAAATTGCTTTCCGGAACTTATTTGGGGCCTTTTGTAAGCTCGTTTACAACAAAACAAACGGTTGATGAAGTAAATAAGGTCTTTTTGCTGCCTTCTTGCAAAAGGAGATTTCCTGCTGAAATAGGGAAAGGCAGGCCTTGCCTTAATTACCATATTAAAGCCTGCATGGGAGTTTGTACCGGAAAGATAAGCGAGACGGATTATAATGAGACCATAAAAGAAGCTGTTGAGTATATAAAAAATGGCAGCGCTTTGTCAATAGAAAGACTTACTGCCGAAATGGAACGTGCCGCTGAAAATATGGAGTTTGAAAAGGCAGCATTTTTGCGCGATAGGATAGCGGCAATTAAAAAGGCTGGCGATAGTCAGAAAATTATTACGGATATAAAGGATACCGATGTGATTGCTTTTGCAAACAGCGGAGCGGCAATGGCAGTGTCGGTTTTGATTTATAGAAACGGGCGGCTTTTTGATAAAAAAGTGTTTTTCTTTGAAAACGGTGAAAGCGGGGATATTGAAGAATTTATAACCCAGTATTACCAAGATGCCGAAAGCATACCGAAAGCAGTGATAATTGAGGAGGAAATTGAAAATATGGAAATGCTGGAGCGTCTTTTGCGGGAACGTTCCGGACATGCCGTTTCAATTTCTGCTGCGAAAAGGGGAACGCCGTTAAAGCTTGCCATGCTTTCAAAAAACAACGCAAGCGAACATCTTTCGTTGAAAGTAGGAAGAACGGGAAAAGAAATAATTGCCCTTGAAGAACTTGCAAAGCTTTTGGGGCTTGAAAACCCGCCTGAATATATTGAGGCATACGATATTTCAAATTTGTCCTCAACATCAATGGTCGCTGGGATGGTTGTTTTTGAAAACGGAAGGCCGTTAAAATCGGCATATAAAAGATTTTCAATAAAGGATGTTGATGAACAAAACGATTATGCCTGCATGAGAGAAGTATTGCAGCGTAGGTTTAAACATTATTTTGCAAAGGATGACAAGGGATTTTCACGACTTCCAGATTTGATTTTGCTTGACGGAGGAAAAGGCCACGTTGGAGCTGTTTTGCCGCTTTTGAGGGATATGGGCATAAATGTGCCGGTTTTTGGAATGGTAAAGGATAATAAGCACCGCACAAGGGCAATAGCTGCAAGCGGTGGGGAAATTTCAGTGTCTGATATAAAACCGGCATTTTTTCTGCTTACGAGGATACAAGATGAAGTGCATAGGTTTGCAATATCCTATCAAAGGTCAAAGCATGAAAAGAAATCCTATGAGCTTGAACTTACCAAGGTGAAAGGAATAGGGATAAAAAAAGCGCAAAAGCTCATACTTAAATATAAAACAAAATCAGCATTGAAAGAAGCAACGCCTGATGAACTTGCCGAAACAGCCGGTGTAAGTATTGAAATAGGAAAAAATCTTTACGATTTCATACAAAGCTCTTTTTGAGTATGGACAAAAGTTAAAAAATGCTATATAATAAAGTTTATGGTTGAATTTATTTTGAAAGGTATTGGTTTAAAAAAATGCGTGTTATTACAGGCACTGCAAGAGGAAGAAAGCTGAAAACCCTTGAATCCTTTGATGTAAGGCCAACGACGGATAAGGTTAAAGAAGCCGTTTTCAGCATAGTGCAGTTTGATATAGATGGTTCGGTTGTTTTGGATTTGTTTTCCGGAAGCGGACAGATGGGTATAGAAGCTTTGAGCCGTGGGGCCTCATATGCTTATTTTGTAGACTCATCAAGAGAATCCTGCGAGGTTACAAAGGAAAATTTAATGTCAACGGGACTTTTTTCAAATGCCAGAGTGGCAAATATGGATGCGTTTGATTTCCTTAAAACCGCAAAATACAGCTTTGATATAGCTATTCTTGATCCGCCGTATAAAAAAGGAATAATTGAAAAGGTTCTTCCGGTTTTGGAGCCAAAGCTTTCAGAAAATGCAAAGGTAATTTGCGAGCATGAAACAGGACTTGAACTTCCGGAAACGGTAGGAAGGCTTTATTTAAGGAAAAAGTATAAATATGGCAAAATTGAGGTTTCTCTTTATTGCATCAAAGGGGATGACGAGTAATGGAAAGGATAGCTGTATGCCCGGGGAGCTTTGATCCCATAACAAACGGGCATAAGGATATAATCATAAGGGCATCAAAGCTTTTTGACAAGGTAATAGTGCTGGTTTCTGTAAATCCGGTCAAGCAGTCAAGTTTTACCGTTGAGGAAAGAGTGAAGATGATAAAGGCAGTGGTCAATGGACATGACAATATAGAAATTGATACTTCTGATGGACTTCTGGCCGATTATATAAGAAAGAAAAATGCTGTTGCAATAGTAAAAGGGCTTAGGGCGGTAAGCGATTTTGAATATGAATTTCAAATGGCACTTGCAAATAAAAAGCTTTATAGCGATGCGGAAACAGTTTTTTTAACGACAAGTGGCGAGAATATGTACTTAAGCTCAAGCGTTGTAAAACAAATAGCAAGCTTTGGCGGAGATATAAGCGGTTTTGTTCCGGATTGTATTCTTGAGGATATTAAAAAGAGGCTGATGAGAAAAAATACCTAAAACAACTGAAAGGGAGGACTAAAATGAATATTGATGAGATTTTGGAAATGCTGGATGATTTGCTTGACAAAGCTCCGGCGGTTCCTTTTTCAGGGAAAAAAGTGATGGTGGATTCCGATAAAATAAGGGATTTGCTAAATGAAATCCGCCTTAACCTTCCGCAGGAAATCAAGCATGCAAAACTTATTGTCCAAGACCGGCAGCAGATTTTAAGCGATGCAAATAAGGAAGCGGAAGCAATTGTAAGAAAAGCTGAGGAGAGGGCAAAAAATATTGTTTCCAATGACGAAATAACCAAACAGGCAAAGCAAAAGGCAACCGAGATATTAACTCAAGCGCAGTCAAAGGCCAAAGAAGTACGGAATGCAACGAATGAGTACATAGACAATATTTTAAATCAAACAGAAGAGCTCCTTACGACAAGCCTTGTTGATTTAAAGAAAACACGTCAGGCAATAAGAATGGCATGCAAAAACCCTACAAAGCAGGAATAATAAAATTCCCTGTGACAAAAGTCACGGGGAATTTTTATTAAATCCCATAATTCTAAAAAAAGAAACAAATATTCTATTGACTTTTAAGAACATAGGTTCTATAATATATTAGAACAAAGGTTCTTAATTTAGTTTTAAGGAGAATAGTGTTATGAAAAATATATACAGATTTTTGGTTATAGCTTTTGCTTTTGGGATTTTGGGCAGCCTTGGGGCATATGAAACAAATTCTATTTCGTTTTTAGTAGCTTTGGCTCAGGCGTTTTTCTGCGGGATTTCGTTGAAGGCTCTTTTTAAACTTAAAAAATCCGGATTTTTTAATAGAAAGGTTAAATTTAGGAGATATATGGTGAAAAAGAAAGTTGTTTCAAAGGCTGCGTGAATAAGGAATTTTATAAAAATATTTAATAGATATTTTGGCAGAATATTTATGTGTTAAAAAATAAAAGCTTTAATAAAACTATTTTTTAACAACGTATTTTAACCTTCAACTTGCGAAAAATATAATCAGGAAAGCTTTTTAAAAGGCTTCCTGCTTTAATTTTGGGCAAATGGAGGGATTTTAAAATGAACGGACAAAAAAATTGCAGCATACAGTGCACAATAAAGGAATGTGCACACAATATGCAGAGTGAAAACTACTGCACCCTTGACGTCATCAGCATAGGAACGCATGAACCAAACCCGACAAAGGCTGAATGTACCGACTGCAAATCCTTTGTAATGAAATCCACTTATTAAAAATTATCACAAAAATGCGGGGCGCTGTAGCGTCCCGCATTTTTTAAACAGAAGGAAGTTCAAACTCAAAGCCCTGTTCCCTCAAATTGTCAATTATTTTTGGAAGAATATCTGCATTTGTTTTTGAAACTCCATGCAGCAGCATAATTTCACCGTCGTGAGGATGCGCCGTTATTTTTTCAAAAGCATATTCGGGGTCGGGCTGATTGTTAGTTTCCCAATCTTTGTAAGCAAAGCTGTAAAGCAGTGTTGTATAGCCCATTCTTTGGGCAAGAGCAAGTGCCCTTTCGGAGAAAACTCCCTCCGGAGGACGCATATATTTCATTTGATAGCCGAATTTTTCTTTTACCATTGCTTCGCAATCGTCAAGCTCTTTTTCGGCGTCTGAAATTGATGTTTCAAGCAGCGATTGCAGGGATTTGTGGTTGTACCCATGGTTTCCAAGCACATGTCCCTCATCAATCATACGCTGTACTATTTTTGGATCCGCATAGCGCAAATATCCTCCGGTAACGAAAAAGATTGCTTTTACATCTTTTTCTTTTAAGGTGTCAAGTATCTGCTCAGTATATCCGGCTTCATAACCAAGGTCAAAGGTAAGGCATATTGTTTTTGTGGATTCACTCTTGCTATCTGAGGAATTTTGCACGGCATTTTCCGCATTTTCAAAAAGCGCATATGCGTTATATTTTTCATATTTTGAATTGAAATCAAGCGCCCCGGCCGGACGGTTTTCTGAATCAAACTGTACACCTTGACCATAATTTACTTTGGTGTTGTCTATTTGTGAGAGCTCCTCGTCGGAAATTTTAGAAATTTCCGTTTCGGATGTTGTTTGTGCGGTCGTTTCGGTTACCGGTTTTTCCGCCTGAATGGTTCCCATTACCTCTTTTGCTTTTTCGCTTGTTTCTTCATTGGCGGATGTCTGCGGGCTTTCAGGAATTTCTTGAGTTGCCCTCCAAGAACATCCGGCAAAAAGAATTGCAAAGCAAAGAGTAAGGATAATTTTTTTCTTCATTTTTCCACTTCCGTTTCTTTTTGGTTTAACAGCCGATTGACTGCATTATATTTTCCCGCGCATGATTTTAAATATCCCCTGAAAATATTTTTCATTTTTATTATACACTTAAAAAGATACATCTTCGATACATAACGGTTACAAAACAGTTTCAAAATAAAATAAAGCCTATCTTTTAAGGGATAGGCAAAATTTAAATTTAAAATCCCATTTGGGTTATATATTCATTTTTAAAAAATTCACTTTCGGAAAGCTCTATATAAGTGCATTTCTCGGCAAGCAGCTGAATTCTGTCAGCCGCTTCTGGTTTTAGCAGCAACTCGGTAGCTCCTGCACCTGAGGCATTTCCGACTGTTCTTATTTTTTCTGAAAGCTCATTTGGTATAAGGCCTATTGCACAAGCATTTTTAGGATTTATCCTTGTGCCAAACCCGCCCGCCAAAAGGACTTCGTCAATTTGTTCAAAGCTTATTCCGACAAAATCCATAAGCGTTAAAATTCCTGCGCATATGGCTGATTTTGCAAGCTGAACTTCCCTTATGTCTTTTTGGGTGAGCACTGCCTTTTCGGCAATTTTCAGCGAGTTGCCATCCTGTATCCTGCCAGTTTCGTCAATAATGGAAAGCTTGATTGCCACCGCAATGGCATCCACAAGCCCGGAACCGCAAATTCCAAGCGGTTCGACATCATTTATTGTAGAATATTGGATTTCATTTTTTTCATTTAGATAAACCGCTGATATTGCTCCGCTTTGCGCGCTCATTCCGCAAGAAATGTTTGCCCCTTCAAATGCAGGGCCTGCGGCGGCGGCGCAGCAAAAAATTCTTCCCTTTGCAGCAAGGGCAATTTCTCCGTTTGTGCCTATGTCAAGGTAAAGTATGGTGTCATTTGTCCTGTCAAGGTTGCAGCTCATCATTCCGGCGGTTATATCGCCGCCTACAAAGCCTGAAATGCATGGGGCAAAATAAACTACGGCATTTTTTGAAATTTTCAGGCCAAGGTTCATCGCCCTTTGCTCAATTCCAAAAAGGCTTGTGGGGATGTATGGCGCCGTTGCAATCGGCTCGGCATCAATCCCCCCGAAGAAATGCTCCATTACAGTGTTTCCGGCAACAGTAACCCTTGAAATATCCTTTGTTTCAAATCCGTAAAGTGAGGCAGTTTTGGCAATTATGTCATTTACCTGAGCTATTATGATTTCATTCATAAGTGTTTTGTTTCCGCAGTGGTATTTGAGCCGTGACATTACGTCGGCTCCATAGCTCCTCTGCAAGTTTACCGCTGTTTGTATGGCTATGATTTCTCCGTTGTCAAGGTTGTAAAAATACAAAACAAGCGTTGTTGTTCCCACATCTATTGCAATGCCTATGCCTGAATAATGTTCGCCGGGATTTATAAGCACCGTTCGTTTAAAGTCGGTTTCAACCTTGTAATTTTCATTGCCTATCAGCGGCATTACCTTTATGTCGCCAAAGGGCACGCAGTCGCAGGCAAGAACAGTTTCCTCCGAAATGGACTGGATTTTTCTGCCTTTGATAATATTGCCGTATACAACTCTTATCTTGCAGCGTCCGCAGGTTTTGTTTCCGCCGCACGGAGCGTCAAAATAAATCATATTATCCCTTAAAATTTCAAGAATAGTTTTGTGTTCGGCCTCGTCGTAATTAAAAACGTCGTTTTTGTAGTAAATCCTGCCCATTTTACCCTCCTGCTGATTTAAATTATTAAAAATTATCAAAGTTATTAATTTTATTATAAAATATTTTTCTTGTTTTTTCTTAAAAAAATTGTTAAAATGTATGTGTTGTCGAATTTATTTTAAAATTGCAAAGGAAAGGTAAGCAAATGGTTTCAAAATATAGGCATTTAATTGATTTAAACGATTTTTCCGTTTCGGAATGGGATGCGATAATTTCTCTTGCAAAGGAAATAAAGAAAAATCCTAAGCTGTACTCCCATAGGTGCGAAGGAAAAATAATGGGCACTCTTTTTTATGAACCTTCCACAAGGACTCAAATGTCATTTCAAACGGCAATGCTTAGACTTGGCGGAAGTATAATAGGCTTTGACAATCCGGAAACTTCTTCGGTTGCAAAGGGTGAAAATTTAAAGGATACCACAAAAATAGTCAGCAGCTATGCCGATATAATGGTTATGAGGCATCCTCTTGAAGGTTCTGCAAAGGCTGCGGCCCTTACATCTGATTGCCCGATTATAAATGCCGGTGACGGAGGGCATCTTCACCCGACGCAAACTCTTACCGACCTTTTAACCCTTTCAGAGCAAAAGGGAACACTTTCCGGACTTACTGTCGGACTTTGCGGCGACCTTATGAACGGAAGAACGGTTCATTCCTTGCTTAAAGCCCTTTCCTGCTATAAAGACAATAAATTCGTGTTGATTTCGACGCCGGAATTAAGACTTCCGTCTTATATAAAGGATATACTCAACGCAAGCAGCTGCACTTTTTGCGAAATGGATTCGCTTGAAGATGCGATTCCGGATTTGGATGTGCTTTATATGACAAGGATTCAAAAGGAACGCTTTGCTTCAGAGGAAGAGTATAACGCCCAAAAGGATGTTTATGTTCTTGATAAAAATAAGCTTATGAAAGGCAAACGCGATTTGGTGGTGCTGCATCCCCTTCCAAGAGTGGATGAAATTGCTATTGAGGTTGATGAAGACCCGCGGGCACTTTATTTTGTACAGGCAAAAAATGGCGTTTATGTAAGAATGGCGCTTATAATTACAATACTTGAAAATCCCACTCCTACAAAGCTTTTTAATGGAAAAATTCATCCGGGAGTTTGCTGCAAGAATAAAAAGTGTATAACGAATAGGGAAAAATATTTGCCTAAAAGCTTTTGGGGCATGGGTGATACTCTTGTTTGCGAATATTGCGACGAGAGAATACTTTTATGATAAATTTAAGGAAATTTCTGTCGGCGGCGGCCTTGCCTGCCGCCACAATTTGCATTATTGCCGCAAGGACAAATTTGGATTTTATAAGCGGACTTATGCAAAAGCTTCCGCATTGCCTTTTTAATTCAGTTACGGGGTATCTTTGTCCAGCCTGCGGCAATACAAGGAGCGTAATGCTTCTTTTAAAAGGAGATTTTATTGGTTCTTTGCGATATAATATTACTCCTGCCTTGATTGCAATTGTTTTGTTCCTTCTTTATATTGAATTTGTTTTTAGCGCATTTGGACGAAAGATAAAACTTTTGCCGCGAAAAGAGGCTTTTTGGTACTCGCTTTTGGGATTTATGTTTGTTTATTATATAGCAAGAAATTTTCTCCCCTTTCAAATAAAATGAAAATCATCAGGCTGCATATGATAAGGCAGCCTGATTTTTTGTTTTTTCATAAAAATTTCCAGCTCGGCATATATATGAATAAACACATATGTATACGGGGTGAGAGAATGAAAGACGAACAAAATCCTCAAAACGGGTTGTATGAGCGGGCGGTTGTTCTGGGGGAATACATAATTGAAAACAAAGCTACCGTACGTGGGTGCGCGGAACATTTTTCAAAGCAGTTTGGAATAAGCAAAAGTACGGTGCATAAGGATTTATCACAAAGACTCCCCCAAGCCAGTGCGCAGCTTTATCTTCAAGTCAAGGAAATACTTGAACAAAATAAACAGGAAAGGCATATAAGGGGAGGACTTGCCACAAAGCATAAATACGAGGAGCTTGCAAAAATTTCAAAAAAGGCATAAAAATCCGCCCCGAGATTTGTTTTCGGGGCGGATTTCAATTTTTATCCTTTAACATCATTTTTGGAGCAAATTCTGAAAACAATAAATCCCACAAGGAACATAATGGCAATTACGGCGACTCCTGTTTTTGAACTTCCGCTTATTTGAGAGGAAATTCCCATGAGCATGGTGCCGGTAAATGCCGCACCCTTGCCGAATATGTCAAAAAAACCGAAAAATTCGCTGGATTTTTCTTTTGGAATTATTTTTGCAAAGTACGAGCGTGAAAGCGCCTGTATTGCACCTTGGAAAACGGCAACGCAAACGGCCATGAACCAAAATTCCCATGCCTTGTCAAGCCATAGGGCAAAAAGCGATATTGCAAAATATCCGATAATGCAAACACTTATCAGTGTTTTTGATTGGTATTTCTTTGAAAGCTTGCCGAAAATTATAGCACATGGAAAAGCAACAACCTGTGTCAGCAAAAGCGCCATGAGGAGATTTTCGTCGCTTATTCCCACATCTTTTCCATAAGAGGTAGCCATGTCTATTATTGTGTAGACTCCGTCTATGTAAAAAAAGAACGCAAGCAGGAAAATGAAAGGCTTTTTGTATGATTTCAAATCGGCAAGTACAGACCAAATCCGGCGAAAAGATTCCGCAACCGCTCCCTTTTCAACCTCGACATAATATTTTTGCCTGTAATTTTTAAGCAAAGGAAGGGAAAAGGCAA
>JAJUHO010000166.1 GCA_029267825.1 Oscillospiraceae bacterium
AAACGGAGCGGAATGCGAACCGTATATCACCGCCGATTACAGGGAGCTTATGGAAAACCCTGCGGATGTGATTGGCGGAGCAAGGCTGCTCATGAACTTTTTAAAGATACCGAAAACGAAAATCTGCATAGAAAGCAACAAGCCTGCGGCAATAGAAAAGCTTAAAAAAATGACTTCTTCCCTGCCGGAAATAGAAATCGTGCCTCTCCCCTCAAAATATCCGCAAGGCGCCGAAAAGGTAATTATTTACTCCGCGACAGGAAGAATTGTAAAAGAGGGGGAACTTCCGTCAAGCCAGGGAGTAATCGTAATGAACGTTTCTACAACGGCTTTCATTTTCCGATATTCAAAAACAGGAATGCCTCTTATTTCAAAACGCCTTACAGTTGACGGCAGTGCGGTGAAAAAACCTTGCAACGTCGAGGTGCCAATAGGAACTCCCATTTCGGAAGTGCTTTCTTTCGCAAAGGCGCAAGACTATGAAAAAATCCTTGCCGGCGGGCCTATGATGGGACTTTGCATTTACGACACATCCGCTCCGATTGTAAAAACAAACAATGCCATACTTGCCTTTAAAAAGGCAAAGCTGCCTGCTCCCTCCGCCTGCATACGCTGCGGCAGGTGCGTAAAGGCATGCCCGCTCGACCTTATGCCGGAAGCTCTTGAAAAAGCATTTGACAGAAAGGATTTTGAAACCTTGAAAAAGCTTAAAGTTCAGCTCTGCATGAACTGCGGCTGCTGCACATATGTATGTCCGGCAAAGCGGCCGCTTGCTGAAAAGAACCAGCTTGCTAAAATGTCTATGCCAAGATAAGATATCTTTAAAAACGAAAAGGACTGATGTATTTTGCAAAACCTTATTGTTTCAGCATCCCCGCACCAAAGAAGCGAAATGACCACCCAGAAAATCATGCTCAGGGTAATTATAGCCTTAATGCCCGCCGTCATTGCCTCCGGCATAATATTTGGCGCAAGGGCAATAATGCTTATTTTGCTTTGCGCATCTTCTTGCGTGGTATTTGAATACCTTTCAAGAAAACTCATGCGCCGCTCCAATACAATATACGATTTAAGCGCCGTTGTCACGGGAATTCTGCTTGCCATGAACCTGCCTCCGACGCTTCCCTTTTGGATGGCAATAATAGGCTCGTTTATTTCAATAGTAATCGTAAAACAGCTTTTCGGCGGGATTGGGCAAAATTTTGCAAACCCTGCTATTGTGGGAAGAATCGTGCTGATGCTTTCCTTTACTACCGAAATGACCACATGGGTAAAGCCGTTTTGGTATAAAACAGCCGACCTTTCAACCTCGCCAACGCCTTTAAGCTCATCAATAGAAAAGCTGCCCTCCTACCTTGACCTTTTTCTTGGCACAACAGGCGGATGCCTTGGCGAAACCTGCGCTCTTGCCCTTTTAATTGGCGGGTTGTATCTTGCATTTACGGGAATAATTTCTCTTTCAACTCCGGTTTCGTTCCTCGGAACGCTTGCGCTTTTGAGCCTTATCGGAGGAGCCGACCCGCTTTATCAAATACTTTCAGGCGGGGCAATGATAGGTGCCTTCTTTATGGCAACCGATTATGCAACGACTCCTGTTACAAATAAGGGAAAAATCATTTTCGGAATCGGTTGCGGAGCGATAACGTTCCTCATAAGGCAATTCGGCAGTTATCCGGAGGGTGTTTCGTTTTCAATTCTGCTTATGAACATCCTCACGCCATATATAGATATGTTTACAAAGACAAAGCCGCTTGGGGCAAAGAAACCTGCAAAAAAGGAGGCGCAAAAAAATGGCTGAACGCTTTGATGCAAAAAAAGTTTGGGAAACCATAAAAGCGCCCGTCGTTCTTATGGCTGTCTGCTCCATAGTTTGTGCACTTCTGGTTTTTGCCTATAATATAACATACGTCGATACAACGGGAGTAATAACCGACAAGCTGCGTGCCGCCTGCGAAGAAGTAATCGGCCAGGGCGACTATGAAATGCTTGACGTAACGCTTCCCGAAGGCGTAAACTCAATAATTGCCGACAAAAATAACAAAACCTGCGCAATTGAGGTTACCGCAGACGGATACTCCAAAAACGGGCTCCATATTGTTGTGGGATTTGACAATTCAGGAAAGGTTTCAGGAATAAGCTTCATTTCAATAGGCGAAACTCCGGGGCTTGGCACAAAAGTAAAAAATTCCTCTTTTCTTGACCAGTTCAAGGGGATTTCCTCCGCCGACGAGGCTCAAAAAGCAGATACGATAACCGGAGCGACCTATTCCTCCAAAGGAATGAAAGCGGCGGTTGCGCTTGCAATTGAAACCTATCAAAACAGCAAGGAGGAAATTTTAAAATGAACACTCAAAACAATCTTCCGGCAGAAGAAAAATCCTCAAAGCCGGCAATAAACTGGGTGGATTTTACAAAAGGACTTATAAAGGAAAATCCAACCCTTGTAGGATTGCTCGGAATGTGCCCGACACTCGCCGTTACCACAATGGCGCAAAACGGAATAGGCATGGGCCTTGCGACCACATTCGTGCTTGTATGCTCAAACATTGTCATATCCCTGCTTAAAAACATCATTCCAAAAGCGGTAAGGCTTCCATGCTTCATCGTTATAATTGCCGGATTTGTAACCTTTACCGGATTTATATTAAAGGGGTATTTCCCGGCGCTTTACGACGCTCTTGGGCTTTATCTTGAACTTATAACGGTAAACTGCATAATCCTTGGCCGCGCGGAGGTTTTTGCAAGCAAAAACAGCCTTATTCCCTCCATTCTTGACGGACTTGGCATGGGAATAGGCTTTACCGGTGCGCTCTTTGCAATGGGCTCCATAAGGGAAATCCTCGGCGCCGGCTCATGGATGGGCCTGCAAATACCCATGACTCCGCTCACAATCTTCATTATGCCTGCCGGTGGGTTCTTTGTGCTCGGCTGCATAATAGCCGCCGTCAACAAAATTGCCGGCAAAAAGCCGCCAAAAGAGCTTGGCTGCCATGGCTGCCCCAACGCCGAAGCCTGTGCGGCATGCGCAAAAGGAGGGGAAAATAAATGAAAGAGCTTCTTGCAATTCTTTTAAGCGCAATAATAATAGACAATTTCGTTCTTTCCAAATTTATGGGCATATGCCCATTCCTTGGGGTATCCAAAAAATTTCAAAGTGCCATTGGCATGGGAATTGCCGTTATTTTTGTAATGGTCTGCTCAACGCTTGTCACCTATCCTTTTTACATGGGCATTCTTCTTCCGTTAAAACTCAGTTATCTCAGCAATATGTCATTTATCCTTATAATCGCGCTTTTTGTACAGCTTATTGAAATCTTCCTTAAAAAAACAATGCCGCCTCTTTACAAGGCGCTTGGAGTATATCTCCCCCTTATAACCACAAACTGCGCCGTTCTTGGAGTGACTTTGCTGAATATAAACAACGAGCTGACCTTTGTGCAATCAATCTTCAACGCCCTTGGCGGAGGGATAGGCTTTACCGTGGCTCTCCTGCTCTTTTCGGGAGTCAGAAGCAGGCTTGAAACCTGCGACATTCCCGAAACCTTTAAAGGGGTTCCCTCAACACTGATTGCCGCTTCAATCGTATCGGTTAGC
>JAJUHO010000133.1 GCA_029267825.1 Oscillospiraceae bacterium
GATTGAAAAAATGGCGGGATTCATTTGGCTTGTAATAGAAGAAGCCATGAGGAGATTGTAATTTGTTTTACGGAGAGGAGCCGGCATGGTTAAAAAAATAATAAAAATCATCGGGAATTTTTTCAAAAGGCGCACGGTGCTTAAAATTGCAGCTTTGATGATGGCCTTGTGCCTTGTTATTGCGGCGGCATTGGCTTTGCCGATGCTTTCGCTTAAAGAAACCGATTTTAAAAAATCCGAATATGTTCTTTTGGCGTCAAATGAAAAAATATCTTCCGGCAGCGGAGAGGTAAAGGTTGCCTCAAACGGCGGGATGGAGCTTTATGTAAATCCGGACAGTATGGAAATTAAGGTAAGGGACCAAAAAAGCGGAAAAGAATGGTCGTCCATGCTTAAAGACGCAAAGGATAGCAAGGATAAGGCGCTTATAAATATTTCCTATCTTGGAAAGGATAACAGCCTTAACACATGGAACAGCTTTGATAACTGTACGGCATTTGGCAGCTATGAGATTTTCAAAATTGAAAACGGCGTTCGGATTAAAATGAATTTAAACGAAGGTGAATCCACAAGCTTTTATGAATATTTTCCTCAAAAAATCCCTGTTGAGCGTTTTGAGCAGTTTATAGTAAAGAGCTTAAAGGATAAGATTGAAAATAAGGAAATTGACGGGGCGCTTGGGGAAAAATATCTTTCCACCCTTTCAATTATTTATAAGAAAAGCGCCATTGAAAACTGCTATGCGGTCAATTATAAAGGTTCCCCGCCGCAAAGCGCCGTAAAGCAGATGATTCAAATAGCCAAAGAAATAGGTTATACCCATGATATGCTTGTTGAGGACAGCGAGCAATTCGGGCTTGCCGTTTCGACACATGAAAATGCTTCCTTTAATGTGACCATTGAACTTCGTTTGGAGGACGGAGAGCTTTATGCAGATATTCCTTCTTCCGAAATAAGCACTGACAACGATTATTATGAGGTTCAAAATATTGCCGTGCTTCCGAATTTTGGGGCTGTATCGGTTACAGACGGAACGGACGGCTATGTTTTGGTTCCTGACGGATGCGGGGCGCTTATGAAGTTTAATACATATAATCCGGCGGTTCCTGATTACATAAGGCCGTTTTATGACAACAATTACTATTCGGATTATTATTTCATGCCGGAGTATAAGGAAAATTTAATGATGCCGGTTTATGGGATTATGTATGGCGAAAACGGTGAAAACGGCGGATTTATGACTATAATTTCAAGCGGGGCCGATACGTCATATATGAATGTAAAGCTTGCCGGAAGCAGCGATAGCGGCGCCTTGGCAAATAAAGCCTATGCTTCATTTGACTGTATTCAGTACAGCAAGGTGAAGATATACGGAGCTTACAGCGACAATGCGGCAACGTATCTTGCAAGTACGGGAAAACTGGATGTAAACTGGGAGGCAAGGTATAAATTTTATCCCGACAAGGCTTCTTATTTTGATATGGCTAAGGACTTCCGCGGGTATTTGATGGAGCAAAGCGGAATAAAAGAACTTTCTTATTCTGACAAAGCCGGTATATACCTTGAAACGGTGGGAACATTGTCCTTAACCGAAAGGATTTTTGGAATACCTTATGAATCCGAATATTCCATGACTACCTATAAAGAGCTTGAGGACATTTTAAATGACTTGCAGGGAATAAATTTAAACGTCCAGTATGACGGAGTTTTTAATGGTGGACTTAAAAATTACATTTCAAACAGGGCGGACTTGGTTTCTTCAAACGGAAGCAAAAAAGATTTTGAAGACCTTAATGCTTATGCAAAGGACAACGGAATAAATTTATTTTTAAATGTAAATTTTGCACGGATAGGAACGCAGGGCAAAGGCTTTTGGAGCAGATTTGGCGCCGTTTGCGATTATTATAATTCTCCGGCAAAAATTTACCGCTACGACCCTGCGCTTGGGATAATGGATAGCGATGGCACTAAGTTTTTTGATTATGTTTTGTCGCCGAAATATCTTGACAGCGTTGTGGATAGCTTTATTTCAGACAGCGGGGAATACGGCAGCATTTCTGTTGGGGATTTGGCGGAGATGTTTTACGCTGATTATAAGTACGGCAATGTTGTTCAGCCGAATGAGGCCAGCACGTCCGTGCTTGAGAATTTAAAAAAGCTTTCCGCCTCCAAAAAACTTGCGCTTAACAATCCGCGGGCAGAATATGCCGCTTTCGGAAAAATTGCCGCAAATATTTCAAGAGAGAGCAGTGATTATGCCTCTTTTTATGCCACTGTTCCTTTCAGACAGCTTGTTTTGAACGGTATTTGCGGATATACTACCGAAAATGCAAATATGTCATCAAAAGGAATGGATTATTATTTGCTTCAAGGTGTGGAGCTTGGCTCATTGCCTAAATTCATGATTTCTGCAAAAAGTGTGGATGTTTTGCAAAACAGCAGCTACTCCTACCTTTATTCCATGCAGTATGATGATTGGAAAGATGAAATAAAAGAGGTTTACGAAAAATTCAAGGATGCGATGGCCCAAATAGGCACAAATGAAATTGTAAATCATCAAATGCTTGCCAAAAATGTTTTTTGCACCGAATATGCTTCCGGAGCAAAGGTTATTGTAAATTACAATAAGACAAAAGTGGATTTAAACGGAAAAACAATAGAGGCTATGGGCTGCCTTATCATTCCAAAAGGAGGGAAATTATGAAAAGGGGACGCTTTAAATTAAGTTACCGGACAAAAAGAAAAATCAACGGTTTTATTTTCGTCCTGCCTTTTGTGATAGGGTTTTTGATATTTTTTGCAATGCCGCTGATACAAACCGCAAGGTATTCTTTCAACAATGTCTCGGTTGGTGAGAAGGGCGGTATGGAGCTTGAATTTTCGGGAATTCAAAATTACATAAATCTTTTTACTTCTGAAATCACCACAAAATCAAGCACCATACTGCGCATGCTTTTTGACGAAAATGTTTCCATACTCACAAATACTCCGATAATAGTTGTTTTCAGCCTTTTTATGGCGCTTTTGGCAAACCGCAAATTTAAGGGGAGGACAGCGGTAAGGGTAATATTTTTCCTGCCGATAGTTCTTGGAATTGATGTGGTTGTGGATATGCTTGCGGCCACAACCGGCAGCGAACTTGCAAAAAGTGGCGGACTTTTCAGCCAAAGCTGGATACAAATGATGCTGCTTCATTATACCTCTGTTCCAAAATCAATGGTAATGTCGTTTACGGCTTTTGCCGACAATATTTTCACTGTTATTTCGCAGGTTGGAGTTCAAACATTGGTTTACCTTGCGGCATTGCAGTCGATAAGCCCAAGCCTTTACGAGGTTGCAAAAATTGAAGGCGCCACAAGCTATGAGATTTTCTGGAAGGTTACTATCCCGCTTATTATGCACATTACAATGTTTGTGATTATTTACACCATTGTGGATCTGTTCCTTAATTCCTCAATAGCCGCTGAGGTATACAGCTTTGCCTTTGAGAAAAACAAAATAGGAGTAGGTTCAGCATTGTCAATAGTTTATATTTTCAATGTGTTGCTGCTGCTTGGGATAGTTTTGCTGATTATGAGAAAGCTGGTGAAGAATGATGAAAAGTAAAAAACCAACACGCCGTGATTCTTATGTGGTGAAAAAAAAGGTTTTTGGTGCCATAAGCTCGGTATTTTTGTTTTTGCTTGTTTTGGGGCTTTGCTTTGTAATTTTAAATCCTATTTTAAAGCTTGTGCCTTCGGTTTTTTCAAGGATTGAGGATTTGGGAAATCCAAATATAGTATGGCTTCCGATGAACTTTTCAGTGGTGAGCTTTAATGCTGCCGCAAGGATGATTATGCCCGAGGGTATTCTTACCATGGTAAAATCGGTGCTTTATGCGGCGGTTATAATGTTTTTGCAGATTTTTTTCAGCGCCATGGCCGGATATTCTCTTGCAAGGGTTGATTTTAAGGGCAGAAAAGTAGTGTTTTTAATGGTGATTTTGGCATTCCTTGTGCCACGCCAGTCATTGCTTTTGGCGCAGTATATTTATTTTAATCATTTTGATGCTTTTGGACTTATTAAACTTTTTGTTCCGTCGGGTGAAATAAATTTGATTGATAAGCCGGCGGCACTTTATATCCTTGCCATTTTTGGATTTGGTGTAAAACAAAGCCTTTTTGTCTTGATTTTCAGCCAATTTTTCAAAAACATTCCAAAAGAGCTTGAAGAAGCTGCCCTTTTGGACGGATGTGGATTTTATAAGACTTACTTCAAAATAATGGTCCCCAATGCCGTGCCGGCAATTTCAACCGTGGCCGTGCTTTCGTTTGTATGGAATTTCGGAGATACTTACTACACAAGGTATTTTAATCCAAATGGAGCATACATAGGCTCAATAATGGCACAAAAGTTTATAGGCGCAAACAAAAACGCAATCATAAATGCTATACAAAACTGGTATGGAGTGCCTACCGCTTCCGACCTTGCCTTTGATGCTGTAAAACAGGCCGGAGCCTTGATTTATCTTATTCCGTTGCTCATAGTTTATATGTTTGCTCAAAAATGGCTTGTGGAAAACCTTGAAAATTCAGGGCTTGTGGGCTAAAATATCAATTTGGCGGTGTATTGTATGAAAATTAAGATTATTCCCATTGCGCTTGCCTTTATGATGCTGCTGCTTTGCAGCTGCCAAGACGGGAAAAATACCCCGGCAATTACTGAAACAACGGAAGGAGAATCCTCTATGGAATCCGCAAATTTTCCTGAAATTAAAATTGACACTCAAAAAACCTATCAAACAATTGAAAGCTTTGGCGGAAGCGGCGCATGGTGGTCGCAGGATGTAGGGCTTTGGACAAATCCCGGCGATAAATCGGGAATCAGCGCAAGGGACAGGATTGCTGAATTGCTTTATGATAAAGAAAAGGGCATAGGACTGACAAATTACAGATACAATATCGGCGCCGGTTCAAAGGATAGCGGCAATGGCAAAATAGACGACCCGTGGAGACGTGCAGAGTCTTTTGAAACCGCACCGGGACAATATGATTGGACTAAGGATGAGGGAGCGGTTTGGTTTTTAAAAAAGGC
>JAJUHO010000058.1 GCA_029267825.1 Oscillospiraceae bacterium
ATCACACTGGTAAAATCCATTGATTACAAGCGGGCAAAAGACTTCGGTCATTATGATATTTGACACCCTGACATCTTCAACCGTTCCGCCGCGCTTGCGCCGTGTTTTTATTCTTATGCCGCGGTCGGTGCCGTTGAACACACAGTTTGAAATTGCCACATGGCGCACTCCGCCTGACATTTCACTGCCTATTACTACTCCACCGTGCCCGTTTAGCATGGTGCAGTTGGTTATGGTTATATTTTCGCACGCTTTAAGCCTGCGGAAATTATCATCCTGCCGCCCCGCTTTAAGGGTAATGCAGTCATCCCCTACATCTATATGGCAATTTGAAATCCGCACATTTGATGAGCTTTCGGGATTTATACCGTCGGTATTTGGCGAATCCGGCGGATTTTTCACGCTCACCCCGTCTATCACAACATTATCGCAGCAAAGCGGATGTATCGTCCACATCGGGGAATTTACAACACTAACCCCGCTTATCCTTACATTAGAGCAGCTTATCATTTGAATTGCCCGCGGCCGGTATCCGCCCTTTGGATTTTTCCACCAATTCCAACCCTGCCCATCTATTGTTCCGCGTCCTTCAACGGTTACGTTTTCAGCATTCAAAGCGGATATAAGCGCACGGTGGGATGGTTCGCCCCAGCCGCTAATCACGCTGTCGTCAATCATAGGATAATCCGAGCGTTCAGAGCTTCCCAAAATTACAGCGCCGGCTTCAAGATGCAGCGTGGTGTTGCTGCCAAGCAAAATGCTTCCCGTCAAATATCTTCCGGGAGGAACGTAAATGGTTCCTCCTCCAACGGAGGCAATTTTTTGGGCAAGCCTGTTAAATGCGGCGGTGTTGTTTGTTTCCCCGTCGCCCAAAATTGAAAAATCGGTAGCGCAATAAAATCCAGTCATTTCAATCCTGCTTTCTATCTTAATTTTTGTAAGCTCTTACAGTTATATTTTACCCGTTTAATTCAATTTGTCAATATTTTTTAAAAAGATGTCTTGCAAACAGCAGTTATTTGACGTATAATTTATGTAAGCACTTTTATAATACTTTGCATCTGGAGCGTGAAAAGCCATGAATATTTACGATATCGCCAATGCCGCCGGCGTTTCCATTGCAACGGTTTCACGTGTTCTCAACAACGGCGTTGTGGGCAAAAAAACATATAAAAAAGTCGTCAAGGTAATGGAAGAAATGGGATATACCCCAAACGCCTTTGCAAGAGGGCTTGGGCTTGGCACCATGAACACGGTCGGAGTGGTTGTTTCAAATATTTACGATTTATATTTTGCAAGGGCAATTTCAGTTTTGGAAGAAAATCTGCGAAAACACGGATATGATTTAATACTCTGCTGCGCCGGCGACGAAAAAGAGCGCAAAAAATATTTCCGCCTGCTTTTGGCAAAAAACGTCGACGCAGTAATACTAATAGGCTCACGCTTTGCCAAAAAAGAAACTGCACAGGACGTCGCTGAACTTGCTCAAAAAACACCCGTAATAATAATAGGCGGATATATTGAAGCTCCCGGCGTGCACGGAGTGATTTGCGAAGACAAAGAGGCAGTATGTGAAGCGGTAAAAACAATGTGTTCCAAAGGGCACAAAAAATTCCTTTACCTTTACGATACCCTTTCGCCAAGCGGCCAAAGCAAAAAGAAAGGCTTTTTTGAAGGGCTTGCCGAATGCGGGATTGATGCTGATGAAAAATGCGCAATCAAATGTCCGCGCGATATTGACGCCGCAAAAGCGGCTATTGAAAAGGCCTTTGCTTCCGGAATGGAATTCACTGCCGTGCTGACATCGGAAGACGAGCTTGCGGTCGGCGCTTTGCAATACGCGGCAGAGCATGGAATTAAAGTCCCAGACGATTTGGCCGTAATCGGATACAACAACTCCCTGCTTTCAAGGGCGACAAACCCGCCATTGAGCTCCATAGACAACAAGGTTGACGTCATGTCCGAAATGGGGGTGCAGCTTTTGGTAAATATTTTTGAAAAGCGCAACACTCCCGGCAAAATATCGGTTTCGACAGAACTGGTGGAACGCGCGACAACATAATGCCTCGCCCCTTATTAAAACTGCCCCCGCACAAACCAAAAGTTTTGCGGGGGCTTTGTTTTATTCCTTTACCGCGCCCAAGGTTACGCCGGAAATAAAATACCTCTGCGCAAACGGATATACAAACAGAAACGGCAGCATTGCAACAATAACCGCGGCATTCTTTACCATATTGCCAAAACCAACCACGGACGGGTCCATCATGTTTTGGTCGTTGAGAACAAGCTCCCTAAGCTTTACTTGGAAATTATACAAATTAGTATCCGTTATGTACATTACATAATTAAAATACTCGTTCCAAAATTGCACGGCAAAAAACAGCCCTATCGAAGCAAGCGCGGGAAGCGAAAGTGGAAGTACAATCTGCCCAAAAATCCTTATGGGCGAGCAGCCGTCAATTTCAGCCGACTCAAAAAGGCTGTTCGGAATCTGGCTGAAAAAGTTGCGCATCAGCACCATATTAAATACGTTCACGCTTGCGGGAAGCAAAACCGCACCCAAAGTATTGGTAAGCCCCAATCCCTTCAACACAAGAAACGTAGGAACAAGCCCGCCGTTAAAAATCATTGTTATAAAAATAAATTTTGAAAAGAATTTTCTGCCTATAAGAGTCGGTTGGTTAAGCACATATGCCCCGAAAGTGGTTATCAAAAGTCCCAGCACCGTGCCGACAACAGTAGTTAAAACCGAAATCAAGAAAGGCGTATAAAGGTTTTTGTTTGTAAAAATTGTTTTATACGCATCAATGGAAAAATGCTGCGGCCAAAGGTTTATTCCGTATCTGGTCGTTTTGTCAAGTGAATCCGACAAAACTTTAAGCAGCGGAATCATCACCACAAGCACAATCAGCGCCATAAAAACGCCGTTGCACAAACGAAAAACAGTTCTTGAACGATACCCTGCCTTAAAAGACATCTTTTCACTCATCATAAAAGATTCCCCTCCTTTAAAGCAGGCTTGAGCCGCGGATTTTTTTGTTTATTTCATCGGTTATGAGCACAAGCACAAGTCCTACGACAGATTTGAAAAGCCCTATTGCAGTACCCATTCCGTAATCGGCACCCTTCATACCTATCCGGTATGCCATTACTGAAATAACATCCGACACCTCTTTGACCTGGTCATTGCCAAGCACAAATACCGACTCGAAAATATTTAAAACCTTGCCGAGATTTAAAACAAAAACGGTTATAATCGTAGTCATCAAGCCGGGCAGAGTGACATAAAGCGCCTGCTTGAATTTTCCCGCCCCATCAATTTCCGCAGCTTCATACAATTCAGGGTTAAGTCCTGTGAGAGCCGCCAAATAAATGATTGTTCCCCAACCTGTATCCTTCCAGCGGCATATGAAAAGATAAACGGGAACCCACCATTTTTTATTTGCCATAAAATAAATCGGTTCTGTCCCAAAAAAGCCAAGTATATTGTTGATAAAGCCTCCCTGAGGCGACAAAATAATCAGGAATATGGATGAAACCACCACCCATGACATAAAATGCGGCAAGTATAAAATGGTCTGAATTCCGCCGCGTATTTTCCTTGACTTTAAATCGTTGAGCAACAGCGCAAGCACAACAGAAATTATCGTCGCCAAAATCAAGTTTACAATGCTTAAAAACAGTGTATTATTAAAAGCACGCCAGAAATTTTTTGACATTACGCCAAAAAACAATTCCTTAAAATTATCAAGCCCCACAAATTCTTTTTTAAAAGGGGTATACTCATAAAACGCAAACCTAATTCCCACCATGGGAAGATAATAAAATAGTATCGTCATAACCGCAACCGGCAAAAACATAAGGTAATAAAGCCTGTCGCGGTAAATTTTATTCTTTATATAAGCAAAGCTGCGCTTTGGAGGGCGCTCCTTTTCTTTTGCTGCAAACATACAATATCTCCTTCCCGTCAACACGTTTATATGCACCTGCTTTTTAAAAAAGCAGGACGCTCCCCGCTGCTTTATATTTTTGCGGGGAGCGCCTCCCGTAAAACAATTTTTTATCAGACGCTTATCAGCCGTTCAATTCGGAAAGTATCGATTCCACATAAGATGCGGCTTCCTTTTGATATGCGGCAATTCCGTCTTCAACCGAATAATCTCCGAATACAATATTGGCAATATATTGAGCCTTTATGGAATTAAGCTCGCTGCCATAATCGCTTAAAGCCTTGCTGTACGGCGGCAGCGGGTAAATTTTCATATTGCTCTGGAACATGCTGAGAGAATTTGTTATGCGCTCATCATACTTCATGTTGGGAGCCCATTTTGTAATAAGGAGAGTAGGCTCAAACCAAGTTTTGGTAAACGGCTTTGTAGGATCCTGAATGGTCGGCATGAATGTAAGCGAACCATCTGCTTCTTTTTGATAGGTTTTGCCTTCAACACCCACAGTCCAAAGCTGCTGGCCTTCTTTTCCGTCAGCCAAAGTTGACAGGAAATACTTGAACACGCCTTCCGGATTTTTGCAGGCGCTTGTTATGCATACAGCAACAGCCGGGCGTTCTATATAATAGGTTTCCTTTATTGACGGAATAGGAGTTACTTCTACATCAGGAACATTTGGCACAGTGTTATTGTAAAGATTAAGGTTCCATGTTCCTGCCCAATAATTGAATGCGCCAACTTTTCCGGCATTAAACTTGTCGCGGCAGGTGGAGGTTTTGTTTGTTATGATTTCAGGGTCGATAAGGCCCTCGGCATAAGCGTCGTGCATTCTCTGCAGCGCTTGCTTCATGTCGTCCTGAGTCATTCCGTCAACCCATTTGCCGTCGCGTTTAACAAAATCCGGAGTTGCAGTCCAATAAAATTCCCTTAAATAAATGTCAAGCGGATATTCGGTATTTACAAGCCCTGCCGCCGTTATCGGAATAACTTCGTTTGGAGCAAGCCCGCTTGGATTTTCATTCTTAAACTTGCGAAGCATATTTATAAATTCATCATAGTTCTTTGGAGCCTGAAGCCCAAGTTTTTTCATCCAGTCGCCGCGCACATATGTAATGGTTCCGTTTCCACGCGAGCCGGGGATACCGTAAAGCCTTCCATCAAGGCGTATGGCGTCAATAAGTCCCTGGTCGGTTATATTGTTTTTTATTTCCGACTTTTCATACAAATCCGTAATATCGTAAAGTGCGCCGTTGTAAGCGTATGAAGTATATCTTCTGTTGTCAAGAATCAGAACATCCGGAATATCGCCCGTAGTAAAGGCAAGGTCTACCTTTTCATAATATTCGTTGTGTGCGGGCTGATTTATAATAAGGTCAATTCCGTATAAATCCTCATAGCCCTTTTCAATTATGTCCTGGCCATTTTCCTTCAAGAGGAAGGTTCCGTCAACCATAAGCTTTATTGATTCCGGTTTTTTTACGGAATCGCTTTCGGAGGAAGCCGCCGACGAGCTTGAAGAAGTGCCGGAAGAGCTTTCTGAGCTTGACGAGCTTGACGAATCCGAGCTTTTACCGCAAGCTGAAAGCAGCGACGCCAGCAACGCAACCGAAGCAAGCGACGCAAAGACTCTGTGCTTAGTATTCATAAAAATATCTCTCCTTTAACATAGCAATCATATAATCACCCGCATTTAAAACGGGTTATTGACAAGTAAGTTTAATGAAAGCATTTACATTTTTCAAAAAAAGATGTCCAAATTAAAATTAAATTTGCAAAAATCCAATTTTATACCGCCGTTGCCGAGTTGTGTTGTATAACTGATATAATTAAATCAAAACATTTTATTGTTTTTTGTGCAAATCCATTATTATAATACCTTTGCTGCTTCAAAATGTAAAGTTTCATTTTTTTATATTGTGGTGCATTTTTTTAGATTTTTTACGACACCTCATAAAAGCGAAGATTTTAAGGTGCAAATGATACAATTTTTTATGCTTTCATCGTAAAATTATATGAATAATTGTACCATGCCTAAAAAACGCTTGAAAATTGTTTGCTTTTATATTATAATAACTTTGTTTTAATGTAAATTGTATGTAACTATTTACACAAATAAAGGGAGATGAATTAAAATGAACCATAAAAATTCTAACCATCTCCGCTTGCGCTATCTGCTGTCATATTTGCTGATGATGTTTGTGCCGTTTGTTTTATATATAATAACTTTTGCTTCCGCAACGGACCTGATAAAGGAAAATATAAAAAATTCGCATCTCACGGCATTAAAGCAATCGCAAGCACTGGTTGACGACCAGCTTTACCAAATATCCTCGCTGTCGCTTCAATTATCAAATGATGCCGTTTTCAAGCGCCTTTTCAACTTGCAGGGGGAAGTTCCCACTTCATCTTATTATGATTTTAATGAGGCCACCCAGCACTTTACAAATTATTTAAAAGGCGGCGAACAGGTTTTTGAATCAAACTACTACATATATTTTTACGGCACAGACCGCATACTGCTGCCGGATACATTGTATCAGACGCAAATTTACCACGATTTTGCACTTAAATTCCCAAAAGACAAGTATTCCGACTGGATTAACCTTTTAAGGCAGCCTTTTCAAAATATAACCATAATTAAAAATGAAAATTACGCCTCCAAAGCATTTTTAGAAAACAATATTATCCTCATGCAATCATTGCCGCGGGGATACTCAAAATCCCCGCAGGCCACTTTGGTGGCGCATATCGATAAAAACGAGCTTTCTTCCTTTTTTACGCTGACTCAAAATGCAGCCGATACCGCAATTTATATTGAAAATTCCGACGGGGAATTGGTTTCGGTTATTTCCGGAGGAGAAAAAGCCTCCAAATACCACAGCCAAATAAAATTAAAAGAGGATGAGGACTTTTTTTCCGAAAATGTAAACGGAGAAAAGCTTTTAATTTCTTACAGGATTTCTGACGCCAACGGCTGGAAATACATTTCAGTCGTTCCTGAAAATGCTGTGCTTGAAAAACTGAACAAATTTAAAAGACTTAGCATAATAGCAATCATATCCGCATCTGTTATCGGCATAGCAATCGCTTTTACCCTTGCCACACGCAATGCAAAGCCAATTTTGCGCATAAGCGAAAAAATGCGCGAACTTCTCCCCGACGAACAGGATTCTACGTTTTCCTCAATTGAGGTGGGAATTTCCCGCCTTGTTGAAAATAATCAAAACCTGCTCAATGAGCTTAATCTAAGGCGGCCTTTTTTGCAGAAAAACTTTATTTCCTGCCTTTTCAGCGGAAATTTTTCCAGCAAGGAAGAGCTTGAAAACCTTTCGGCATATACCGACATCAAACTGGATTTCAATGGTTTTGTTGCCCTGATAATAAGGTTTGACACGCCAAATTCCAAAACGCTTGGCCTTGATGAAATAAGCAGCATAAACATCTGCAAAATAATGCTGCAAAACATTATTCAGGAAACACTTCCCATGCGCAAGCTTTGGAACGAACTTGACTGCCGTACTACCGGAGTTTTGCTTGAAATGGATGAAGTTTCGCAAAAAGACTGCGAAATGCTGTCAAATGCAATAAAATCAGTGCTTGACAAGATTATAGCACAAAGCCAAACCGAAGTATATTTTGCTTTCGGGGAATTTTGCAAAAGCCCGTTTGAAGTTTGGAGAAGCGTGGACCAAGCCATGCAGGCGCTTGAATATGCCGCACCGGGCAATTCAATCGTCTGGTACAGGGATTTGATTCGCGACGGAAACAGCTACTATTATCCGCTTGACGCCGAACAAAAGCTTATAAATTTTGCTAAAACCGGCGACTTTGTACAAGTAAATAAGCTTATTGACGCAATAGCGGAAGAAAATTTAAACAGCCGGACCATTAGTCTTTATGCCTCAAAAGAGCTCAGCGGCGAAATCCGCAGCACCCTGCGGCGGATTTTAATCAGCTATCCGGAACTCGAACATCTAAACGGCCGCTTAAAAGAGCTTAAATGCACTTATTTTGATGAAAACTTTATAAAATCGGTGCGCGGCATATATAAGGAAATATGCGAAACCGCAAAAATAAGCAAAAAAACCGCAAACGGCATGCTTATTGAAAAAATTCAGGACTACATATGCGAAAATTATGCGGATTCCGACCTTGGACTTTACAAAATTTCATCGCACTTCAATATGTCCGAGGGATATTTTTCATACTATTTTAAAAATGCCTGCGGTGTAAATTTTACGGATTATCTTGAAAATGTCCGTCTTTCCAAAGCAGAGGAGCTTTTGAAAAAAGAAAATATGACAATAGACAAAATAGCGGAAACGGTGGGATACAACAGCGCCCAATCATTCCGCAGGGCCTTTAAAAAGGTTTATGGGATAAATCCGACGGTCTTACGTCAAAAACAATAATAAAAAAACGGGATTTTTCAAACAAAATCCCGTTTTTAAATTACTTGGCCTTGTATTCAAACCATTCAAAATCAGCATGCTGGCAGCGTGAACGCATATCGCTTGCGGAAACTCCTATAAAAGTGCCTGTAAAGGCTCCCTCACGACAAGCCTCATCTGACAAGGTCGAGCAATCATAAATTTTACCTATGCCAAACCATGTCTTTTCGTCAAACGAATAGAAAAACCTAAGCTCATCATATCTAAATTCCGCCCTTAAATAAATAATTCCATCCGGAATTTCAACAGGTTCACTTTCATCAAACAAGCCGTTAACCATTGACATAACATTAAGCAGCATGCCCCCGTCATCGCCGCAGGTTTTTTTCAGATAATACCAATTTTCGTGGTCGTATATGCAAATAAGTCCGGCAAAATGCTTGTAATCACAAGGTGAAAAATCCATTTTTGCCGTTGCGGTGCAAATAAAATCCTGCCGCCTTCTTGCAAGGATTGCGTGGTCATATTTTGATGTGGGCCCGTCTTTTCCATAAAGGCGCAGCCAACCCGGTCTTGCGCTTAAAGACATTTGAGCCTCTCCCATAGGCCGGCGCAGGGTTTGATAAACAAGACTGTCCCATGGCTGTCTTGGCTCCATCTCCGGAAATTTACATTCCTCAAGTCCCGGTTCCTCAACTTCAATTGCCGGCAGAATCCCCCCATGAGAGAGCCTTAACCATCCGTCTTTCCATTCAACGCGTTCAATTGCCGTTTCGCGTCCGAGAGGACATCTTCCCTTGCTTGGGATTGGCCTTCCCACAAGGTGGACCATATACCATTTGCCGTTTTGGGTTTCCACAATATCAGCATGACCGGCTTTTTGCAAAGGATGCCACGGCTCAAATTTAGACGTCAACATAATTCCTGCCGGGTCTTGCTCATATGGCCCGAAAAGGGATTTGCTGCGCAACATAAGCACCCCATGCCCGTTTCCCGTTCCACCATGTGCAAGCAAAAGGTAATAAAAACCATTATGCTTGTAAATATGAGGACCTTCAACAATTTCATCTGAGGTTTTATAAATTTTCTTCATTTCACCAACCAAACATTTTTTTGAAGCATCATATTCTTGAATTACTATCCCGCCGAATTTGTTTTTTCCTTTCCGCGGGTCGGAAATCATTGAAACCAGCCATTTTCTGCCGTCGTCATCATGGAACATTGACGGGTCAAACCCAACGCTGTCAAGATATACCGGTTTTGACCACGGCCCATTTATTGATTCAGCAGTAATCAAGTAATTATGGGTATCATAAAAAATCTGCCTGTTTGTAACATTGGTGTAGACAAGGTAAAATTTTTTGCCGTCATGTGTAAGGCAAGGTGCCCACACTCCTCCCGAAGAACAAATTCCGCGCATGTCAAGCATATCAACGCTGTCAAGCGGACGTGCGGCACAGCGCCAATGTTTCAAATCACGGCTATGATAAATCATTACGCCCGGAAACCATTCAAAAGTTGAAGTTGCTATGTAATAGTCATCCCCCACCCTTACTATCGACGGGTCGGGATGAAACCCCTTCAATATCGGATTGACAATCATAAAAAAGCTCCTTTCAAGGCGGAAAATACTGTTCTATTAACAATATAGCGGTACAAAAGCACAAAGTCAAGTGTAAGCACATACAATATTTTTAAAATTTAAATCTTGCATAAAGATGCTTAAAAGGCTATAATAAAAGCAGAAATAATCGCAAAGCTTTGCAAAATATATGCTTTTTATAGTTTTTTATATTATTTTTGTGTAACAGCTTACAAAACCAAATTGTAGAGTATTTTAAAGATTTAATGCCAATAAAAACGATTGCGGGGAACAGCAAATGGAATATTCAACCGACAAATTTCTTGAATGGCTTTACAATGAAAATTTAAAAGGCCGCTCTGCCATTTCAGAAAAAAATTTAATCAATGAACTTACCCTAAAAAGAAAAAACCTCAAAAAAATACTTGGGCTTGACAAGCTGGAAAAAATAAAAACATCCATGACAATTAAACAAAGACGGCAGTTTGGTTTTGAATATGGAACTATTGAGGATTTCGATGTTGAAATTTTGCCGAATCTCATCTCTCGGATTTTCGTCTTGGTTCCTGAAAATCCCAACGGCAACGCAGTCCTTTATTGCCACGGGCACGGGCAGGGAGGCTGTCAGAAATCCTTTGACAAGGAATATGAAGGCCAGTACCACAAATGCATCCCTCTGCATATGGCAAAGCATGGATATGCTGTTTTTGTGCCGGAATTTATCGGCTATGGCGAATCCATAAAGCAAAATTACAAGGATAAAGATTTTTGCGGCTGCTATGCCAATGCCACCGAATTGCTTATGCATGGATTGACACTTTCAGGGCTTCGTGTTTTTCAGGCAATGTGCGCTGTCGATTTTGCCTTTGAACATTTTAATTTTAAAAAACTTGCCGTTTACGGAGTTTCCGGAGGCGGGCAGGTAGCCTCATTCTTGTCGGCTTTGGATTTTCGCCCTGACGCAGTAGTTATTTCAAGCTACGCAAATACCTTTGCGGAAAGCATACTTGCCATGCGGCACTGCATAGACAATTACATCCCGGATATTTTATCCGTCGGCGAAAGCCCAGAAATTATTGCCTTATGTGCCCCAAAACCTCTGCTGGTAAGCAACGGAAAAAACGATCCAATCTTTCCACAAAAAGGCTTTGAGTCCGCCGTATCCCAAATCCGCCGCATTTATGAGCTCATCGGAAAAGGACAAAATTTCGAATGGGAACTTTTTGACGGCTCTCATGAAGTTTCTCTTTCCCGCGTGTTTGATTTTTTAAAAAAATATCTTTGAACCCGCACAAAAAGCGCAGGCTCAAAGATATTGCTTATTTCCTTTTAATTATTACCCCTTGTTTTCCAAACTGCTCCCAGCGTTTTAAAAAGTCCGCCTTTTCGTATCTTTGAATATCCTTTTTGCCGTCGCAATCCGAAAAATAATAATAAATCTCATCATATCCGCAAAGCACAAGGGCGTGCGAATTGCTTGGCCATTTAAATTTTTCGCCGTTTTGCAAAAACCATTCGTTCCCCTCGGAATATTTAAACGGCTGCATTCCCCTTGACGCCCAAACTTCAACCGGAATTCCATTGTCAAGCAAAATTTCAAGTGTCTTTTGATCTGCGTTTACAACATTCACCGCATAGCAGGCGCTCCCCTGCGACCTGAAAAAAGCATTAAGCGAATTTACAATCACCGGCGCATAGCATCCAAGGCCCTTGCCTTTTGGGTCGCCTATAAAAACGCTGTTAGGGTCAGGTCCAAACCTCTTGCCGGAAGTGTCAACATAAAATCCTGAGCTTTTGGGCAGAAAATTTTCCTCCAAATACACTTTGTCCACATTGTAGCCTATATAATTTAACAGCACTGCCGCGGAAGTTATTTCACATCCGGTAGGAAGCTCCGGATACTGATTTATTATCGGCACATTTATCATAGTCCTGCCTCCGGAAATTTCCGGCAGAGCATAGCCATGTTTAAGTTCATTTATATCATATTTCTTTAAAAACGCATTCTCACCGTTTTTAAAGCTTTCCATTTGCGCCTCAAC
>JAJUHO010000183.1 GCA_029267825.1 Oscillospiraceae bacterium
ATTGGATGTCTTTATTGGTTTCTTCCATTGCAAAACCAATTACAAGATTTCCGTTAATTTTTGCTATTTTAAAACCTATATCACAAAAAGGGAAAATTGCTGCAAAAACTGTATTTGCAAAATCCAGTTTAATATCCAAAAGTGATTTAACTGATTTTTCATCGTTCGGCTTTTCAATATTTGGACAAATAAAAGAGAATTTAAACTGAGAATTGCCCTCAATATTTCCAAACAAACCATGCTCTTTAAACTCATCATGAAACAATGCCATGCAAACAAGGGCCGACGCCTCAACCATTTTCACATCCGCGTGCACCTTTGCATCAAAATTACCCTTAACTTCCATTTTAGCTTCCGGAAAAGCTAACGAAACAGCAGACATAACTATTTCTGAAAGGTTTTTTGTCAAAATATCCTTTTTCTCATTTGAAATCGCCTTGCCAAATATCTCAAATATTTCGCCCTTTATTTTAAATAAGCCAGCATATCTTTCATGTTCTTGAGCAGAAAAATCCGAACCGAAATTCAATATTTCTTTTCCACATGCTACAAGTAGCTCATTACTCTTTTTTGCATTTGCTATAACCGTATCAATACGCTTAAGAATATTTTGATACGCCTTGTTTTGAGCTTCAAGAATTTTTTTATTATTTTCGCTGTCTTCCTTTATTATGTAATAATCAAGCCCTTTTTTAATCATCTTAATCAAATCGTCAAGTTCCCATGGTTTGCCTATAAATTTAAAAATATCTACTTGATTTATAGTTGCAAGTATCTGCGGAATTTGAGTATACCCAGAAAGCACAATCTTTACCGTCAAAGGAGATTTTTCCTCAACTATTTTAAGCAACTCAAGGCCATTCATTTCAGGCATTCTCATATCGGTTACTATAACGCTTATTTTTTCTTCTTCAATAATTTCAAGCGCTTCTTTTCCGCTGTTGGCAAAACGGCATTTAAACTCCTCATCCATCATTCCGCGCCTCAAAGAATTAAGTATATTTATTTCATCATCAACAAACAATACACAATATTTTTCATACATATACACTGCCAGCCTTTCTTGCAGATTTATTACTTATCAGGAATACTTATTATAAAAATTGCTCCCTTTCCTTCTTCGCTCTGCACCTCAATTTTCCCTTTGTGCTTATTTACTACTATATCATACGCAAAGCTGAGTCCAAGTCCTTTACCTTGTCCGACGTCTTTGGTTGTAAAAAAAGGTTCAAAAACCTTTGATAAATTTTCTTTTGCAATTCCAGGCCCGTCATCAGAAATTTTAATAACCGAAAAACCGCCTGCTTTTTCAGCCAAAATTTTAATTTTACCTTTTTCTTCCCTGTCTTGCAATTTTATTGCTTGAACCGAATTTAAAAGCATATTTATTATAACCTGGCCTATCTGCCCTCTGTTGCAATAAATAAAAATATCTTTGGGAACTAAAATTTCAACATCCGCAATATTTTTAACCTCATTTTCAGCCATAATACAAACTTGGCTTATAAGCTCATTTAAGTTATATAAGTCTTTCTCGTCTTCTTTTATGCTTCTTGCAAATGCAAGAAGCGATTGCACTATTTCCGTCACCCTTCTTATCCCATCTTTTGATTCTGAAATGATATCTTCCATCTCTGTAAAAACAGAATTTATTTTTAACTTTTTAGCTATTTGTTCAAGTTCTGCCTTAATTTCAATACTTTGCGGCGAAAATTCTTCTAAATTCAAAACATTTTCTTGAACAAAAGTAAAATATTGAAAAATGCGTTTTAAATATTTTTCTAAAATCTCAAAATTGCTGTTTATAAATCCCATAGGATTGTTTATTTCATGGGCAATGCCTGCCGCAAGCACTCCTATTGCCGCCATGTTTTCAGATTGTATAAGCTGAAGTTTTGTATCAGTAAGCTTAATGTTTATTTCCTTGAGTTCTTCATTCTGCTTTTTGGCAATTTCTAAAAGTTTCTTTAATTTATTAGAATTTGATTTAAGCCTTATTGCCGCAGTTATACGCGCTTTAAATTCTATATCATTTATCGGCTTATTTATATAATCTGACGCACCCATTTCAAAACATTTTTTAAAACTATCGCTATCATCAAGAGAAGTAAAAACTATAATTGGCATATCATCATATCGGTTGTCGTTTCTAAGCATTGAAAGAATATCAAAACCAGTTATTTTAGGCATCACAAGATCAAGTATTAAAATATCAACATTATTTTCATCTATAAGTGTTTTTGTATCGGCAGGGTTACTTGAAAGAATTATGCGCGAAATTCCATAAATTTCTTTTAAATGTTTTTCTGCAACTGCAAGGTTGAATTTGCTGTCATCCACTGCAAGAACTACCATTATGTATATCCTCCGTTTCTTTTTAAAATCAGAGACAGAGATCTCAAAATATTCTTAATGATGCAAAATCTTCAAATAGGAAGCGATATAATAAAAGTCGTGCCTTTTCCCGGTTCTGACTTTACGTCAATCTTTCCATTATGCTTATTTACTATGATATCATAAGAAATGCTGAGGCCTAAGCCTGTCCCTTTACCCACAGGTTTTGTCGTGAAAAAAGGTTCAAATATTCTTGTCATTATTTCTTTCGGAATACCATTGCCATTATCTTTAATTTCACAGCAAACATACTCTGCATCCTGATATGTCTTTATTTCTATAATTCCAGAAACTTCAGCTTCCTTAATTGCATAAACAGCATTCATTATTATGTTTAAAATCACTTGATTTATTTCTCCGGGTTTTGCTTTTACAAGCGGTATATCTCCAAATTCTTGAATTACTTTTGCACAATATTTGATTTCGTTGTAAGCTATTATAAGAGTATCACTTATTCCTTTATTAAAATCATAGTCTTCAAGTTCGGTAGCATCAATTTTTCTTGAAAAACTCAAAAGGCTTTTTACAATTTTACTTATTCTTTCAATTCCCTCAAATGTTTCTTTTATTA
>JAJUHO010000207.1 GCA_029267825.1 Oscillospiraceae bacterium
ATTTTCATATGGTACGAAAGGGTTGGCTGGGTGATTTTAAAAGATTCCAAAATATCGCAGGCACACATTTCTCCGCAAGAAAGCATTTCCACAATTTTAATCCTTGTTTCGTCAGAAAGAGCCTTAAACATAAGAGCATATTCCGAAAGATCCACTTTTACACTTCCTTTTAAACATATAGATAATTATCTATATGTTTATTTTACCTATGATTTTTGCAATTGTCAATATCTTTCCCTACTTATGCAAAAATTTTACATGGATTTTGCAATAAACTTATATAAAGGCAAAAAAATAACGCTGAACCCAAATTTTAAATGAGTTCAGCGTTATTTCATGGTGCCGCTGAAGCGACTATGAAGATATCCTCACAGTTGAAAACTGGATAAGAGAGCTTGGATGAGAGAATTATAAAGTCTAAGTTTCTCAAAGCATGATTAATTGGAAGGATGGCTATAGAATGTGGTGGGTAGTGCTTGCACTGTAAATATTAAATTTCTTTAGAGGTGTTACATGGGATTCTCACAATATGGAGAAAAGTTATAAATATTGTTGACTGGTGAAGTTTTATAGGCTATAATAACGTTATATGGCAAATATATGTAAAAAGCTTTATATTAAAAGCGGTGAAGTTATTCTCTCTGCTTTTTATGTCTTTTTAAATATATTTTAACAATTTGAATAAAAAACTATTCTGGAGGGATCATTGTGGTTAAAAATGAACATTCTTTTGGAGCATATAGATATTTTATAGTTCCTTTTGAACAGATTTCTTTTTTTGATATTATTAAAGAGAATCGACAAAAAGCGGTCGTGAATTTTTTTTCCACCCTTGAAACAGATAAAAAGCGCAGTTGGGAAATAAAAGGGAAAAAGCACCTATTGGTTTTTAATAAAAAAATTCCAAACAATGTTATTATTTGCAAATTCAGTATGGAGACTAAAAAGACAATATTTATAGAGGGTGAATCCGATATAGAGAATATTAATGAATTAGATTATCCTTTTATATATGTAATTATTGATACAGAACGCCAAATTATATTAATTGAACTTAAAACGTCGGTATTTTCTAGCCTTACATCAGCAAAGGAAAAATTGAAAATGTGCTTTGAACAGGAATTTGCACTTAATGGTTTTGAAGTGTTGTTTGAAGAAATCACTGATGCAAGTACATTTTGGACATTTGTTAATAGTTCATCTGGTGTTTATGAAGTGGCAATAACACTTAATTCTCCTAATCTATTTGGAGGTTTTAATAGCACAAATGATATGTTAAAAGATATTAGCCAAACTTATAATAATAATCAAACAACTATAAAATTATGCAATAAGAAAGCAAAACTTACAAATATAGCAAAGACAAATAAGCAATTGAGCGATGCAGTAGAATATACTTCAGCTGGCGGAGGAGAATGGACGCTTACAGTAGCTGCAAAGGACTCATCCAAAAAAACTTTTAAAAGTAGGCATAATATTAAAAAAGTAAGCGTTCGTCGTTTGGATAAAAACAGAGATCAAAAAGAAATAGAAATAGAAGTTCTTAACGCTTTAAATAATGTTGAAACTATTTTAAAGGAAAAAAATAAGCAAGATGAAAAGTAAAATATGGAATGTTATCCGAATATTGCTGCTGTTTTTTATTGGTGCAGTTCTTTCTCACTTTTTGTGTGGGAATGAGAGTAAATTAATTATTGATAACGAATTTTTGGTAACTTTCGTAGGCGTTATTCTAGGAATTGCAGCAACTATCATTACTTTTATTTTTTCATCCACTGATAAAATATGGTCAATAATAAATAACACGTATTCTGATAAAATCAAAGCTGAAAGTATCCAAGTTAAATTCAAGTATAGTTATAAAGAATTGGTAGAAGATAGTAATTACATATTTATAATTTTTTTGATAGTTTTAGTTTGTATGATTTGGAGCTATATAGATATACCTTTTATTACATTTCCAAGGCAACTACTTAAATCCGATTTTCTTAATGCAATAAAAATGGGAGCATTTCTAAATTGTATTGTAGCAACATGTGATTTGTTTTTTTCTTTTGCTAATATCCTAAAATTAGCACTGTATGAAAAATTGGAGAAAAATAATTAATTAAAGGAATTAGGTTCATTGTAAAATTAAATGCAACAGTGGGATAAAAAAAGGGTATTTAAAAAATTTTGTGTAAATTAATTTTCTTGCTGGCAAAAAATCAGACTTATGCAAGTTGCTTTGCAAGGCAAAGCAGGGGTTTCCTTTGCCCCATATTGGTATTCATGCCGGATAGCGGGGCAGTATGCTTGA
>JAJUHO010000185.1 GCA_029267825.1 Oscillospiraceae bacterium
GATTAGAAATTAGAGATTAGATTATAGCGAATTAAGAAAAGAACCTGCAATATAAAAATAATTAACTCCAATCTCTAACTTTTAATTTATAATTTCTAAATCTGGACAACATAAAACAAAAGCAGTATAATGAACTTAATGGTTCCTGCCAATTTTTTGAGAAAACTTAATTGCGGGAATTTTAAAAATGAAAGGGGAAAGATATATATGAACAATAAAACCACAGCATGGGTTGCAAGGACGGGGCTTTTCCTTGCGGTTGCACTAATTGCCCAGCTTATAGGTTCTCAAATGGGAGGAAGCCCTTTCGGGCAGATTATAACAGGCAGCCTTGTAAATATGGCTCTGATTGTTGCGGGAATAACCGCAGGCATTTCTTCCGGAATTTCAATAGCACTGCTATCTCCCTGCCTTGCATTTCTGCTTGGGATAATGAAATTTGCCCCTGCAATACCGATTGTGATTGTGGGAAATATTGCAATAGTTCTTGTAACTGCATTTGCTTATAATTTCTATTCCGGAGCTCAAATGAAACCCGTGCTTCAAAAGCTTTTTATCCTGATTGGAATGATTGCCGGTGCTCTTTTAAAATGTGCCATCATGTGGATAAGCGCACTTTACCTCCTTCCGCTTTTTGTTGCAAAGGTGCCCCCTGCAATAATTTCAAGCTTTTCCATCCCACAAGCAATCACAGGCACAATCGGAGGGTTGCTTGCAATGCTTACCGTCCCCTCATTGCTTAAAATCAAAAGGAAAGACATATAAAAAGAAAAAGTCAATAAACCTGTTTTACGAATTTTTTCATTTTAACATAAAAGATTTTATATTGTTTAACATTGACGAAAAGCATTGCCGTAAGTTATAATATATGATAGGAAAGAATTTTGAGTTTTTATATATTATAAACGAGAGGCTGATTTTTATGAGAAAAACTAAAATCGTCTGCACGGTAGGTCCTGCAACTGATAACGACAGCATCTTGCGCGAAATGATGCTGTCGGGCATGAACGTCGCACGTTTCAACTTTTCACACGGCGATTATGAAACCCACAAAAAGCGCTTTGAACAAGTAGTAAGGTTAAGGGAGGAACTTGGGCTTCCCATAGCAACTATGCTTGACACAAAAGGGCCTGAAATCCGCCTCGGCAAATTCGTTGACAATAAACCGGTAGAAATAAAGGACGGCGATAAGTTCATCCTCACCACAAAGGACATCCCATGTACTGCGGAAATTGCCAGTATTTCATTTGCAAAACTGCCGCAGGACGTAAAGCCCGGAATTTCAATCCTCATAAACGACGGGCTTGTTGAACTTATTGTTGAAAAAGTTGCCGGCACCGATATCATATGCAAGGTAAAACATGGAGGAGTGCTTTCCAACAACAAAGGCGTAAACGTGCCCGGAATCCAGCTTTCTATGCCTTATCTTTCGGATAAGGATATGTCCGACCTTGAATTTGGGGCAAAAATGGGCTTTGACTTTATTGCCGCAAGCTTTGTAAGAAGCTCCGCCGATATAAATTACCTTAGAAAATTCACCCAATCACTTGGCTGGTACACCCCGCGCATAATTGCAAAAATTGAAAACATGGATGGGGTAAACAACATAGATGAAATAATTGAAGTTTCCGACGGAATAATGATTGCAAGAGGCGACATGGGAGTTGAAATTCCGTTTGAACTTATTCCGGCAATACAAAAAAACCTTATTTCAAAGGGCTACAAAGCCGGAAAACAGGTTATTACCGCAACGCAAATGCTTGAATCAATGATAACAAACCCGCGTCCAACCCGTGCGGAAATAACCGACGTTGCAAATGCCATATACGACGGCACAAGCGCCATAATGCTCAGCGGAGAAACCGCGGCCGGCGCCCACCCCGTAGAAGCGGTAAGGACAATGGCACTTATTGCCGAAACCACCGAAAAGGACATAAATTACTTTTCAAGGCTTGCAAAAAGGGATTTTGATACAAGTTGCGATGTTACAAACGCAATTTCGCATGCAACCGTAACCACCGCTCACGATTTGAACGCAAAGGCTATAATAACGGTCACAAAAACAGGCTCAACCGCAAGGATGATTTCAAAGTTCCGACCGGTTTCGCCCATAATCGGCTGCACCACCAGCGAAATCGTCTGCCGCCAGATGAACCTTTCTTGGGGAGTAACTCCCATAATGTGCGAAGAAAAAGACAATACCGATGAGCTTTTCGACCATGCCATAGATATGGCCGAGCAGCATAAGCTTGTAGACGAGGGCGACCTTGTGGTAATAACCGCAGGAATTCCGCTTGGAATGTCGGGAACCACAAATATGCTTAAAGTTCATACCGTAAAAGGCCCCGACAAAAAAGGTTGACATTTTGAAAAGCAAGTGATATAATTTTAATGCAAATTAAATAGGGGAGCTTTTTGAAAAAGGCTGAGAGGGAATTGGCGCTTTGCGCAGTATTCCGACCCATAACCTGATTCGGATAATGCCGACGTAGGAGAATATCTTAAAAGCATTTTAAAGCTGCCGGGTTAAAAAATCTGACAGCTTTTATGTTTGTTCAAGGCATATGCGCCCCCATAATTTGCGCATATGCCATTATTTTTTGGAGGTTGCAAAAATGAATACAAAAAAACTTGTCACAAGTGCCGTAATGCTTGCCCTTGCATCTGTTTTAAGCATGATTAAAATTTTTCAAATGCCGCTTGGAGGCTCGATAACCCTGCTCAGCATGCTGCCGGTAGTTCTTTTGTCAATAAAATACGGGGTAAAATGGGGATTCTTTTCAGCATTTGCCTATTCGCTGATACAATTTGCGCTGGACCTTCCCTCGGTAATGAGTTGGGGGCTTACCCCGACAATGTGGGTCGGCAGCATTGTTTTTGATTACCTGATTGCCTTTAC
>JAJUHO010000124.1 GCA_029267825.1 Oscillospiraceae bacterium
GTTACTATGATATCTCCCTTTTTTATATCGCTTGAACGGTCAATGTACTTCATTTTGCAAAGCCCCTTGCCGGCAAGCTCAACGCTGCCCTCGACAACACCGGGATCCTTTGTCCTTACGCAATACGCTCCCACTGGAACTTCCGGCGAAAGTATGGTCTGCACGCGCGAATAAGTCTTTGAAACCTTTACCACTACACCAACAAGGCCGTTTGCAGTAATTACCGGATCGTATTTTGATATCCCGTCCGAAGAACCCTTATCAATGACAAACGAACCGTACGGATCGTTTGTAGTCCTTGCTATAACGGCACAAGGCGGCGAAAACACATAATCCGGGTATTCCTTTTTAAGCCCCATTATTTCACGGAGCTGCTCATTTTCACGCTTTACCTTGTCATAGTCCACAATTTGATTGTAAAGCTCCCCAAGCTCATTTTTAAGCTTTTGGTTTTCGTCATAATACTGCTTTGCGTTCCAAATCATATCCAGCGAAGACTGCACCTTTGTTTTTATGTTTGTGGAAAACCTCTGCACCGGCCCAAAAACCACCTGAATGAAAGATTCTCCATCCTCCGCCACAGATGTTGCGGAGTATACCATAAGTCCCGCCAAAAAAGCAAGCATCACCACGATTATTTTAAATTTTGTGCTCTTAAAAAAATCCTTCACAGCACCACCGTCCCCCGCCGCGGTTTTTCAAAAAATCCCTTGCATTATTAAAAGGGCGGACAAAATCCACCCCTTTTAAAAATCCGTTGCTTAATCAATAGTACTTCGATTCGTCGTTGAGCACATCTTGGAGCTTGTCCAAATTTTCAAGCACCTTGCCAGCGCCCTCCGCAACGCAGTCAAGCGGAGCTTCGGCAATATGCACCGGCATGCCCGTTTCTTTGTTGATAAGCTTATCAAGACCTTTGAGCAGCGCCCCTCCCCCGGCAAGGGTAATGCCCTGGTCAATTATATCCGCCGCAAGCTCCGGCGGAGTCCTTTCAAGAGTCGTCTTTATTGCGTCAATCACATGTGAAAGTGGTTCTGACAAAGCCTCTCTTATTTCCGCCGATGTAATCGTAATGTTTTCCGGAAGCCCGTTAAGCAAGTTCCTTCCTTTAATCTCCATTGTCGTATCCGCTTCCGACGGATAAGCCGAACCTATAGCAATCTTTACATTTTCGGCAGTTCTTTCACCTATGAGAAGGTTGTATTTTTTCTTTATGAAGTTTATGATTGCAAGGTCAAATTCATCTCCCGCAACTCTTACCGAACGTGAAGTAACTATTCCACCAAGAGAAATCACCGCAACCTCGGATGTTCCACCGCCGATATCGACAATCATTGAACCTGTCGGTTCCGCAACCCTAAGTCCGGCCCCTATTGCCGCCGCCATAGGTTCTTCTATTATTGAAACTTTTTTAGCGCCAGCATTTTCAGCGGCTTCCTTTACGGCACGTCTTTCCACTGCGGTAACTCCTGACGGTATGCAAATCACTACTCTCGGCTTTGCAAAAACAGACCCGGCAAGCGCCTTTTTTATAAATTCCTGAAGCATGCTCGTAGTTATGTCAAAATCGGCAATAACGCCATCTTTAAGCGGCCTTACCGCAACAATCGAACCAGGTGTCCTTCCTATTACATCCTTTGCCTCCTGTCCCACGCAGCGCACCTTATCGGTTCTTGTATCCACTGCAACAACAGAGGGCTCGCGGATTATAATTCCCTTTCCGCGCATATATACAAGGGTGTTGGCTGTACCCAAATCTATCCCTATATCCTTAGTAAAAAACATAAGCGGCATACTCCTTTATACATAAATTTCTACTGATACAAATTTTATTATACCACACAAAGCCCGTTTCCACAACAATTTTTGCAAGAAAAATAACATCCGTCAATTTTGTTTATTAAGCATCAAATGCCGCTATAAAAATTGTAGACTTCTTACAACGACTTGCAAGTCTTGCCGAAAATCAAGATTGCCGCTATAATGCAGATTATTTGTGCTATGTTCACGCTAAGCGAAAAGCCGAAAGCCACTTTCAAAACGATTAAATCTATAACCGCCGGAGAATCCGGAGAAATCCCGACACTCTCCCCCCAAGAGAGCCATTCAAGCCAATACACCCCACCGCAAAGCTTAGCTATCACCGAACCTGCAGCCGCTCCCGCAATAATAAAGAACAAAAATGCCACCGTGCGTTTAAGACCCTTTTGCATAATTGCCTCCTACGCTTTATTTTTCTCCCGTAGAACCAAAGCCTCCGTCGCCGCGCTCTGTTGCGGAAAGCTCGTCTGTTTCAACCAAATCCGGCAAAAGCACCGGCGCAAAAATCATTTGAGCAATCCTCTGTCCCGGCTCGATGGTATAATATTCGCCGCTAAGGTTTATAAGCGGAACCATTATCTCCCCACGATAGTCGCTGTCAACGACGCCCACGCAGTTTGCGGGGGCAATGCCATATTTGGAGGCAAGTCCGCTCCTTGCATAAATAAACAGCGCCATGTTTTTGTCTTCAAGCGCAACCGCAATTCCCGTAGGAACTTTTACTATTTCGTGCGGTTTTATTACAACGCTTTCTTCCATGCAGGCAAAAAGGTCATATCCGGCACTGCCATCGGTTGCCCTTTGCGGAAGCTTTGCATTTTCTTTTACTTTTTTTATTTTTATCTCCATCAACGTATACCTCTATAATAAAGTCCTCTTGTTATTTTGGGCGGAGCAAAGTCCGCACCTTTTCTGTAAAGCCCGCATATCCTGTTTATTTCATCGGCGCTTTCACGGTAAAATTTAAGCTGCAAAAAATCCACATCAGGAATTTCATTTAATTTATCCGCCAAAAAAAGCGTTTCCGAATTTAAAATTTCAACATAATCCGGATTGCAGACAATATCAAAGCTTCTTTTTGTTTTGTCAAAAAGCTTTTGCGGGCAATTTTTGCAACCGTAAACCGCCTTGTCCGGACAGTTCTTGGCAAGCATTGCCGGAAGCTTTCCATAAGCGATTATCCCCACCGGGATAGCCTTGTCAAGCCTTGAAATTTCTGAAAATTTCATTTCAATCGACAAAACCGCATCCAAAACAGAAAGCCTTGACATCTCCCTTAAAGCAAGCGAATTTGCAACATTCAGTCCAAAACCGCCATGCAATGAAAAACCAAGCTCCGTCCCCATTTTTATATGCGCGGGATTTTGGCAATAAAGCCTTGAAATCCCCTTTCCCCTTAAAGCTTTAAGTTTTTCAAAGATTTCTTTCTCTCTCCCCGCCATAAATCTTGGTGGAGCGGCGGCAAAAATCCCGCAGGGCCCATTAAAATCCTTTGAAAAAAATTCTTCCAGCGGCAAAATAACCATTTGCACATCAGACAAATCCAGCCCGTCAAAAACCCTTGCCGAAAAAAGCTCCAGCCTTAAATCAGGCTTTTCTTTTTTCTCTTTTTGCCGCTTTAAAGGCGGCAAAGAAATATTCCCAATAGTATAATTATTAGTATTTTTTGCAATTCGTACTCTATCAATTTCCTCAACAGCACGGCGCCTTAAATCATTAAATGCCGATGCTGGAAGCAGAATTCCCGGCTCAATTTCACCAAAAACCCCGTCAAATTCATAAATCGTGTCGCCAAGCTTTGAAAGCTGTCTTTCCGCCTGCTCCATATCGGACGGACGGTTTATTGCCGCCACCGGAATTTCTCCGAAAACCGTTGCAGAGTTTCCTTTTTCATCAAAAGCGCAAAGACGGGCTCTTTCACCGCTTTTTATATTTATTTCAAAGCGTATTTTTCCTTTTTTAATTTCCTTTTTGTATAATTCTTTAAGCTCCGGCAGAACTTTGTTCCCCGAAACCACATCTTCTTTTTCCCTTATGCCAAACATTTGAGCGCCGGTTTTGCCTTTAAAATAGCCGTCCGTAAAACCGCTCCTTGAAAATACGGCGCGCAGCGTTTCCATGTCAGGGGTTTTGCCGTCAAGAGCCGCCCTGCAAGCCGATACCGCCGCCGCAACATATTCCGGCCGCTTCATCCTGCCTTCTATTTTAAAGGAGGAAATTCCCATCTGCGCAAGCTCTGAAAGATATGGCACAAGAGAAAGGTCTTTAAGCGAAAGGTCATGCCTTTCTTTTCCCTCTACAGCGGAAAAAGGAAGCCTGCACGCTTGGGCGCAAAGCCCTCTGTTTGCGCTTCTTGTGCCTATCAGCGCCGACATATAGCATTGTCCCGAAACTGACATGCACAGCGCCCCATGCACAAAAGCCTCCACTTCAATGCCTACATTGCAAAGTTCGGCAAGCTGCTCCTTTGAAAGCTCCCTTGCCGCAACAATTCTCGAAAAGCCCATCTCCTTTGCAAGTTCCGCACCTTTCGGCGTGTGTATCGTCATTTGTGTCGAAGCATGCAAAGGCATGTCCGGCAAAAGCGACCTTGCAAGCAAGGCCGTGCCGAAATCCTGTATTATAAGAGCATCCACGCCTATTTTTGCGGCATGGAGTAGAAACTTTGAAAGCCTTTCGGTTTCATCGTCAAAGACGACGGTATTTACGGCAAGATAAAGCTTTGCATCCCTCATATGGCAAAACCTTACCGCCGCTTCAAGTTCATCATTATCAAAATTTGCGGCATTTCTTCTGGCGGAAAAATCCTTCCCGCCGACATAAACCGCATTAGCCCCGCACTTTACGGCGGCTTCAAGCGCTTCAAACCCGCCCGCCGGGGCAAGAATTTCCGGCTTAAACATTTATGCTGCCTTTTAGTTGCATAAGCTTTAAGTCATTTTCAAGTGATGCAACCTTTCCCCTCAAAAGCTCAAGCTCCTTTAAAGCCTCATCACGTTCCATTCGTGCGCGGCCCGCATCGTCAACATAATCCTTAATTTGGGTTCTTATATTGTCAATGCTTTCGTTGGATTTGTTTGCCTCATCAAGTGCTGAAAGCGCCGCAATAATTGCCGCCGCCTGTATGGAAATATTGTCGCCGCTGTTTACAAGGTCTGTTATCTGCTTGTCAAGGCGCTTTGCAAGCCCGATGACATAGCTTGGAGATTCATCCGTTTGAAGGGCATACTCCTTGCCGCAAATTGTAACCCTGACTTTATTCTGCATATTTTTTACTACTCCTTCTTATAATTTTGTCTTTTTACTATGTATTATAATATATTTCATTAAAATATAAAAGACCCAGAAAAAATTTTTTTAAAAGCGCTTGACAAAATAAGAACGGCATGCTAAACTAAATAAGCTAATCGTAATTCTAAAGACAGTTGGTGGCTTTTGCCGTAAATCCAGCCGAGGAAAGAGATTGCAAAGTGAATAA
>JAJUHO010000088.1 GCA_029267825.1 Oscillospiraceae bacterium
CATAGTTGTAAAGGTTTCACGTGAAATATTTGCAAAATGGCTGCATTCGGATATGAGGGCCTTAAAGCTGGAAGCAAAATTGGTCGCCGAATATCTGCTCAGACAGGCAAGAAAAGAAAGAGTATTCCTTCTTATGCAGGGCTTGGACAGGCTGGCATGGCTGTTTGTTAAGCGGTATGAGCAATCCAGCGAGAACGGATGTTTGGAACTCAAAAATGAACGCCAGACTTTGGCGGATGCTACGGGGCTCTGCATTAAAAGCATTACCAGAGGGTTGAAAAAAATGGAGAGCCAAGGGCTTATTGCGCGAAAGGGAAATAAAATAATAATAAACAGGCAGCAGTATGAAAAGCTTAAAGAAAATGTTCTATCCAAAGTGGATATTGAATAGAAAGGGGCATAAAATATGAACCGGATTTACAATAAATTAAATAAGTGCTTGATGAGTTTAAGGGAGAAAACTAATTTTAAACCTGAAATTGCTTTGATTCTTGGGTCGGGGCTTGGAGATTACGCCGACGGGATTTGTGTGGAAAAGGTGGTCGAATATGCCGATATCGAAGACTTCCCCGTATCTACCGTCAGCGGGCACAAGGGCCGCTTTGTGTTTGGTTTTATTGATGGAGTTCCAGCAGTGGTTATGCAGGGGAGAGTCCATTTTTATGAGGGTTATGAAATGTCCGACGTTGTATTGCCCACAAGGCTTATGGGAATGATGGGGGCAAAAAAATTGATTCTTACAAATGCCGCGGGAGGAGTCAATCCAAACTTTAAAAGCGGCGATTTTATGATGATAACCGACCACATTGCGGTAGGAGTTCCAAATCCGCTTATTGGGGGCAACTTGGATGAGCTTGGTGTCAGATTTCCTGATATGAGCGAAGTTTACAGCCGTAGGATGCAGGGGATTATAAAAAGTGAAGCTCAAAAATTGGGGCTGGATATTCGCGAGGGAGTTTATGTTCAACTTACGGGCCCGTCATATGAAACGCCGGCGGAAGTACGCATGATACGTACTTTGGGCGGAGATGCGGTCGGAATGAGCACCGCCTGCGAAGCAATTGCCGCAAAGCATATGGGAATGGAAATTTGCGGGATTTCATGCATTACCAACATGGCGGCCGGCATTTCGGCAGGGGAACTAAACCATTCGGAAGTGCAGGAAACTGCGGACCGTGTTGCCGAACAATTTAAAAGGCTCATAACGGCTATTGCTGTTCGCATATAAAAAGAATTGTTTCAGAAAAAATTTCAATTAAGAATTTTTAGTTGACATAAAAAACAAATAAGGGAATTTTGAATATGGAAATATACGCATTAAAAGGGCATATTTGCTACTGCAAGGACAAAAATGATATCCAAGTCGCAAAGGATAGTTTTATTGTCTGCGAAAACGGCTTATGTTCAGGCATATACAAAAATTTGCCGGAAAAATTTAAAGACATTAAAATCTTTGACTACGGGGACAAACTTATTATCCCGGGATTGGTGGATTTGCACCTGCATGCACCGCAATATGCTTTTCGCGGCCTGGGGATGGACCTTGAGCTTATCGATTGGCTCAATCAAAACACTTTTGTTGAAGAACAAAAGTACGCCGATTTAGAGTATGCAAGGAAAGCATATGAAATATTCGTGGAAGATATCGTTGCCGGCGCCACAACAAGAGCTTGCATTTTCGGAACCGCACATCCCCAAGCTACGCTTATGCTTATGGAAATGCTGGATGAAAAAGGATTTAACGCATATGTGGGAATGGTGAATATGGACAGAAATTGCCCGGAAAGCCTTTGTCTGGCAAATTCAGAAACGGAAGAATGGATTAAAAAAAGCAGCCGGCTAAAAAATGTCAAGCCTATTTTAACGCCAAGATTTATACCTGTATGCTCCGATGAATTGATGGAAATGATATCGGATTTGCAAAAAAAGTATGATTTGCCTGTGCAGTCGCATTTGTCAGAAAATTTACAGGAAATCGAATGGGTAAAAAAATTATGCCCGGACTCTGAATTCTATGGCGCGGCATATGATAAATACGGTTTGTTTGGCGGCAGGTGCCCGACAATAATGGCGCATTGCGTTTACAGCACAGACAAAGAAATAGAACTGATGAAAAGACAAAACGTATTTGTGGCTCATTGCCCCGAATCTAATGCGAATTTGTCATCAGGGATTGCGCCGGTACGCTTGTTTTTGGAAAAAGGAATTAAGATGGGCTTGGGAAGCGATGTGGCCGCCGGGTCAAGCATATCGATTTTTTATGCCATGGCTATGGCTATGCAATGCTCAAAGCTTAGATGGAGATTGGTTGACCAGTCGCTTGCGCCTATAAAATTCAGTGAGGCATTTTATCTTGCAACAAAAGGCGGCGGCGAATTTTTTGGAAAAGTGGGCTCGTTTGAGGACGGCTATGAATTTGATGCCGTAGTTATTGACGATTCAAAAATAAAACATCCTCAAAAACTTGACGTAAAGCAAAGATTGGAAAGATGCGCATACTTGATTGGCGACAAAGAAATTTCTGCAAAATTTATTAAGGGGAAACAAGTTTTTTAAAATAAAAAAACCACCCATATGGGTGGAAGTGCGGGTGGGAGTATAGACTCTTGTAAACCGAGCCGGCAATGGTGCAGGCTTTGCCTGCCCTCTGCGGGTGGAAGTATAGACTCTTGTAAACCAAGCCGGCATTGGTGCAGGCTCTGCCTGCCCTCTGCGGGTGGAAGTATAGATTCTTGTAAACCGAGCCGGCAATGGTGCAGGCTTTGCCTGCCTGCCTTGCTGGTATGCCCGACTGGATTTGAACCAGCGGCCTTCAGAGTCGGAGTCTGACGCTCTATCCAACTGAGCTACGGGCACATATCAACAACGTAAAATATTATATCATTATTTTTAGTTAAAATCAACAGGGAAAAAAGTCTTGACTTAGAGTTTACTTTAAGGTTTATAATAAAATTATCATGAAAAGGGGGAATGAAAATGAAGTTTTCAACAAAGAAACTTACTCTTGCCGCGACTTTTTTGGGGCTGGGACTTGTCTTGCCGTTTTTGACGGGACAGGTACCTCAAATAGGCAATATGCTTTTGCCGATGCATATTCCGGTGCTGATTTGCGGAATGGTTTGCGGATGGGAATATGGACTTGCAGTGGGAGCAATTCTTCCTCTGCTCAGGTCTGGGATTTTTGGAATGCCGCCGATTTATCCAACTGCTTTGGCTATGACGTTTGAACTTGCGACTTATGGCATTGTTTCCGGACTTCTTTGCAAAAAGTTTTTTAAAGGAACGGCCGGAATTTATTTTTCGCTTTTGATGGCAATGATTTCCGGAAGAATTGTTTGGGGAATTGCTCAGGCTGTATTGCTTGGGGCGGGAGGAAAAACATTCACTCTTTCGGCTTTTTGGGCAGGAGCGGTCTTAAATGCGGTTCCCGGAATAATCCTGCAGCTTTTGCTTGTGCCGGCAGTAGTCGTTTTGCTTGAAAAAACAGGTGTGATGTATGACAGGGAACCGCCAAGCGCTGTTTGAGCCTTTGTTTGAAAGGCTTGAAGAACTGCTTGATTCAAAGGATTTTATTGCCGTTGCAATTGACGGAAACTGCGCTTCGGGGAAAACTACTCTTTCCGGTATAATCAAAGAAAAATACGACTGCAATGTGATACATATGGACCATTTCTTTTTAAGGCCGGAACAAAGAACAAAAGAACGCTTGTCTGAACCTGGCGGAAATGTTGATTATGAACGCTTTAAAGCGGATGTGCTTGATAAACTGCATGAAAGAAAACCGTTTTCTTTTCGCCCTTATGACTGTTCAACCGGAAAAATGGGAGCAGAAATATTTGTTGAGCCTAAAAAGCTTAATATAATAGAAGGGGTTTACAGCTTGCATCCCTTTTTCGGAGAAACTTTTAAGGTAAAGGTATTTTTAAAAATTTCTGCCAAAGAACAAAGCAGGAGGATTCTTGAAAGAAACGGCAGGGAAATGCACGAAAAATTCATGAAGATTTGGATCCCTCTTGAAAATGAGTATTTTAAAGCTTTTAATATAGAGGGGAATTGTGATTTTTGTTTTAATACCGATTGACGGCTTTTGATTTTTTAGTAGGAGGGAAAAGGATGAAAAGAGAAGATTTGTTGAAAATTCCAAAGCTGGGCTTTGGCTTTATGAGACTTCCTATGAAAGACGGGAAAATTGATATGGAAATGACCTGCAAAATGGTCGACAAATTCATGGAAAACGGCTTTACTTATTTTGATACCGCATATGTTTATCATGGCGGGAAATCCGAGGGAGCATTAAAAGAAAGTCTTGTTATGCGCTATCCGCGCGAAAGCTTTACGATTGCGGACAAGCTTCCTGCGTGGGAGCTTAAAAGCAGGGAGGATGTAGACAGGATTTTCAACGAACAGCTTGAACGCACCGGCGCCGGATATTTTGACTTCTATTTGCTGCATAGCATAGAAACAGGACATCTTTCAATTTATAACAAGTACGATTGCTGGGCCTGGGGACAAGAAATGAAGAAAAAGGGGCTTATTAAAAACTTCGGTTTTTCTTTCCACGACAAGCCGGATTTGCTTGATGAAATCCTTTCCAGCCATCCGGAAGTTGATTTTGTGCAGTTGCAAATAAATTATATAGACTGGAACAATGAAATTGTATGCTCCGGCGGATGCTACGAGGTTGCAAAGAAACATGGCGTTCCTATAATGATAATGGAACCGGTGAAGGGCGGAAATCTTGCAAGGCTGCGGGAAGACCTTGAAGAAAAAATGAAGGCTGTTTCTCCTGAAAACTCAATCGCATCTTGGGCAATGAGGTTCTGCGGGCTGCTTGATGGGGTTGCGGTAGTTCTTAGCGGAATGTCTGATATGCAACAGCTTGACGACAATATAAAAACTTTTAAAAAGCTTGAACCTTTCAACTCAAAAGAAAAGCTTTGTCTTGAAGAAGTGGTGAACGACCTTTTAAGCGCCCCGACAATTCCTTGCACCGGATGTGCCTATTGCGTGGAAGGCTGTCCTGCCGGAATAAAAATACCTGATATTATAAGCACCTACAATACCGTGCTCACTTACGGTGACCACGACAGGCCGCATTTCTTCTATGGCGGAATTACAAAGGGAGGACATACAGCAAATTCATGCCTTGCTTGCGGGCAATGTGAAAACGTATGCCCTCAGCACATAGAAATAATTGATGTTTTGCAAAGGGCCTCAAAAATTTTTGATAAATAATAAAATGCCTCACCTTATAAAAAGGTGAGGCATTTTTTGCAATCAATATTTGCTGTCAAAATCATTAAGGCTTGGAAAATCAATTGAAGATGATGAAGCGGACGGGAATGAATCCTCGCTTGGCTCGTCAAGCAAAATATCATTAGGTGCAAAAGGCTCGTCAGGTTCATCCTGCATTCCACCAAAGGAGGAAACATCGGAGGACAGCTTGAATTTTGAAACTTCACTGTCAAGCATTGAGGCTTGTCCGGAAAGCTGCTCGCTTGCGGCGGCGCTTTCTTCCGCTGTGGCGGAATTGGTCTGGATGACCGTTGAAATCTGGTCGATGCCCTGGGTTATTTGCTTGATTGCAGCCGCCTGCTGTTCGGAAGCCTCGTCTATTTTTGCCATTATATCCTTTACAAGAAGCGAATTCTTTGAAACGCCTTCAAGTGCTTTGGCTGTTTCTTCCGCAATTTTTGCTCCCTCGGCCACAACGGTTTTTGAACCTTCAATAAGCTGGGTGGTTTGCTTTGCCGCTTCTGCTGATTTTGATGCAAGGTTCCTTACCTCGTCGGCAACAACCGCAAAGCCTTTGCCCGCGGCTCCTGCACGCGCGGCCTCAACTGCCGCGTTAAGAGCAAGGATATTAGTTTGGAACGCAATGTCTTCAATGACCTTATTGATTTTTCCGATTTCTTCAGAGGAAGCGCTTATATCATTCATGGCTTCCAGCATGCGTCTCATTTCTTCATTGCTCTTTTCTACGTCGCGAACGGTCTGCTCAACATAATCGGTAGCTGTATTGACATTTTGGGCATTCTTTTGGACTTCGCCAAAAATATCATTAATAGTTGCCGAAAGTTCTTCCATTGCGCTTGCCTGTTCGGTTGCGCCTTGTGAAAGGAGCTGTGCTCCGTTGGAAACTTGTTCGGCGCCTGCCTTAACCTGTTCGGCTGAGGTTTTGATTGAGGAGAGAGTAGCGCTCAAATCCTTTGAAATCTTTATAAGTGAATCCTTTATCGGGCTGAAATCGCCTATGTAATTTTCGGTTATTTCGTTTGAAAAATCACCGTTTGCCATAAGGTCAAGGTTTGTTGAAATATCATCAACGTATTTCCTAAGCGTTGAAACAGTAAATGAAAGAGCATCCGAAAGTGCGCCAAGTTCGTCGCTTGACCTGTGTTCAACCGGCTCTGCATGCAGGTTGCCGCTTGAAAGCTCGGTCGCAAGCTTTGACATTTTTTCAATGGGGCGCACAATAATTCTTTTAGTAAAGCTTCTGTTAAGGAAAATTACAATAATTCCGGCAATGACAATCGCACCAAAAACAAAAGCATATATTATAAGCATAAGGTCATATATTTCTTCAACAGGACGGCCACTAAAAACGATTCCTATTGATTCGCCGGTCTTATCGTCGATTATCGGCCTATAAATGGCATAAAATCTTCTTCCGCGAAAATTAATTTCATTAGTAAATATTTTTTGCTTGTTTAAAACGGTTTCGGCAATTTTTGAATCAAGCTTAGTGCCAACAAGCCTTTGACCATTTTCGGAAAGTGTGGTATTTATTCTTTCATCGCCAAAGAAAATTGTATATTCGTTGCCTGTGGAATCTTTAAGGTCGTCAACAAATTCATATTTTGCAAGGTTGTAGCCTGTGCAAAGATAGCCTATCAGCGTGCCTGATGAATTATTTATTGGTGCTGCGGTGCATATTGCAAGTTTTATATCAAGAATAGGCTCAATTTCAGTGGAATATTCTCCTTTTATTGCTGCGGTAATTACTTTTGTAGAGGCAATTGAGGTTCCGGCATAGTCTTTTAAAAATTCAGGCTTGTCATTTTCGTCTGATTTATTAAGTATACCAAAGTTTGCTAAGATTTTTCCGGTTTTGTCGGTTATGAAAATGAAGTCGGTATCAGCTCCGGCAACATTCCCTATTGCTTCAAGTGCGGAGTTAATTCCGGTTTTGCCGCCGCCAACAACTCCGGATACTATATCCGCCTTTTCGGCGTACATTTTTGCAAACTGTTGGGAATTGCTTTTTAATTCATCCAGTTCATTAAAAATGCCGTCCACCGATGTTTTGGAAATATCATGGATAATAGTGTCGGAAATTTTTACGAACCCGATAAAGCTTCCAATGATGGAAACTACTGCGACAACGACAATGCTTGCAACAAGAATAATGGACATTTTGGTGCTGATTTTTTTAAACTTCATTGACATTTCCTCCTGTTGACATAAAATGCAGTAAATTAACATTTTATTGACATGGTTTTACATAAAATTATAACTAAATTATAGCATTACAAAAAATTGATGTCAATTAAAAAAATATGGTTATAACTAATATTAAAGGGGAAATATCGATTTTTGTCGAAAGTGGTCAGTAAAGTCTATAAAATTTAGCGCATGGATATAAAAAATGCCGAAAAGGATAAAAAGTGAGATTTTTCGCTTGACACCCAGTTGAAACTGTGTTAATATAATCAAGTCGCTTTTGAGCGGGGCCGAGATAGAGGCTCCGGGGTGGAGAAAAGAGGGAGAAAAAACCTCTTGACAAACCCGAAAGAAAGTGATAAAATATAAAAGTTGCGTCTGAGAGCCA
>JAJUHO010000104.1 GCA_029267825.1 Oscillospiraceae bacterium
AATATGCTCTTTAAACGCACGGTAGATGCTGCCGTACTGCTTGGAACACAGCTTGACGCTTCTGATTTAAACGAGCTTAACCAAAAATACAATATTGCACTTTGCTGCGAAAGAGTTGAGGGCGCAAAGGTGCTTACCGTCACGGTTGATGATGAAAACGGAGCATATTCGGCAGTTGATGCTCTGATTAAAAAAGGGCACAGAAAAATTGGAATGATTTCCACAACAGGCCGCGCACATTCGTCAATAGACCGTGAAATAGGTTATATAAAAGCGCTTAAAGACAACGGAATAACTCCAAACGACGAGTATATGTTTTTAAATACTTATGACTATCACAACGGCAGGATTGCATTTGATTATTTTATGGGATTAAACGACCCTCCGACCGCCATTTTTGCAATTTCGGACCTGCTTGCAGCCGGAGCCATCAAAAGGGCTGCAGAAAGAGGCTTTAAGGTTGGAAAAGACATTGCTGTAATAGGATTTGACAATATCTCCCTTTGCGAAATGTACATGCCGACTATTTCAACCGTTGCACAACCCTGCTATGAAATGGGCAGGACAATAATAGAAAAGCTTATAGGCAACATAACCGGAACTTCCAAATGCTCGGAACGGATTTTAATGCCGTACAAGCTGATTTTAAGGGAATCTACGGGAGATTGATTTCATAAAATTTTAAGTCGGGCCAGAAAGTAAACTTTCGGCTTGACTTTTTATTTTTTTCAGATATAATTAAGTAGTTAACTAATTATATTGGGTGGTAAATATGGAAAATATGCCTCTTATGCTGATGATACATCAGACACACAAGGAATGGAAAAAGTATATGCAAAAGCTTGCCTTGGAATCCGGCATACCGGATTCATACCGAATGATTATAATGTATCTTGACAGAAATCCGGGAGCAAGCCAAAAGGAACTGGCAGAGCATTGCCGAACAACTTATGCTTCCGTCAGCCAAACAGTAAAGGATATGTTGAATTCAGGATACATTATAAAGAAAAACAGTGACAAGGACCAGCGCTATAAAAAAATTTATTTAAGCGAAAAAGGTCAGGCGGGCGTTGACCGTATAAAGAATAAAATCCATGAAGCGGATAAAATCATAACAACGGCATTAACTCCCGAAAAAGAAAGCGATATGATTAAACAGCTTGAACTAATTTGTGAAACAATCCGAAAGGAAATTATAAACTTATGATGTCGTATCTGAAAAAATACTGGTGTTGGTGCGTGCTTGCACCGGTTTTTATGATGGGCGAAATAACCATGGATTTGCTGCAGCCGGATTTAATGGCAAATATTGTGGACAATGGCGTGCTTAAACATAATATGTCCCTTATTTTATACGTCGGAATACGCATGATTTTTTTGGTTATGTTTGGGGGCATCTGCGGATTTTTATCAGGCTGGGCGTCAAATATTGCCGGCCAAAATTTTGGGAACGACCTTCGCAAGGACTTGTTTTCAAAAATTATGAATTTATCTTTTCAGCAAATTGATAAGATATCTACCGGCTCTTTGGTTACAAGGCTGACTAACGACGTCACTCAGGTACAAAATATGGTAATGCTGGCGGTGCGCGGTTTGGTGCGCAGCTCGATAATGTTTGTCGGCGGGATTTTTATGCTGTATAAGCAGTCGCCGAAATTTGCATTTATAGCAATTATGGCATTTCCTTTTGTGATTTTTTTTGTATGGTTTTTCACGCGCAAAGCTTCCCCCATGTTTGCAACCGTACAGCAAAAAATTGACGGAATAAACAATGTCATGCAGGAAAATATAGCGGGAGCACGAGTAGTAAAGGCATATGTCAAAGAGGATTACGAATTGCAGCGTTTTGAAACGGCAAATAATGAGCTTAAGGATATCAGTCTGAACGTTCAATCGCTTTTGGCTTTCATGGGGCCGTGCATGAACATTATTTTGAATTTGTGCGTTGTTGCCATTATTTTAATCGGCGGAATTGAAGTAAAAAACAATGGCGAAATCACTACCGGCGAAATAATGGCGGCAATCACATATATAGCCATGATTCTTATGAGCATTATGTTCATGGCAAATATTTTTCAGACTTTCATTCGCGCAAAAGCATCGGCAGACCGTATCAATGAAGTGCTTAAATGCGAAAATATCATTTGCGACGGCAATATGACAGAATTGCCCAAAACACATGGTGAAATTGAATTCCGCAATGTCTGCTTTGCTTATCCAAATTCCAGCAACCGCGCAGTACTTGAAAATATCAACCTTAAAATAAACAGCGGAGAAACTCTGGCAATCCTTGGCGCCACCGGCAGCGGGAAATCCACGCTGGTAAACCTAATCCCACGGTTTTACGATGTATCGTCCGGCGAAATTTTGCTTAATGGAATAAATGTAAAAGAATATAATTTAAAGAATTTGCGCGATAAAGTTTCAATTGTGCTTCAAAAGGCCGAGCTTTATTCGCGCTCCATTGAGGAAAACATCAAATGGGGCAAAAAAGATGCGACGCCATGGGAAATCAAAGAAGCAGCGCAAATCGCACAGGCTGACAATTTTATTTGCGCCACAAATAACGGATATTATACGCATGTTTCTGAAGGAGGACATTCACTTTCGGGCGGGCAAAAACAGCGTATTTCAATTGCACGTGCCCTGTTGAAAAAAGTCGAGGTCTTAATTTTTGATGATTCTACCAGCGCATTGGATTTGCAGACCGAAGCAAATTTGTACAAGGCTTTGAATGAAAAATTCCCTAAAACCACCAAGATTATTATTGCCCAAAGAATTGCTTCCGTACGCGGCGCAGACCGAATTGTAGTAATGGACAACGGCAAAATAGCTGCATGCGGAACACATGACGAATTATTGCAAACATCCGAAATTTACAAGGACATCTATTATTCCCAATTAAAGAAAGAGTAGGATACATATGATGAAGCAAACAAATGAAAAATTGCCCGAAGGTTTTAATTCTCCGGCAGAAGAAAAAATAAAATACCACTCCTCCGAATCGGATAAAGCCCCTCCACAAAATTTTATGCACCGCGGAAGGCCCGGTCCAAACATGGGGCATCCGGTTGAAAAACCAAAGCAGGCAAGACAAACCATTTCCAGGCTTATACGATATTTCAAAGCCGAAAAAAAGCTTCTTGATTTTTTGATAACAGCAGTCTTGATGACTACCATAACATCACTTTTGGCGCCTGCCATGCAAGGAAGCACGATTGATATAATCATCCAGGGCAAGTGGGAAGATTTATACAAAATGGTTGCGGCGCTTTTTGCAGTATATTTGATTGCAACCGCATGCTCATTGGCTCAAAGTCTGCTTTCGGCACATTTAAGCCAGCGAATTGTAAGCAGCATGAGGTACGATTTATTTGCAAAAATCAACCGTCTTTCAATTAAGTATTTAGACACCCACTCAAACGGTGATGTAATGAGCCGGATGACAAACGATGTTGAAAATGTCTCAAATGCAGTATCGCAAAGCATTGGCTCATTGGTTTCCGGAGTTCTAACGGTTGCTGGCACAATCACAATCATGTTTTATTATTGCTGGCAATTAACTTTAATTACTTTGGTAACGGTCGTTATAACTGTTGTCGTAACCAAGGAATTATCTCAAATCATGCGCAAGATGTACAAAAAACGCTCTCAACTTCTCGGAATGCTCAACGGGCATTCGGAAGAAATGATAACCGGCTGCAAATCGGTTGCCGCATACAATAAACAGCAGGATGTAATAGATGAATTCAACAAAACTTCCGACGAACTTACAAAAGTATCAATCAGTGCGGAAATACTTGGCGGCTCAATGGGTCCTATCATGAACTGCATTTCAAACATAAGCTTTATAATTGTTGCGGCTTTCGGAGGATATTTTGCTTTAAAAGGACTTATCACCGTGGGAACAATATCGGCATTTATCATATATGCCCGCCAATTTTCAAGGCCGGTCAACGAAATCGCGCAGCTATACGGTTCATTGCAAACCGCCGTTGCCGGTGCGGAACGCGTTTTTGAACTTATCGACCAACCGGATGAGGACAACAGCGGAAAACTTCCAGTTAAAAATATCAAAGGCGAAATTTCTTTTAGAAACGTTAATTTTTCGTATACTCCCGACAAACAGGTTCTGTTTGATTTTAACCTTGATGTAAGTCCGGGACAGAAAATTGCCTTGGTAGGCGCTACGGGAAGCGGAAAAACAACCGTCGTAAACCTGCTTACGCGTTTTTACCCAGTAGATTCGGGAGAAATCCTGATAGACGGAGTAAATATTATGGATTTAAATCGTGATGAGCTCCGCCACAGCATTGCAATAGTTTTGCAGGATACCGTTTTGTTTTCGGATACGATAGAAAAAAATATAAAATACGCCAATCATGAAGCCTCTGACGACGAAATGACATATGCGGCGCAAATGAGCAACTGCGCTTATTTTATAGACCGCCTGCCGGAAAGGTATCAGACTTTCTTAAATCATGCCGGCTCCAGCCTTTCACAAGGCCAAAGACAGCTTTTGGCAATCGCGCGTGCAGTTCTGGCGAATCCTAAAATTTTAATTTTGGATGAAGCAACTTCATCGGTCGATACAAGAACGGAAAAGCATATACAGGATGCCATGGTAAACCTGATGAAAGACCGAACAAGCCTGATTATCGCACACAGGCTGTCAACAATCAGGGATGCCGACAAAATTGTCGTTATGGACAAAGGCCGAATCGTTGAAACCGGAACACACGACGAACTTTTAGAGCAAAAAGGCCGTTATTATGAGCTGTATATGACTCAATTTGCCGGAAATGCAATATGAATTTTCATTTAAAATAAAAAATCCAGCCGGATTTGGCTGGATTTTTTTGTCCTTTTTACCTTAGCTTATTTAAGATTTGCCATAGCATCTTCATGGCACTTATTTGCTTTTTGTTCAAGGTCTGCAACAAGGTCATGAGCATTTACACCGTTGTTGATAACTTGCTGTTCAACGGTAGCGCCTGATGTCGCATCGTTATAAACGTCCCTGATGAATGTGCCAAAGCCGGGGATTATGGTTCCGCCGTAAGGAATCGGTTCCTTGCAGTTTGCAAAGAATGCGTCAAAGTACTTGCCTCTGCCGTACTGGTCGTCGTCGCCGGGGAAGAACTTCCTTACGCCGTCCCAGATTTCCTTGTCAAGAGTAATGGGAAGGTTGTCAACAGAAAGCTTGGAGCCGTCTGCATTTGTAAGTGTGGCATAAGCGTTGAGCTTTTCTTTCCATCCGTCAACGCCCCATGTCATCCATTTAAGAAGCTCATATGCTTCTCTTGGATGTGCTGTGTTGGATGAAATTCCGCCAAAGTCCATTGTGCCTATGGCATGGTTGCTGTCGTTGCCCTTAACCTGTGGAATTGCATAAGGAACATAAACAAGCCCCTTGTCAAGGTAATCCTGAGTTGCAAAAAGATTGTTGAATGTCCACCAAGCGTCAAGCTGGTATGCTATCTTTCCGGAATAAGCCGCCCAAAGGGTTCTATCGCCAAATACAGCTTCAGCTTCATCAGTATTGTAGAAAGGAGCATGGTATTTGCCGTTGATAAGAGCAGCCTGAGTGTTAAGGCCTTCTGCCCAATTGTCCATATGGAACGATGTGCCGTCAAAGCCAAATTCTCCCCAACACTTGCCGTCAGCGGCAATCGGATACCATGTAATGATTGTGCGGTAATCATTGTAGCCGAAAATACCCTGTTCCGGAACAGTCATATCCTTAATTGACTGGATGAAATCTTCCCATGTCCAGTTGTTTGGGTCGGGCATTTCCTTATTGAGCTGCTTAAACACGGTCATATTTGCGTAAATGCAGTCCGGAAGATACTTGACCGGTGTCGCCCACTTCTTGTTTGTTCCGTAGTAGCCGAATTTGCCGTCGTTTATTGTGGTAAGAATATTCTTGTTTTCCGGGTCATTCTCCCAATATTGCGTCATATCGCCAAGAAGCTCGTTTTCAATGGCAAAATCACATTCGCCAAGTATCCAGAAGCAGTCCGGAGTCTGGCCTGCGTTTACAAGGTTCAAAAGGCTGTCGTTGTAAACGTCGGTTCCATAGTAAATTGTTTCAACGGTTATATTCGGGTACTTTTCCATGAATTTTTGCGCCATGTATTTTGTCAAAACGTCATTTTCCCAAGATGCATAAGTAAGGGTTATTTTGTCGGTAGTCATAGGGGGAAGAGTGCTTGCAGATTCAGAAGAAGCCGCCTCCGAACTTTCATTTGAAGATGCCGAAGAATCAGCCGCCGACGAGCTTGATGCCGAACCGCCGCCGCATGCGCTGAGCGAAGCTGCGCAAAGGGCAAGAACGGATGTCACGCTGAGAATTTTTTGCCATTTCCTCATAATAAATCCTCCATCCAATTTATAAAAATCATTTTTATAATAACATTGCGGACTCACCGCAAAATTATTCGCCTGTAATGCCGGTTCTGTCAACGCTTTCAACAAATTGCTTTTGCATAAAGGCATACATAATCAACAATGGGAGTATGCTGAGCATTGTGCCAGCCATTTTTATGGATTCGTTTATATTGCCCATCTGCTCCTGTCC
>JAJUHO010000070.1 GCA_029267825.1 Oscillospiraceae bacterium
CGATGCCATAAAGCGTTGAAGGTCGTTTATAAGGCTTCCAAACATCCTCATCGGGTTTGCAATAGTCCATATCATCCCGTTAAAAGCAGTAAATTCGCCAAAGCTCATTCTGCCGTTTACTATAAAAATACCTCCGACAAAAAGCATTACCACTCCAAGTGCTTGGCAAGTAATTTCAAGGTATGGGAAATATGCAAGCCACGTCATTGCTGCATTTTTGTTTGCATCTGAAAAATCCTTATTCTTTTCACCGAATTTTTCAATTTCATAATCTTCCCTTGCAAAGGCCTTTACCACGCGGTTTCCTGAAATATTCTCCTGCGCGGCGGTATTAAGGATTGAAAGCCTTTCCCTTAAATCCACATACATGGGGCCTACTTTTTTTCTAAATGCAAGCGCTATGAAAAATATAATAGGAGTTAGCGCCAAAAGGCAAAGCGCCATCAGCGGATCAAGCATGAAAAAGTAAACCACTGATATTACAAAAAGCGAAAGAGCTTCCAAAAAGGTTTTGATAATCCATGCAATCGCATGGCGAACCATATCAAGGTCGCCCGAAAGGCGCGTCATAAGGTCGCCGGTTCTGTTTCTGTCATAAAAGCGCATGTCTTGGCGCTGGACATTCTCGTAAAGGTAGTTTCTAATCTTATAGATCATTCCTTGAGATGTCTTTTCATAAAGGATATTCGTAAGGTACTGCAATGATGTCCTGAAAAGCGTAAAAAGCACGATTCCAAGGCAGAGCATGATAAGATAATCTTTCTTGGTTTCAAGGTTTTTCAGTGCATCCGGACTGCTTATAAAAGTGTCCACAATAGTCTGCCCGAAAATAGGGTATATTAGGAAAAGCCCCTGGCAGACAACTGTAAAGCACAAGGCCATTATGTACATTACACGATAACCCTTTAAATTGTGCCACAGCCATTTGATTTGAAACATAACTTCACCATCCAGTCTTTTTAAGCAAAAGCTTTAATTATTGCGTTTTTATTATGGGGATTTTCAAACGCAAAACATATTATAACAGATACTCCAAAAATAAAAAGGGGGATAACAAAAAATTAACATAAAATATTCTACAAAATATTAAACATCTTTTTGGCTGAAATTTAATGCTTTTAGATTGATAAAATATTAATAAATGGTTTCGAAACACAGCAAATGCCCTCTTAGGCCATTAGACCCAAGAGGACATTTGCCGAAAACTATTATGAATGAATTAAGGAGAAAGGCATATGGTTTTTAATTAAGCTCAAAAGCTTCAATCACTTTCAAATCAGAAAGCTGTGCGGAAACAATCCTTTCGTTTGAAAAAGCATATAAAACATCTCCCGAAACGATTGCACGGTTAAAGCTTGAATTTTGCTCAACATCGTTGTATTCAAGCTTTCCTTTAAGCTTAAGTCCATCACTACCGTAAGAAATTAAATAATAAAGATTTTTAAAACCGTATTCTCCGCTGCTCACCGCCGGAATTCCTATAAGTCCGCTTTGAGCATCAAAGAAAATCACGTTTTTGCTTTCAGTTTCATTGGCAAAGCTATCCGGAAGTGCTCCATCAAGCTCAACCGACGAAAGCTCTTTAAAATTCGAGTCATATATCGAAAGCTTTATTGACTTTACTTTTCCCGACTGGTCAAGTATGCCGGAAATTCCTGCAAACTTGTCATCAGAATACTTATAATATGTCACCGGCAGGGAAGATGAAGTTTTAGAAAGCTTTGGCTCATTGCCCGGAAGGGTGATTTCAGCCAAAATCTGTGCCGAACTTGACATAAGCACAACTTTTCCGCTTTCAAATGAAACTTCTGAAACGGTCTTATCAGCGCATATTCCGGTAAGGCTTCCGGAAACTTTAAAATCGCTTCCCAAAACAAACACATTTGAATAGCGTTTGCCTGATTTTGAGTCGGTCGTAAGGGTTACAACCCTCAAATTGCCGCCGTCTTCATTCATGGCTGCGGAATTTATAACCGCTCCCTCAACGCTTGCATTTGCAGAATAAGCAACCGCACCGTCCTTTATTGAAAAACGTGTAAGCAAGGTGCTGTTTTTATCCCCAATGGCATTGCCGTTCCCTGCAATGTACAAATACGAATCCGAAAAATAAACGCTTTTTGCATTTGAAAGGACCGCTTTAATTGATACCAAAGGAGATGTGCCCTGTATGTCAAGCCCTGAAACTATCGCATAGCTTGTGCTGCCCACCTGTGCGGGAATGCAAATATCAGTTGCCTGTATATAATTCTTGGCATCGTTTATGTAATATGCCGGAACATAATTGTCAAGGTCCTCCTTGTTGTCAAGAGGCTTGGTTTGATAGCCCGAATAATTTGTCACAAGATAAACTGTATTGCCTTGCATCTTTGAAGATATATAAGATCCGTTTTGTTTATAGGTTGAAACGATTTTAGGCGCAGTTTTATCCGATATATCGTATATTTCCACAACAGAATTGCTTTGCAGCACGGTCGACGGGATTTTTTTATCTGTTTTTGAAGTCCCACCGTTCTGTGTATTTTTGTCTCCTTCAGAAACTTGCTTTTGCGCCTCTTCACCGGCGGTTGTACCGGATGCGGAAGTTTCAGCCTGTGCGGCAGTTGTCTCCGATGCCGCAGTTTCTTCTTTCAATGCCGTTTCATAAGGCGTTTCAACCGTATTGTTTGAAATCACTATGAGCCTGTTCCCGTTTATATACATTTCAACGGGATATGTTCCCTGTGATGAAGTCTTTGACAAAAGTGTCATTTTCCCGCCGTTTGCAGAAACTATGTAAAGGGAACCGTTGGCGATATAATAAAGATTATTGCCGTCCGTCTTTAAAATATCGGCTTCGGCGGCATCCGAAAGGCTGCTGTCTGAAATGTCATAAGAAACACTCTTTTGGGAGCCTTCAGAATTTTGCGTTTGTCCGGTTTTTGTTTGAGTATCTGTCGAAGACGTTGTACTATTATCCGGCTCTATCGTATTATCTTCTTTTGATGTGCCGTTTTTTACAAAAGCATCTTGAATTACCTTATAGACATCCGCATAATTTTCAGCCTCTTTTATCTCTTCGGCCGAATCAAGGTATCCCAATGGAAGCGAAGGATTATCCTTTATAAATGCCATAACCCCCAAAACAAGGGCAAAACCTGCAGCTATTGCCGCCGACGACCTGAAAGCTATCGCCTTTTTCTTCGATTTCATGCTTATTTGTGTGTCAAAAGACTTTGAATTTGCAGAGGAAGCCTTTTGTTTCAGCATGAGTGCAATGTTTTCCGGCGAAATACATTCAGGAACTTCAACTTCATTTATAAGCTCATTGATTTTTTGCTCGAACTTCATAGCCATACCTCCTTTCTATTCTGAAATAAGCCGCTGTTTAAGCTTTGTCTTTGCTCTCATAAGCTTAGAGCGGACGGTGGACGGGTTCGTATCACACATTTTAGCAATCTCATCGCTTGTATATCCCGCCACAACATTAAGTGAAAGTACAAGTCTTTCGGTCTTTTCCAGCTTCGCAAATTCTTCCATTATATCAAAACCGTCGCTGTTTATCTCGCCTTTTATCTCTTGTTCTACATCTTCTATGTCTTGCGTGTTGTTATTTTCTATGTACTCCCGTTGTTTTTTCTTTATCTTTACGGTGAGAATCTTAACTATCCACGCCTTAAATGCATTTAAATCTTTTAATTTTTTTATGGAAGTAAATGCGTCAAGGACCGCTTCGCTCACAGCGTCGCAGGCATCATGCTGGTTTCTCAGACTGCAAAGGGCGATGTGGTATAAATCTTTATATACAAGCGAATACAACCTTGCAAACGCATCGGCATCTCCGCTCTGCGCCTTTTTGACCGTTTCTGAAAAGTCAAAACTCATTTAATCACCTCATATTCTGTCTAACGGAAAGCTTCCGCAAACAGATTGTTAGTGATATTATACCACATTCCCGCTCTCCTTTAAAGACCTGTCATTTAATTAGTGAAAAAAAAAGCATAAATTGTTGCAATCAAAATTTATTTTTGTAAATAAAAGCAAAAATCACTTGATTATCCACATAAAATTAGTTGATTTTGCTGCAAAAATTATGGCTTTTATAGCTTTTAAGGAATAAATTTCATGTTAAGCAAAAATATCTTCAACAATTTTTCCATCAGATATCCTTATAATTCTCTTTGCCTGCTTGGCAATATTTTCATCATGAGTTATTAAGATTATTGTTTTTCCCATGCGGTTTAACGAAAATAAAACCCTCATCACCTCGCTGCCGGAACGGCTGTCAAGGTTTCCGGTAGGCTCATCCGCAAGAATTATTCCCGGTTCGGCGGCAAGCGCCCTCGCAATTGCAACCCTTTGCTGCTGGCCTCCCGACATCTGCGACGGCTTATGTGAAATTCTGTTGCCAAGAGATACCTTTTCAAGCGCCCTCATTGCAATTTCACGACGTTTGCTTTTGGGTACTCCCCTGTACACAAGCGGAAGCTCGACATTTTCAAACGCGGTAAGCCCGGGCACAAGGTTGAATCCTTGAAAAATAAACCCTATTTCTCTATTTCTTATTCCTGAAAGCTCTTTGTCGCCAAGCCCCAAAACGCTCCTCCCGTCAAGCAGATAATCCCCGCTTGTGGGAATATCAAGACATCCAAGCATATTCATCAACGTAGATTTTCCCGAACCGGAGCTTCCTACAACAGCAACAAACTCTCCGCGGGAAATATCCAGTGAAATCCCATTCAGCGCCCTAACCTCATGCTCTCCTTGAAAATATATTTTATATACATCTTTTAAACTAATGAATTTATTTTGCATACATCTTCCCCGCATCCATTCAATGATAAGCTATTATTCCTCTTTTTAGGGGAAAAAATTCAAAAAAGCTATTGACAAAAGAAAAATTATATGCTACTGTATATATACAATATACACGCAATAAACGGAGGGAAATTTAATATGCCTATATTGGAGGTAAAAGGGCTGACAAAGCAGTACACAAAAGTGCTTGCTGCAAACGATGTCAGCTTTTCAATTGAAAAAGGCGAGATATTTGCACTAATAGGTCCAAACGGCGCCGGAAAAACCACAACGATAAGGATGATTTCAACCTTAATCAAGCCGACCGCCGGAGATGCCATAGTAAACGGATTCAGCATACTTCAAAATCCGGAAAAAGTAAGGGAAAACATAACATATCTTCCCGACGAGGCCGGAGCCTATAAAAGCATGACCGGAAAAGCATACTTAAACTTTATGGCAAGCATTTTTGCAAATGACCCGCAAAGCGCAAAGGAATATGTTCAGACGGCGGAAAAAATCTGCGGGCTTGGAGAAAGGCTGAATGAAAAAATTTCAAGCTACAGCCGCGGAATGATAAGAAAGCTTTTGCTGGCACGTGCGGTAATGACTTCTCCGGCGCTTGCAATTCTTGACGAGCCGACTTCCGGGCTTGATGTAATAAACGCCCTTGAAATAAGGAAAATGATAAAAGAGCTTGCCGCAAAAGGAATGTCGTTCCTGCTCAGTTCCCACAATATGCTTGAAATAGAGTTTGTTTCAGATAAGGTCGGCATAATAACCGGAGGAAAACTTATGGTTACCGGCAGACCTAATGAGCTTAAAGAACGCTACAATGCGGCAAATCTTGAAGAAGTCTTTGAAAGGGTGGTAAAAGAACATGAAATTCATTAATCTTCTTAAAAAAGAGCTTAAAGATTTGCTTTCAACACAAACCATTATGGGCATGGTGATAACGCTTGTAATTTTTTATGGGCTTGGCACAATAATGGGTGATGTTATGGAAAAGGCAATGGCTTCATCCGACATAACAATATGCGATGAAGATAATACCGAATTTACAAATTCCGTACTGCAAGCCATTGAAACACTGGGAAACAAAGTAACCAAAATTTCGCCGTCTGACGAATCTGACCCTGCAAAAATTATGAAAAATATAAATTCCGAAAGCCTTGTTGTCATTCCAAAAGGTTTTACAAAAACCGTGCTTGAAGACAAAAAGCAAGCGGAGCTTAAATTCATAAACGTCATGAAAAGTTCTTCGCTTTCCGGCACAATAAGCAGTGAAAAAACTTCCGCAATAATTGACATAATCAAAGAAGCGGTTTCAAACACACTGCTTTCGAACTACGGCTTTTCACAAAGCGACATAGCAACTATAAAAGAACCGGTGCTTGTAAAGGACATCACAGTTGTAAAAGACAAATCGGCCGAAATTTCTCTTACCGCTGTATCAAGCCTTACAATGATGCAGAATATGTTCCTGCCGATAGTTATTTTTATCCTTGTTATGTTTTCTTCCCAAATGATAATTTCCGCAATATCAACCGAAAAAATAGACAAAACACTCGAAACCCTGCTTTCGGCGCCGGTTTCAAGAATTTCGGTGCTTCTTGCAAAAATGCTTGCGGCTGCAATTGTAGCAATGCTCAATGCCGGAGTTTATATGATTGGTTTTTCAAAGTACATGAACGGAATGACCGGAGGGGCTACGGATAAAATTAATGCTTCGGCGGAAATTTCAAAGATGCTTTCTTCACTTGGACTTCAATTTGCTACTGTGGATTACGTTTTGCTTGGACTTCAAATGTTCATGACGCTTTTGATTTCCCTTGGCATAGCGCTGATACTTGGTGCAATGGTAAACGATGCAAAATCGGCTCAAACTGTAATAATGCCTATAATGCTCTGCGCAATGCTGCCATATATCCTTTCAATGTTCACAAGCATAAATTCTCTCCCGCTCGGCATTAAAATTTTGATTTATTTAATCCCGTTTACCCACACCTTTACTGCTACGGACAATCTCATGTTCGGCAACATGGCAATTTTCTGGGGAGGGTTTGCATACCAAGTACTGCTTTTCATAATAGTAATGTTCTTCGCCGTAAGGCTCTTTACTTCGGATAAAATATTCACCGCCTCGCTCAATTTCATGCAAAAATCAAAAGCAAAGAGGCAAATAAATTCAGACAAATAAAAAATATCCCTCCCGCAAATGGGAGGGATATTTTTTATTTTTTAAGCCCTGATTGAGCCTTATCAATAGCCCGCATAAGTTCTTCAACCGTCTTATTATTATTTGGTTTTGGGGGCGGAGCAATGGTTTGGTTCGGTTTTTTTGCCTCTTCAGGAATTGTTATTCCGGACGGGTTTTTAACAGCCGGAGGCGGAGCAAATTCCTGTTCAATATCCAAATAGCTCTTTTCTTTCCTTGGAGCAAAAAGTTCAGATGAAAATTCAATATCCCTTGTAACAGGCTTCTGCCTGAAATTTTCAGTTACGGTTTCCCTTTGGGCATTAAGCCTTTGCGCCGCAGGATTTGGAGCTCCTATATTGCTTCTTTTTTGCACTCCGGCATTCATCATTGCCTCGTTCAAATCCCTATAATCCGCATTTGGAGCTGCACTTTTAAGGTATTGTGCCTTACCTTCTCCCCCGACGTAAATCTTTTTTACTGGAGGTTCAGCAGCATAGGCATTTCCCCTTGGCCTTGAAACCTGCACATCTTCATCTTCATCTTCATCTTCGTCGTCATCGTCGTAATCATCTTCGTCATCATATTCATCATCGTCGTCTTCATCGTCATAGCCTGCATTATATTTATTTACGCGGATAATATGTATTATTTGAAAAATTATAACAGCAAGGCATGGGGCAATTATAATCGTAAAAATTCCCGGCTTTGAAACCGCAAATGAAAGCACTGCGCCCAAAGGCACGCTTACCTCAGTGCATTTTGCAATAATATTTTCCTGTGGAATTCTTATTGCTTCGGTTTCAAGGTTTGAATCCCCTCGAAGTATGTAATACTGCTTATCTCCGTCCTGCTGGATTTCCTGTATCCTTGAAATGGTAACGATTTCCTCATCATTATATTCAACCTTGAAAAGCACAACCATTCCCGGCGCAAGCGATGAAATTTCATTCGGATCCGCAAAAACAGCAGAGTTTACCGGAATTGAAGGTTCCATTACCGTAACCCGCGAAAGGTAAACGTAAGTGCCAAAAAACTTTCTCGCAACGCCTTCTTTCGAAAACAAGAAAGTAAAGCTAAGCATTACAATAATTGCAACTGAAAACACAGCTATAAAAATTATTTCTGCCGCGCTTACAGCCTTTATTTTTTTTCTTTTCCCAACGCCATAACTACCGGGCATAAAGCTATCGTCCTTTCTCATGTTAGCATAAACATTCAGTATGTATTATAACATATTTATTTTTAAAAAACAAATGCTTTATTGAAAAAATATTGGAAAATTGCTGAAATTAGCTTAAATATGGAAAAATGCTTGACATATTTATGAATGTTGTGATAATCTAAAAATGGCAAATATTTTAAAAAATTAAGGAGGGTGGTTTTAATGGCCAAAATTAAATCTGTAAAAGCAAGGGAAATACTTGATTCAAGAGGGAATCCAACCGTAGAAGTCGATGTTTTGCTTGAAAATGGCATATTGGGGCGTGCAGCAGTTCCTTCCGGAGCATCCACAGGAACACGTGAAGCAGTTGAATTGCGCGACAAGGACAAGAGCAGGTTTCGAGGCATGGGAGTAAAATCAATTATCGAAGAATCAATGAAAATAATTGCCCCAGAAATCACCGGACTTGACGTATTTGACCAAAGAAAAATCGACAGCCTTTTAATTTCACTTGACGGCACAAAAAATAAGTCTCATCTTGGGGCAAACGTGATTCTTGGGGTTTCTCTTGCATCCGCAAGAGCTGCTTCAAACTGCCTTAATATGCCGTTGTTCAGATATATAGGCGGAGCAAATGCATATGAGCTTCCTGTACCAATGATGAATATTTTGAACGGCGGGAAACACGCCGACAATAACGTCGATATACAGGAATTTATGATAATGCCGACAGGGGCAAAAAGCTTCCGCAAAGCTTTAAGGATGTGCGCTGAAGTATATCAAACTTTAAAATCAGTAATAAAGAGCAAAGGTATGAGCACTGGAGTTGGAGACGAAGGAGGATTTGCTCCTGACCTTGCTTCAAATGAAGAAGCTTTGAAGCTTATTATTGAAGCCATTGAAAAAAGCGGATATACTCCTGGCGAAGATATATCCATAGCTCTTGACCCTGCTGCTTCTGAACTTTATGAAGACGGAAAATACTTGTTTAAAGGTGAAAATACCAGCTTAAGCTCACATGAACTGATATCTGTATACGAAGACTGGATAAAACGCTACCCAATTGTTTCAATTGAAGACGGTCTTTCAGAAAATGACTGGGATGGATGGTCAGTTTTAACACAAAAGCTCGGAAACAAAATTCAACTTGTCGGAGATGATATCTTCGTAACGAATCCTGAAATTTTAAAAGAAGGCATTCAAAAAAACATTGCAAATTCGGTTTTAGTAAAACTAAATCAAATAGGCACCTTGTCTGAAACTCTTGATACGGTACAAATGGCTCAAAAGGCAAATTATACCGCCGTAATATCGCATCGTTCAGGAGAAACGGAAGATACAACAATAGCGGACATTGCTGTTGCTGTAAATGCCGGACAAATAAAAAGCGGTGCCCCTTGCAGAACCGAAAGAATAGCCAAATACAACCAGCTTTTAAGAATAGAAGAAACCCTTGGAGAAAGCGCTGTTTTTAAAGGCAAAAATGTATTTTACAGCATAAAAAAATAAAAATCCATCCATTTAAAATCCTTTCCGTTTTAATAAAAAATCGGAAGGGATTTTTTTATTATCCAAAAAAATTATCAATTTAAAACCCTTGACAATAATAATTTGCACGTGTATAATAAAAATGTTGTCGTATCTGCTGGTATAGCACAGTCGGTAGTGCGCTTCACTCGTAATGAAGAGGTCGCCGGTTCGATTCCGGCTACCAGCTCCAAAAAAATAAGCC
>JAJUHO010000172.1 GCA_029267825.1 Oscillospiraceae bacterium
CGCACGCGGTTTTCTTTTGTAAATCACGTCGATTTCGTGTTCTGTGGGTTCGCCGTTTTCCCAGAAATCCTTATACCTTATAAAAAAATCCTTGTAAGGGGAGTTATCCTTGTTCTTTTGAAAATCCTTAAAAAATTCGGACTGCTTTGAAATATGGTTTATCATAAAGTCAAACATGAGGTAATACTTTTCGCCAAGGCGCTTTACGTCATTAAAATCGCCGAAAGCGGGGTCTACCATATCATATCGCATGGGAGAAAATCCTCTGTCTGCCGAGGACGGGAAAAATGGAAGTATATGAACTCCTCCTACGGCGCCATTATAGTGCTTTTCAAGCACGCTTTCAAGCTCTTTCAAATTTTTGCCGAGGCTGTCCGCATAGGTTATCAGCATTATTTTATTTTCAACTGGTTTCATTGTTATCATGCCTTTCTTTTTGCAGTTTTATCTTAATTCGTAAATTTCAGCGCTTTCAAGCATTTTTTCACCGGAATCAATTGAAATTTCACCTGTCAGCGATTTTACATCCCATTCGCAGGGGAAATATATCAGACCGCCAAGCGCAAAAATTTCAACAGCATCATAGTCTATATAAATACGCAAGTCCAAACTTTCACAATTTTGGAAAGAGAATTTTTCATCCTTAAAGCAAACTTCTTCAAGCGAAAAGTTTATGGTCAATTTTTCGCCCAAAATATCGAGCGTTGCAATTCCCTCATTGCAGGGATTAAAATTTAAGATGATTTCTGCAGCAGTTTCTTGCAGGCAAATCAAGGCCTGATTTTCAATGTTTTTAAAAAACTTTGCATTTTGGCGCAGAGTTTTCATTTCTTCAACCGGTTCAAGGCAAAGCCTTTCTCCATTTTCGGTATTTTTTAAGGAAAGGCAAACCGGTATTGCCATTACTCCGGTATAATTTGTGCCGTGGTTTTGGGTGCGCAACCAGCTTTGGCTGATTATTCGCCCTTCTGTGTTTGAATATGTTTGTGCGGCATAGGCAAGCTTTGTAGAATATGCGTTTAATTTTTCTGTTCTCGAAGTGAACTCATATCCGTTGAAATCGCCTATGAAGTAGTATCCGTCAGCCGCCCAGAAAATCCAGCGTTCTTCTCCTTTTTCATTTTTTAAGGGGAATAAATCCGGACATTCCCATAGCGGGGGAAGGGAAAGCTTTTGGGTAGGCTCCCAATCCAAGAGGTTTTGGGAACGGAAAATCGCAAAATCATTCCCGTCCAAAAACAATACCATGATATAAGCGTTTGAGGCCTTATGGTAAAATACTTTCGGGTCGCGGTTTTCGCCGGCAATATGCTCAATGACTGTTGTCGGAAGCTTTTTAAGGGAAAAGCCGCCGTCGCTGCTTAAAGCAAGCATTTGGCAAAATTTCTTTCCGCTTGAGCGCCCTTTTCCCGGCGCGGCGGTGTAATAATACAATATGCTGTTTTCGCCAAAGCCGGCGGCGTTTTTTTCATCCAGAAAAGCACAGCCGGAAAACATCATTCCGTTTTCGTCGGGCAGCAGCGCTTCATCGGCTTGCTTCCAATGCAGAAGGTCTTTGCTGAAAGCGTGCCCCCAGTGCATATTTGCCCATCTTATGCCGAAAGGGTTGTGCTGGAAGTACATATGGTAAATCCCGTCAGACAAAATAAGTCCGTTGGGGTCGTTCATCCATCCGCTTTGCGGGGCAAAATGGATAAAAGGCCGGTGGGCGCTGTTTTCGGGAGGAGTATCTTCATTTCTTATTTGCTCGCACCAGCCCTCGGGGAAATCCCCGTTAAATTTCAAAGCCTTGCCAATGTAGGCTTCCACGTTCCAAGCGGCGTAAAAATCAGGCTTTTTTTGAGAAACTTCAATGTCAAACTCATAAATTATTTCCTTGCCAAGAAAAACTTGTGCAAAGGTCTTTTGACCGTCGTTTTTTACGGGAAGCCACAGGTATTTTTTTGTTATGATGATTTCAAACATTTTTTTGCTCCGTTTTATGATTTTACCGCACCGGAAACAATTCCGCTGATGATATGCTTTTGCAGGAACAAATAAAGCACTATTACGGGCAATACCGTCATTACAAGGCCTGCCATAATTTTGCCGAGGTCGTTTGAATATGTTCCGTAAAAGCTGTATGTTGAAAGGGGAAGCGTGTAAAGCTCCTTTTTGCCGAGCACAAGGCTTGGAAGCAGAAAGTCGTTCCAAATCCAAAGCACGTCGAGCACTATCATGGTTGACGTTATTGATTTGAGAAGGGGAAATACGACAAGGAAAAAGGTCTGAAATTTTGTGCATCCGTCAAGCTTTGCCGCTTCTTCAAGAGAAATCGGCACACTGCTTTTTATAAAGCCATGGTACATAAATACAGCAAGGTTCATGCCAAAGCCTAAATAAAAGAAAATAAGCGAGCTTCTTGAATTAAGCATTCCAAAAGAACTGCCGTAAATTGACACAAGGGGAATCATAAGCACCTGAAACGGAACCACCATGGAGGCAATCATAAGCGCAAAGAAAAATTTGCTTGCGGCCCATTTTGTGCGCACGAAAATATAAGCCGCCATTGCTGCAAAAATTATGATGAAGGTTACGCTTATAACACTTATGACAAGCGAGTTTAAAAATGCAAGAGGATAATTCATCTGCTTGAAAGCGTTTATGAAATTTTCAAAAGTAGCGCCCTTTGGGTCTATTAAAGTAAGAGGTTCCTTGATGACAGTGGATTTTCTTTTAAACGAATTTATAATGATTAAAAAGAAGGGAACCATGTATGCCGCAAGCATGACAATCAAGAAAAACATTTTAAAAGCTAAAGATACGCGAGCTTTGTTCCCGCCGATAATTTGCTTTTTCATTATGCCTCCACCTCTTTCCTTTTTCCAAGATAAATTTGCGTAATTCCAATAATAGCCACAATCACAAACAAAATAAGAGCTTCCGCCTGCCCGATGCCGTATTGCTTTGCCTCAAAGGCTTTTTTGTAAACGTGCATGGCAACCATTCTTGTAGCGGCAAAAGGCCCGCCCTCGGTCAATGAAAGGTTTAAGTCATATACCATAAAGCATCTTGTTATTGACAAAAATAAACAAATTACAAATGAGGGAACCATCATAGGCAGAACAACATGCCTTGTTGCCTGGATTCCGGTAGCTCCATCAATGCTTGCGGCCTCGGTAAGGTCTTTTGGAACCCCCATAAGTCCGGCTATATAAATAAGCATCATATATCCGGAATACTGCCATGTGGTTACAATAACCATTGCCCAAAAGGCTTTTTGCGGGTCTGAAAGCCATGATGTTGAAAAGATGTCTATGCCAAAAGCC
>JAJUHO010000047.1 GCA_029267825.1 Oscillospiraceae bacterium
AGCATTGGCATTGACGGGTCCTCAACCGGCAAAGTGGCAATATTTGAAACCAAAATGGTTATAACAAGTTCGGAAGGCTGAAGTTCCCCTATTTGCCTTTTCCCCATAAGCCTTACGGCAAATATGATGACCGCATAAAGTATTACCGCTCTTATAAAAATGACAGCCATCTGAAAAATCACCCCTAAGAATAATTTCCCCTAAACCATGAAAAATATTCCTAAAAGGACTTTTTATACGGATTTACAAGGAATTTTATTTATGATATAATTAATTGATATGTATATTTTTAATTGAGGTGGTTTTTTTGTCACAAAGGCATGAAAATATAAGGAACTTTTGCATTATAGCACATATAGACCATGGAAAATCAACCCTTGCAGATAGGATACTTGAATTAACTTCTGCGGTTGAGTTGCGCGACATGGAAGACCAGCTCCTTGACAACATGGACATTGAACGCGAACGCGGAATCACCATAAAAGCTCGTGCTGTAAGGCTTAAATATACGGCACTTGACGGAAATGACTACATTTTCAACCTTATAGACACTCCCGGACACGTTGACTTTAATTATGAGGTTTCACGTTCGCTTGCCGCCTGTGAAGGGGCAATCCTTGTGGTTGATGCTTCGCAGGGAATTGAAGCGCAAACCCTTGCAAATACTTACCTTGCCATAGAGCATGACCTTGAAGTTGTACCGGTGGTAAACAAAATCGATTTACCATCGGCAAATCCGGAAGCCGTATGCAAGGAAATTGAGGAAATCATAGGCATACCGGCAATGGACGCTCCACAAATTTCTGCAAAAATGGGCACTAACATAAGGGCAGTGCTTGAAAAGGTCATAACAGACATCCCCGCCCCGTCAGGCGACGATGAGGCCCCTCTTAAAGCCCTTATTTTTGACAGCTATTACGATTCCTACAAGGGCGTAATAATTTATGTGAGGGTAAAAGAAGGCTGTGTCAAAAACGGCATGAAAATAAAGCTTATGTCAACCGGCGCTGAATTTACGGTGGTTGAAACCGGATTTATGGGAGCAACCGACCTGATAAACGTCGGTGAACTTCATTCGGGCGAGGTTGGCTACATTGCCGCCTCTATTAAAAGCATAGGTGACACGCGTGTCGGTGATACTGTTACCGATGCCGACAATCCTTGCGACGAGCCTTTGCCCGGATACAAAAAAGTAAATCCAATGGTGTTTTCAGGAATTTATCCCGCTGATGGCTCCAAATACGGCGATTTGAGAGATGCGCTTGAAAAGCTGCAGCTCAACGATGCTTCCCTTTCATTTGAACCGGAAACTTCAATTGCCCTTGGGTTTGGTTTCCGCTGTGGATTTTTGGGCCTTTTGCATATGGAAATAATACAGGAACGGCTTGAAAGGGAATACAACCTCGACCTAATCACAACCGCACCGTCGGTTATTTACAGGGTTACACTTACTGATGGAGAGGTAAAATATATAGACAATCCATCAAACTATCCGGACCCTGCAAAAATTTCGCTTGCGGAAGAGCCCGTCGTAAGTGCAAACATAATTGTTCCATCAGATTATGTGGGCAACGTTATGGACCTTTGCCAAGACAGGAGAGGCGTTTTTAAAGATATGAAATATCTTGACGCTTCAAGGGTAAACTTGCATTATGAGCTTCCGCTCAATGAGATAGTTTACGACTTTTTTGACGCATTAAAATCAAGGACAAAGGGATACGCTTCCTTTGACTATGAAATGACAGGCTATGCGCCAAGCAAGCTTGTAAAGCTTGACATACTCTTAAACGGCGAAATAGTGGACGCTCTTTCATTTATAATCCACACCGACAAAGCCTATGCAAGGGCAAGGAAAATTGCCGAAAATTTAAAGGAGCACATCCCGCGCCAGCTTTTCGAAGTCCCGATACAGGCGGCTGTCGGCGGAAAAGTAATCGCACGCGAAACGGTAAAGGCAATGCGCAAAGACGTGCTTGCAAAATGTTATGGCGGAGATATAACAAGAAAGAAAAAGCTTCTTGAAAAGCAAAAGGAAGGTAAAAAGAGGATGCGCCAGCTCGGCTCGGTGGAAGTTCCGCAAGAAGCCTTTATGGCTGTATTGAAGCTTGACTGATATGGCTGCCGGACTTTATATTCACGTTCCGTTTTGCAAAAGCAAATGCCCGTATTGCGATTTTTATTCGGTAAAAATCACTAATGAGCTTGTTGAAGGCTGGGTTTCGGCAGTTCTGCGCAACATTAAGCATTATGGAGAAAAATACGGGAAAATTAAAATTGATACGATTTATTTCGGCGGCGGAACACCATCCCTCGTGCCGGAAAAAATGCTGAATGGAATTTTAAAAAAGGTTGATGAGGTTTTTTGTCTTGAAAATCCGGAAATAAGCCTTGAAGCAAATCCCTGCTCTGTGGATTTGGACAGGCTTAAAAATTTAAAGCATGCAGGATTTAACAGGATTTCTTTTGGAGTCCAAAGCCTTAATGAAAATGAGCTTAAATTTTTAGGCAGGCTCCACAACTACAAAGAGGCGGTTCAGGCAATTGAAAATGCCGCTCTTGCAGGTTTTAAAAACATTTCAGCGGACATAATGCTTGGCGTTTCAGGGCAGACCGAAAATTCACTACGTAAAACAATAACAGATTTAATTGAGCTTCCTGTTTCGCATATTTCCGCCTATATGCTGAAAATAGAAAAGGGCACTCCGTTCGACTCCCCGCAAATAAGGCTCTGCGTGCCAGATGATGACAAAACCGCGGAGCTTTATCTTTTTGCTGTCAATGCTTTGGATGATTTTGGATTCTATCAGTATGAGATTTCAAATTTTGCCAAGAGGGATTTTGAATGCCGGCACAATCTTCATTACTGGAAATGCGAAGAATACATCGGAATTGGACCGGGCGCACATTCTTTTTTTGACGGAAAAAGGTTTGCGGCAAAGCCATCTTTAAAAGAATTTATAAAAATGCCTTTTCAAAGCGAAGAAATAACAGATTCTTCGCCGGGAGGATTTGAGGAATTTTCAATGCTTGGGATAAGGCTTATGCAAGGGCTTGATTTGGAATTATGCGAAAAAAAATACGCAATAAATGCCGAAAAAATAATTAAAAAATGTGATATGCTTGAAAAAAACGGGCTTATTAAGGTCTGCGGCAAGAAAATTTCGCTTACCCCAAGGGGCTGTCTGCTTTCAAACAGCATTATTGCCACGCTTTTTATTGGTTTTTAATAAAATATCATTTTGCAAGTTTCAAAAAAAGTACTTGCATTTTCTTGTATTTTGGTATACAATATAAGAGAAATAAATTGAAAAATAAAAATCTTCAGGGAGGATACCAGCAATGCAGCTCAGTAAAATGAATAAAGCGGAGCTTGAAAAATTCAAAGAAGATGTTATAAAGGAATACGAGGCCTTTAAGGCAAAGGGGCTTAAACTTGATATGTCAAGAGGAAAGCCAAGCTCGGAACAGCTTGACCTTTCAATGCCCATGCTTGACGTTTTGAACAGTACATCATCACCTCTTGCAAAAGATGGAACAGATTGCAGGAACTATGGACTTGTTGACGGATTGCCGGAGGCAAAAGAGTTCTTTGGGAAAATGCTTGGTGTTTCTCCAAAAGAAACTATTGTATATGGAAATTCAAGCCTTAACCTTATGTATGATACCGTTGTAAGGGCAATGCTTTATGGTGTTCCCGATGGCGAAAAACCTTGGGCAAAAGAAGAAAAAATAAAATTCCTTGCTCCAAGCCCCGGATATGACAGGCATTTTGGAATTTGCGAAAGTCTTGGAATTGAGCTCATCACAGTTCCCATGCTTGATGACGGCCCTGACATGGATATGGTTGAAAAGCTTGTTTCAAGCGATGCGCTTGTAAAGGGAATCTGGTGCGTCCCAATGTATTCAAACCCTGAGGGAATTACCTATTCCGATGAGGTTGTAAGGCGTTTTGCAAACCTTTCCCCCGCCGCAAAGGATTTCAGGATTTTCTGGGATAATGCTTATTGCATCCACCATTTGAAAGATACGCCCGACAAGCTCCTCAACATTCTTGACGAATGCAAAAAGGCAGGAAAGCCGAACATGGTCTACATTTTCGGCTCAACCTCAAAAATCACCTTTGCAGGAGCCGGAGTTGCAGTTATGGGCGCTTCGGAAGAAAATACAAACCACATTAAAAAAATCATGTCCATGCAAACAATAGGCCATGACAAGATGAACCAGCTCAGGCATTTAAAATTTTTCGGCACATATGAAAACATGCTTGAACACATGAAAAAGCACCGTCAAATAATTGAACCAAAATTCAACAAAGTGCTTGAGGGCCTTGATAAAGAGATTGCACCTCTTGGGATAGCCTCATGGAAAAAGCCAAACGGCGGGTATTTCATTTCGGTTGACACTCTTGACGGCTGTGCAAAAAGAGTTGTGGCTCTTTGCAAAGAGGCCGGAGTTGTATTGACCGGCGCTGGTGCTACTTTCCCATACGGAATTGACCCAAGGGACCGCAACATAAGAATTGCACCCACTTATCCTCCACTTGAAGAGCTTGAGCTTGCCATGCAGCTTTTCTGCATTTGCTTAAAACTTGCAAGCGCAGAAAAACTCCTCAATCAATAGAAATAAAAATCCTCCCCTTGCCTGCCATTTTGCAAGGGGAGGATTTTTATTATCTTATTATCATTAAGCTTTAAAGATTTACTTGAGGAAGTGTTGCAAAACCTTTTTCCAAATCCTCATCGGTAGGAACATAATCGTTCATCCTGCCTTCATGGTATGCCATATATGCCGACATATCAAAGTATCCTGTTCCGGTAAGCCCAAATATAATAGTCTTTGCCTCGCCCGTTTCCTTGCATTTAAGGGCCTCGTCAACTGCAACCCTTATAGCATGAGAGGATTCCGGCGCGGGGAGCGTGCCTTCGCACCTTGCAAACATAACCGCCGCCTCAAATACTTTGGTCTGTTCAACAGCCCTTGCAGTAAGATAGCCGTCATGATAAAGCTTTGAAACTATCGGGCTCATTCCGTGATAACGAAGTCCTCCGGCATGGTTTGGAGAAGGCATAAAGCCGCTGCCAAGAGTATACATCCTCATGAGCGGAGTTGTTTTTCCGGTATCTCCAAAATCAAAAGCATATTTGCCCCTTGTGAGTGACGGGCAGGATGCAGGTTCAACTGCAATAAATTCAATATTATTCTTTCCGTTTATTTTATCAGCCATAAATGGAGAAATAAGCCCGCCAAGATTTGAGCCGCCTCCGGCACAGCCTATGATGATATCCGGATTTATATCATACTTTTCGCAAGCCTTTTTAACTTCCATGCCTATTATAGACTGGTGGAGCACAACATGGTTAAGCACGCTTCCAAGCACATAACGGCAATTTGGAGTTTTAAGCGCAACTTCCATTGCTTCTGAAATTGCGCAGCCAAGAGAGCCTCCGGTTCCCGGATTTTCGGCAAGGATTTTTCTTCCTATTTCAGTTGTGTCTGACGGTGAAGGTATTACTTTCCCGCCATAAGTTTCAATAACAGCCTTGCGATAAGGTTTTTGCTCCGCAGAAACCTTAACCATATAAACGGTCAAGTCTATTCCATAATAAGCACAAGCCATTGAAAGCGCTGTTCCCCACTGTCCTGCGCCGGTTTCAGTTGTAAGGCTTGCAAGGCCTTGCTGTTTTGCATAATAAACCTGTGCAGCGGCGGAATTCAGCTTATGTGAGCCGGATGTATTTGTACCCTCAAACTTATAATAAATCTTTGCCGGTGTATCAAGCTTTTTTTCAAGCTCATACGCCCTTACCAATGGCGACGGGCGGTACATTTTATAAAAATCAAGTATTCCCTGCGGAATGTCTATATATTTGTCGGTAACATTAAGTTCCTGCTCCACAAGTTCCTTGCAGAAAACCGGAGCAAGGTCATCTGCCGTGCATAGCTTTAAGGTCGCCGGATTGATAAAAGGGTCGGGAAGTTCTTTCATTTCCGCCCTTATATTATGCCATTGTTTTGGCATTTCCTCTTCGGAAAGGTAAATTTTATAGGGGATTTTAGACATTTTAAAAATCGTCCTCTCTGCGGGATTCCGCTTATTTATACAATAAAATTATTATAAATTTATTTGCATGAAAATGCAAGCATTTTGCGAAAATTATTACCCTCATGCAATGTTGAAAAATAAATCTCAAAATGTTATAATTAAATTTGAATACTTATTGAAATTCGGGAGGTTTTGTCGTGGTTGACGTTTGCGTATGCGTTGGCAGTTCATGCCACATGAAAGGCTCATATCTTGTAATAGAATCCTTGAAGCGGCTTATTTCCCTTAACAATGCGGAAGAAAAAGTCGTTTTAAAGGCCAGTTTTTGCAGCGGCAACTGCACAAATGGAGTTTGCATGGAAATTTGCGGAGAAAAAATTACAAACGTCACACCGCAAAAGGTGGAAAGCATTTTCAACGAAAAAATCCTCCCCTTAATCAATAAATAAAGTTTAGGAGATTAAAATGGATATTATCCAATTTAAAGAAGCAAACTGCAAAGGCTGCTATAAATGCATAAGAAATTGCGAATTAAAAGCCATAAAATTCAGCAACGACCAGGCAAGAATACTGGATGGCGAATGTATTCTCTGTGGAAAATGCACTCTTGTCTGTCCCCAAAACGCAAAAGTCATAAGGTCAGATCTTCCAAAAACAAAGGAATATATAAAAAACGGAGAAAAGCTTTTTGCTTCAATTGCTCCGTCGTATGTTTCAGTATTTAAAAACATCCCGTTTGCAAACCTTTCATTTGCGCTTAAAAAGCTTGGCTTTTGCGGAGTTGAGGAAACGGCAATCGGTGCAAAAATGGTTTCTGCGGAATATGCAAAGCTAATGCGCAAAAAGGCAATGAAAAACATAATAACCACTTGCTGTCCAACTGTAAACCTTCTTGTAGAAAAATATTACCCTGAACTGGTGCCTTTTCTTGCGCCGGTTGTCGCTCCGGCAACGGCACATGCAAAAACATTAAAGGAAATTTACGGCACAGATATAAAGGTAATTTTCATAGGCCCATGCATTTCTAAAAAATTTGAGGCGCAAATGAACAACTACATCGATGCTGTGCTTATGTTTGACGAGCTTGAAGACTGGCTTGCAGAAGAAAATATTGATTTAAAAACCTCCGACGAAAACGTGACGGAAATTCACGACACTATAAACAGATTTTATCCCGTACCGGAGGGAATTATCCACACAATTCCCGAAGATGCAAGAGCAAATTACAAAACTCTTGCCGTAGATGGCGTCGACAGGTGCATAGGCATTCTTGAATCACTAAAAAGCGGCGAAATTGAAGGATATTTCCTCGAAATGAACTCTTGTGCCGGCTCTTGTGTGCAAGGGCCCGGAATGCATGGAAATGCGGCTCCATTCCTTGTTTCAAAGGATTTGATTATTAAAAATACATTAAAAGAAACCAAAACCCCCCTTCCGAAATCAGAGGCGGCCTCAACGGATTTGTCCAAAGTCTTTAACATCACACTTGTAAAAGACAGGGTTCCCGATGAGGATACCATAAACAGCATACTTGCAAGCATAGGCAAAACATCACAGGCGCAAATGCTCAATTGCGGGGCATGCGGATACTCCACTTGCCGCGAAAAGGCAATTGCCGTATTTCAAGGCAAGGCTGACCTTAAAATGTGTCTGCCTTACATGAGGGAAAAAGCGGAATCAATGTCAAACATAATACTTGAAAATACTCCCGATGCAATTTTTGTGACCGACAAAGATTTCAACATCCTTGAATACAATCCTGCCGCATCAAAAATGTTTGCACAAATAAATTCCGAAACAATCGGCCTTCCAATTGAAATGTTCATCAATTCGGAGCATTTCAGAGAAGTTAAAAATTCGGGCAAAAATGTTTATTATGCCAACTGCAAAGATTCTTCGGACAGGCTCTTCCTTGAAATCAGCATAATCCATGCCCCAAACCAAGATTATATTGTAATTGTCAAAAACATGACCGCAGAATATGAGCGGAACCTTGAGCTTGAAAAAATCCGGCGCGACACCCTTGAAACCACCCAAAAAATTATAGACAAGCAAATGAGGGTGGCTCAAGAAATTGCAAGCCTTCTCGGAGAAACGGCAGGAGAAACAAAGGCTGCGCTCATAAACCTCAAAAAATCAATAGCTCAAGATAAAAACTTTTAAAGGTAAGATAAAATGAATCTCTATATAGAAACAAGTTGGGGCAGCGTTAACAAATATGGCGAAGAACTTTGCGGCGACAAAGTGGAAATCCTTAAAAAAGGAGAAGACACCTTTATCGTCCTTGCCGACGGCCTTGGAAGCGGCGTAAAGGCAAACATCCTTGCCTCGCTTACAAGCAAAATAGCCATAACCATGCTTTCCGAGGGAGCCGGCGTGCAGGATGTTATAGAAACCATGGCATCAACATTGCCCGTCTGCAAAGAAAGGCAAATTGCTTATTCCACTTTCAGTTTTATACACATTAAACACAACGGAGAAACTCATCTGGTTGAATTTGACAATCCGGACACGGTAATACTTCGTGACGGAAAAGCACTCTTCCTGCCACGTGAAGAATATGTCGTAAGCGGCAAAAAAATCCGTGAAACACACATAACCCTCAAACCAAACGATTTTTGCATAACTTTCAGCGATGGAGTAGTTCACGCAGGAGTGGGCAAGCTTTTAAACCTTGGATGGGAACATAAAAACGTTGTAGAATACATTGAAAAAAGCTATCGGAAAGAATCCACGGCATTTTATGTGCAGAACCTGCTTTTGCAGGCATGCAAAAGCCTTTACATGGATGCGCCGGGGGATGACACTACGGTTGCCGTATGCAAAATAAGAACCCCCGATATTGCTTATGTTATGGTTGGGCCTCCGCTTTCAGCCGAAGACGATGAAAAAATTGTAAACGCCCTTATCAATTTCAACGGAACGAAAATAGTCTGCGGGGGCACAACATCGCAAATTGTCAGCAGAATCTCAAAACGCGAACTGCAAATTATGCTTAACTACATAAGTCCGGATGTCCCGCCAATAGGACGGATAGAAGGTATTGACCTTGTCACCGAAGGAGTAATTACTCTTGGCAAATGCTATGACATATTAAAACGCTATGAGAGCGGCTCAATCGGGCGGGACAATATGCTCAACTCAAAAAAAGACGGTGCGTCGCAGCTTGCTCAAATGCTTATAAACAAGTGCACAGGAGCAAAATTTGTCGTGGGACGCGCAATAAATCCGGCACACCAAAATCCTGACTTGCCAATAAGCCTGAATTTAAAGCTGAGGCTTGTCAGCGACATCGCCGAATGTCTAAAAAGGCTCGGCAAAACAGTCGAAATAGAATTTTACTAATCAGAGGGAAAAATGCCATACAAAACAATGCAAATAAAGCTGCTTAATCCGTCAAAATCAAAAAGAGATTTGCTTGAAGACGCAATAGACAGGTATTCAACAGCTTTCGAAATTCTTTTAAGGGAAATAAAAAGCATCTTGCCAGCAGTTTTACCCCCAAAAACCGAACTTTTAAAGCTAATGGACAAAAATTTTTTTAAATGCGTTTCAAATTTGGGAGTGGAACCTTTTAAAGATGCTTTAAAAATTGACCTTGCAAGACTTTTGGCAGTGTATTTTTCAAAAAAATCCTCTTATCCGGTTACAAGGACTTTCGATGAGGACATTATGGCTTTGCTTGACGGAGAAGAAAAAATATCCAAACCAAAGCTTGATGCCGCATTTGAAAAATACCAAAAGAAAAGGCCCCTTCTCTTTTGCCGTTTTGATGAAAAACGGGATTATTCCATATTCCAATCAGAAAAAGGCACCTATTTTGCAAAGCTTTATCTTTTTAACAGAAAAAATGCTCAAAATTCAAAAAGGTATGCCGTATTTCCATTAGATGCCGCAGAGTGGCAGCAAAAATTTTTAAATGATATGAAAAGCGGCATTTGTACCCCAAAAAGTGCGGAGCTTATACAAAAAAAGGATGAATTCTACCTTAATATCCGCTTTTGGTATCCTGCTTTGCCAAAACATCATTTTTCGGCTTATATAGGAATTGTACGCGGCATAAACTCTGATTTATACTATGCTGTTTCTTTAAAAAGCGGAGAAATTATTTCAACCGGAAGTATAAATGTTAACAATATATACGGATTGAATAAATTTCATTCGCTTTCAAATGAAATTATAAGGCTTGCAAAAGAAAACAAAGCTTATATCATAATGGAAAATCTATCTACAAGCAATGACAACCTTAAAATGAAAGGTCTTAAAGTTCCCTTAAGTGTCGGAGATTACAACAAAATTGCATTTTTAGTTTCCTACAAAGCCGAGCTTGCGGGACTTGAAATTGCATTTGTAAGTGCAAATTCAATCTTTTACCGCTGTACAAGGTGCGGAAATTTCAAACGCGCAAACCGTTTTCTAAAAGACAAATTCATATGCACAATGTGCGGGCATTCCGATAATTTAGAGGAAATCGGTTCTTCAAACCTTGCTAAAACGCTTATAACATACAAAAACAACAAAATCCCCGTATATTACAAAGCAGAAGAAAATTCAATCGTTTTCAGGCTTGACATATTAGATTATGAAGTTGTCTGCGCAAAAAGTCTTTCTGCCGCAAATGAATTCTGCGAAAGGCTTAAAAATCACATTGCTCTTAACATAAACAATTTTTCAAAGCATCAGCAATTTACAGCAAAAAAACTTCTTGGCGAAAATGCATTTTCCAAAATCAACTTTATTGAAATAAAATAATTATCTCTAAAAACGCTTGGTGAGCTGCCACGCCGGAACTGCCGAAAGGGAAATTACCCCAAAAGCGGTCAAATCCTGCTGTGCAGGGCTTTAAAAAAGCAATGGCAGCTATTAACAAAGCGGGGCTCTGCCTATTATTCATGGCAAAGCCCCGCTTTCATTGTTTATCAATTATAAATTTTTACGTTTTCGCAAAGCTTGTGTTTTGTCCCGTCGGCTTCAAGCACCGTTATGCTTTCAAGCTGGCCTATAAGGCTCCTTTTCATTGCATCACGGTATTCCTGCCTTAGTTTAGCCTGTTCTTCTTTTTCTGCTTCCGTAAGGCCAGTTGTACGGGATTTCCTTGCAAGCTCATTTATCCTGTCAATTTTGCTTTGTTCCATTAAAATTTCTCCCTTTGAAGAATTGATAAGTTAGATTATATCACATTCTTCTCAAAAAATCTACTATTCATTCTTTATTGCTTCCAGTGCGGAAATTTTAACCGCCCTGTTTGCAGGAGAAAATCCCGAAATAAGCCCTATCAATGTTGAAAAAGCAATTGCAAGCAAAATAAGCCAAAATGGTATTATGGATATTGGCACGCTTTGCCCGGTATCTCCAAAATACATATCCATGCCAAGTGCGCCGCCACCTACCGCATTTAAAATAATAGAAATTATTATGCTTATGACCGAACCGATAACACCGCCTATAAAGCCTATAAATCCGGCCTCAATCAAAAACATCTGCCTTATGTTTGAAATAAAGCATCCTAAAACCTTCATTACGCCGATTTCCCTTGTGCGCTCATAAATTGACATTATCATTGTATTGGTTATTCCTATTGCCGCAACAAAAAGGCTGATTGCCGCAAGCCCACCAAGCAGCATCTGCTGTTTCACAACCTGCCCTTGAAGCTGGTCACGTATCGAATCCATGCTAAAAGCTTGAAATCCCATTTCAGTTACAGCATCCTGCACATCTCCGACTTTACTTAAATCTTTTACCCAAACATTCAGTTCACTATACGAAGTATCGGTTTTTTTTATGCCATTAAGGCGGTTGTAATCAGCCAAGAGCTGCTTTGCAAACCCCATATCCATCATGATGGCATTTACACTTTCATACTTATTATAATCTTCTTTAAGTATTGCCGCAACTTTAAGCTTATGCTCATAGCTTCTGCCGCCGCTTTGGTAATTGCCATCGGAATCAGGATCTTTTTTTGTATTGTTTACTGCAAGAAAAATGGTTTCATCAAGAGGGTTAAAGAATGGTTCGGTAAAAGTTCCATCTCCTTTATCCTCTTTCCAAACCATTTTATTTCTTCTTTTGGTATCTGCAAACTGATATGCCGCCTGTGAGCCGAAAATAATATACTTATTCCCCATCTCGGCGGGAAGCTGTCCGCTATCCACCTTGTAACCGAATTTTTCAAGTGTTTCCGGATAAATGCCGTAAATATCCATCCATTGAGCCTTGTATCTGTTGTTTTTTCCAGCATAAATGGAAAACATATTTGAGTCAAGGCGCAGTTTCGGAAAAACCGCTTCCACCCCGTCAAGGGATTTTATTATTTCAATTGTTGCATCATCAAGTTTCGGAGGCGTTCCCGAAGCATTTTTAGATGAACCCGAAGCGTCCATCACCACAACACCACCGCCGTTGCTGTTGCCATAAATTGTAACAACATTTAAATCCCCCATTTGTTTAAGGGAATATTCGAGCGCCGCATTTGAACCAAGGCCCAAAGAAATCATCACAATTATTGCACAAGAGCCTATAACCACTCCCAAAACAGTAAGCAAAGTCCTTAATTTCCTGCGCCAAAGGTTTTTAAAGCACATTCCTATAATATCAAAGAACTTCATCGTCATCCTCTATTTCTTGAGCCTTTTTAAGCTTTCTCTTTTTTATGATTTTAAAGGTGACAAAGCCTGCGGCTCCCAAAACAACCACTCCCACTGCAATAATAATTATTATCAACACGGGAGAAGTTCCATTATTCCCAATATCGCCATTAACTGGCATATCACTTCCTGTCATTGACGGGTCCTCAATCATCATTTGAATTGCATTGAATGAAAATTCTTTTCGTATTTCCTTTTGCTGGCCATTAGAATCTTCATAGCTTACTACAATCTCACCTTTTAATTGCCCTGCGGTGTTTGGAATTAAACTGTTGTCATATGACTCTTCTTTGCCGCTATCTATATTTCCTATGTAATATGCCGCAGCAGAGGTCTTTGTAAAGCCCTCTCCTATTATGTCAACCGTAACGTTGTAAACCGCACTTTTGCCCTTATTTACTATTCCAACGCTTATAGGCATTTCCTGATTAACTTGGCCGGTTTCTTCTATTTCAGGCTGATTGACTTCAAGTCTGTCCTCCTGTTGAAGCGGTATATTTATGGTTTCAGTTACGTTTTCAACGCTGTCGCCTTTTTTACCGTTTACGGTATATTCATAATTAAACACAACCTCAATAGGATAGCTGTTTGGTGTTGCGTCTGATTTTGCAAGCATTTCTATATCTATATTTGCCGAAGCATTTGCATTAAGTGTCTTGAAGAAAAATGAATTTGAAGAATTTGCAGGTGTAAAAGCAACCACAGATGAGCTTCCGGCTGATGAAGAACCGCCTTGAATGGTCACCTTCAAATTTTGTATCTGAGAATTTGAACCGGTATTTTTTATTGTAAGCGAAAGCGGAAAAGTTTTTCCTCCGATAACATAATCCCCGCCAAAAGAATATTTTTCAATTATTATCTTGGGGGCAAAAACTTTCGACTCAGTCGTTGAAGAAGTTTCAACCGGCTTTGCGCAGCTTATTGTGATATTGCTTGAATATTCCTGCTTTGTGGAAGAATCATTTGGATTTATGTAATAAGATATATTCAGCGGAAGGACTTCCCTTATAGAAGCAATTCCCTTGCAGGCCACCAAAGGAAATTGCAATGTTATTTCCGCATCTTTTGCAACATCCACCGTATATGACGAAAGTCCGTTGTTCATGGCAAATTTTGTGCCGTCAAGCCCCCCAAGCGAAATTTTAGCGCCCTTTATATCAATGCCGCAATTATTTTTAAGATTTACCGTCAAAAGAAATGCGTCACCGTCTTTTACATCCACCTTATCTGTGGAATAGGATGAAACATCAAGGGCTGC
>JAJUHO010000162.1 GCA_029267825.1 Oscillospiraceae bacterium
TAAAACTGTATTCCCGGCAAATCGGTATATGTGTTCATAACTATACCCGTACTTTCGCTGAAAAGCTCCGCCGCAAGCCTAAATCCATTGCCATCGACAACCCAGTTATGGTCATAGCCCTTTGCATATTTAAGCTGGTCAAAATCGGCATCAATCCTTTCGCCGATAACATGATAATCGGTAAAATCAAGCGGAGTTCCCTCAACCGGCGCAATTTCTCCGGTAGGAAGGCTTCTTTCATCCGCAGGGGTATAATTTTTAGCATGAAGCTTTAAGCCATGCTCCAAAATGCTGCCGCTGTTATGTCCGGAAAGATTAAAATAAGCGTGGTTTGTAAGGTTGCATACCGTATCCTCATCGCAAATTGCGGTATAGTCTATTTTTAATTCATTTTTATCGGAAAGGCTGTAAACGACCTTTACCTTTAAATTTCCGGGATAATTTTCTTCACCGTCGGGACTAAAGTAAGAAAGCGCAAGAGTGCCGTTCTCCTCCTCACAATTCCATATGACCTTATCAAATCCCTTAATTCCCCCATGGAGGTGGTTTTGGCCTTCATTTGGATTTAGTTTATAAAGTTTTCCGTTAAGTTCAAATTCGCTGTTTTCAACTCTATTTGAACATCTTCCTATAAGGGCGCCCATAAAAAATGTTTGCTTTTCGTAATCCTGCACCGAATCAAACCCAAGTGCCACATCGCAAAGCTTTCCGTTCCTATCCGGCACCTTTATTGAGCGTATTGCACCGCCGTAGCTTATAACCTCTACTTCCGAACCGGAAGAATTTTTAAGGGAATACAAAAAAACCTCTTCCCCGCCAGAAGTTTTCCCAAAAGATTTTTTTGATATTAAAGCCATTTTAACGTCCCTTTCTTAAATTTATTTACTTGATTATATCATTTTTTAAAATACTTTACAAGGGACTATTTTAAAGCTTTAAAAAGACTTTATTTTATGATAAAATAATGTAAAAACACATGGAAGGAAGATTTTTTATGGCTCTTAAAATACTTTTTCAGGGCGATTCCATCACCGACGGAGGAAGATGGAAAGACAAAGAACATGAATGGGATTTAAATCACCACATGGGCCAAGGCTATGCTTTTGCAGTAAGCTCAATGCTCGGCAGCAAATATCCAGAAAAAGGATATGAGTTTATAAACAAGGGAATTAGCGGAAACAGGATAACCGACCTCTATGCAAGAATGCGCGAAGATATCATAAATATATCCCCCGATGTGCTAAGCATACTTATAGGTGTAAACGATGTCGGACGGGAAGTATTTGAAAACCGCGGAACAGAACCGGAAAAATACGAAAAAATTTACCGCCTTATAATTGAAGAAACAAAACAAAAGCTCCCAAACACAAAGCTTGTGCTTATGGAGCCTTTCAGCCTGCCCGTAAAAGACGTGGGCAAAGTATTTGACAAATGGGAAAGCCATCTTTCTCCCTTGCGTGAAATAGTCAAAAAGCTTGCAGACGAATACGGATTTATATTCGTGCCTTTGCAGGAAAAATTCAATGAGCTTTGCAAAATAAAAGAGGCTTCCTACTGGCTCTGGGACGGGGTTCATCCAACGCCAAGCGGACACGGGATAATTGCAGATTCTTGGATTGAAGCAACAAAAGGCATACTTTAATTTGCACTGTATTTTCCATATTTTTTGGGAGAAATTCCGACCGCCTTTGTAAAAGCTTTGACAAAATTAGTATAATCATTAAATCCGCTTTTTTCGCAGGTTTCCGCAACGCTGTATCCATCGGCAAGGAGGGCTTTTGCTATACTTATCCTCCTTGCGGTGAGGTACTTATTTATTGTTGTCCCTGTTTCTGCTTTAAAAACTCTGCATACATAAGTTTCGCTTAAAAAAAACTGCTTTGCTATTGTTGAAATCTGCAATTTTTCAGTTATATGCGAATTTATATAATCTATTATTTCGCCGGCAAGCTCGCTATGGCGGTATTTGCTTGAATCAATATCCTGCTTTAAATCATTTTGCTTTTTATATAGCGCATTAAGCATAACCATCATTTCACAAAAAGCGCAATTTTCAATTATATCCGCCCCAAAACCCTCGGCGCTTGTGATTTTATGCGAAAGATAAATAAACTTCTTCTGCTGCTCCTTGTCAAGGCTGAGTCTATGGACAAAATTTTCATCCCTATGCAGAAAGCAATATGAAATATCGGTTTGAGAAGTGGAAAACTTTTTTAAAAAATCCGGATGTATCGAAATAACAATCCTGTCATGAGGCTCCCCTTTTTTTGATGAAAGGTAGTGGCTTTCGTAATTATTGATTGCAAAAACATCGCCCGGTTCTATTTTATAGCATTTATCCCCTATAAAGAACTGGGTTCCGCCGGATATGGAAAAATAAAGCTCAAAGCAATTATGAATATGCATCTCCATTGTTTTTTCCTCGCTGTGCAAATAAGCAACAGCAAAGCGTTTATTTAAAAGACAATTTTCAATTGCTTCCTTGCATTTTGCAAACTCTTTCATCAAGGCCTCCATTTAAATTTTGAAATGCTCAAAGCATTTTTGCAATCCCAAATCCTGCAAAATAGCCGACAATCCCAAGTATGACCGTTCCCACAACATATGCGAAAGCATTCAGCTTTTCACTTGACTTAAAAAGGTTAAATCCCTCGTACATAAAACTTGAAAAAGTAGTAAATGCGCCTAAAAATCCATCCCCTAAAAGAAGATAAACATTTTTTGAGGCATCAAAAGCAGATAAAATCCCCAAAAGCAGCGCTCCCAAAAGATTTACGCAAAAAGTTCCCCAAGGAAAATCAGCGCCGAATTTTTGCGACATCATTTTTCCTACCCAAAAACGCGAAACCGCTCCAAGCGAACCTCCGATACCCACAAACAACAAGGTCAATTTTCATCATCCTCCTCTGCCTCTTCATCCCTGCCCAAAGCCTTTGAAACTGCTTCGCGTGCAAGAACAACGCCAAAATATGCGGCAGAAAGCCCAAGCACAACCGACACCGTAACATATGAAAGCGCCGAAAAATATTCGCCATTTTTTAAAAGTGCAACAGTTTCTTTGCAGAGGGTTGAAAATGTAGTAAATGCACCTAAAAATCCCGTAGCAATTCCAAGCCTTATATCAGCGTCCATATCCCGCACTTCATATGCAACAGTTAAAATCAATGCCAGCAAAAAACTGCCAATCACATTGATAATTAAAGTATTAAGCGGTATATTTTCGCTATACCCCGGTATTTGAACACTTTTAACCGCAAACCTTAAAATTGCACCTAAAAATCCGCCGCAAGCTATGAAAACATATTTTTTCAATTCATCAAACCTTCTTTATAAATACCGCTGTCGTACTTTTATAGTACAACCGATGATTGGGCAGTTTTTGTACAACAATTATACGACAGTTGTACGACATAAAGGTACGTTTTATTGATTTTTATTAGCATTTACCTACAAAATGCAAAAGCCACAAACACCTATTTTATGGCGTTTATGGCTTATTTAAATGGTGGAGATAAGCGGGATCGAACCGCTGGCCTCTTGAATGCCATTCAAGCGCTCTCCCAGCTGAGCTATACCCCCATAAAACTACTACATAATTATATCAAACAAAAAATTCTTTGTCAATAATTCTTGTAAAGGGATAAAAACATTCATTATATAAACTTCATAAATTGCGGCGAATTTTTTTGTTTTGAATACACCTTGTATTTTTTTAAAAAACTGCTATA
>JAJUHO010000193.1 GCA_029267825.1 Oscillospiraceae bacterium
CAAAACACATCTTCCCAAAATGGAATAAAGCGAAAGAACCTTATCCGGAGAAGGCTTTTCAACCATATCCGTAACGTTAAAATAATTTTCGCAAATATGCTCAGCCTTTAAGGATGAATATTTGGAAATCATTTCTTTCGGTACTTCCTTTATTCCAACAACCCCCTTGCCGAATTTTTCATATGCCCTGCACAGCTGTCCTATTGCCGGGTCCTCGCCGATTATTACATCATCCCCGTAAAGTACGGCAAAGGGTTCATTCCCCACAAAGCTTTCAGCAAGCATTATGGCATGTCCAAGACCCTTAGGCTCTTGCTGGCGGACATAGGTTATATTTGCAAGATTTGATATTTCAACTATCGAATTGTAAAGCTCCTCTTTTCCCTTGCTTTCCAAAAGCTTGCGTTCAAGTTCCGGCGCTCGGTCAAAATGGTCTTCAACTATGGATTTTCCTCTGGAAATTATTATAAGTATATCGGTTATTCCGCTCTTTGCAGCTTCTTCCACTATATACTGTATTGCAGGCTTGTCTATTATTGGAAGCATTTCCTTAGGCATTGCCTTTGTCGCCGGAAGAACCCTTGTGCCAAGTCCGGCGGCAGGTATTACGGCCTTTTTTATCCTCATTTCTTATCCTCCAAAATTTATATCATATTCTTAAAGAACGCAATAAAATATAAAAAAACATAAAAAAGCATAAAAAGCACAAATGATACAACCGAAATCAGCACAAGAGCCAGCTTGGAAACTCCTCCCTTTGCGCAAACAATTGCCTTTATAGCTTTATTTTTCTCTTTTAGCTTTTTAATTTTTGCAAGGCAGTGGCGGTAGTAAATCCAGTTTGAAAAGCCTCCCGCCGCAAACATAAGAACATAATTCAAAAAATACGCAACATCGGAAACAAAATTAAACCCTGCGCTATCAACTTTGAAAATTCCGGAAAGAGCGCTGAAAACTCCACCTGAAAACGCTCCGCTTGAAATGGCAAAAATTATAGAAGGGGTTGCAATTAAAATCTTTGCAAGTGCCGAAATAATCATCATGGGAAACATTTTTCTGTATCCAAAATAAAAAACAGGGAAAAGCATTGCCGAAAAATTCCAAGTAAGCTTGTGGCCGGTATCTTTCATGCGCTTAAAAAGGGGAAGATAATAAAACGTATTCGGCCCTACAAAATCAGCAAGTTCCTCAAGCCTTACGCCTTCAAAATCCTCATCCGGATTAAGGCCGCACAAAGGGTCGCTGAAATTAACCTGAGAATATTCCGGATTAAAAGGATTTCCGTTATTATAAAATCCAAAATCCTCTCCAAAAGCATTTTTCTGATTAAAATTTTCCTTTTCAGTTCTTCCGTCCGATGAAAGCGGCATTCCACATTTGCGGCAAAAAAGCGACAACAGCTCGTTTTCTTCCCCGCATCTTGGGCATCTGACAGTTGCATTATTTTCTTCAATTTGCTGATATGTCTTTCCTTCTTCGTGAAGTTTAGTGTTTATGCATTTTCCGTTTTGGTTATAACATTCCCTGTGGTAAGGTGTGCCGCATTCGGGGCATACGACTATATCGTCATTTTCGGTGAATTTTTTATTGCAAACTATGCACTTTTTACCTATGTAATTTATCATTTTCCCCTCCGGCCTTTTATTTTGCAAAGATTATTATTAGCATATTATATCACATATCTTTTATTTTTTCAAAGAGTTATTTTTTCTCGTACTTATAGCTCATACCGCAGCCAAATTCTTCATTTGGACGTTTTTTAAATCCAAATTTCTCGTAAAATCCTTCTTTTCCGTTTATGGACATTAAATTTATAAAAGCTGTTTCTCCTGAAACCATATTTAAATTTATATACTCCATAACCTTTTCCATCAGCAGCCTGCCTATGCCCTTGCCTTGAAAATCAGGATGCACTATCACATCAGCCACAAAAAACACATATCCGCCATCTGTAATTATTCTGGACATTCCGACAAGTCGCCCGTCAATACGGATTGTTATTAGGAACTGGGAATTTTTAATAATACATTCGACTTGTCTTTCGCTTATTGCGGGCCATTCAACAGAATTTCTGATTTCAATGTATTCTTCAACGGAAATTGAATTTGAATATTCAATATTCATAAAAACTCTCCCCTATAAAAAATTTTGCCGCTTAACGCAAAAACAGCCCTTATGACTTATTCTCTATCATAAAAAGCTGTTTTTTAAAACCTCCGTTTTTTATTTTAAAGTCCAAATAGACTCGCTTTCATGCTTTTTGGGCCTTCCCATTAAATCCGCAAGTGCTGTTTTTACATCTTTTCCGCAAAAAAGTATCTGGTATAGCTGCTCAGTAATCGGCATCTCCACATTTGCGTTTTTGCAAAGTTCCCATGCAACCTTAGTACAAAAATATCCTTCCACTGTGCCGACTCTTTCAACCGCCTCCTGCGGTGAGATTCCCTGGCCTATAAGTATTCCGGCCCTTCTGTTGCGACTGTGCATGCTTGTACAGGTCACAATCAAGTCGCCAATTCCCGTAAGTCCGGCAAAGGTATCCTTTTTTGCTCCAAGAGCAACGCCAAGCCTTGCAATCTCGGTAATTCCCCTTGTCATAAGTGCTGCTTTTGTGTTGTCGCCATATCCCATTCCATCGCAGATTCCTGCACAAAGGGCTATTATATTTTTTAATGCTCCGCCAAGTTCGCAGCCAATTACATCGTCATTGCAATAAATCCTAAGTGTTTTGTTGGAAAGCTCCTCTTGGACATAATTTGCATGCTCCATGCTCTTTGAA
>JAJUHO010000008.1 GCA_029267825.1 Oscillospiraceae bacterium
GCATAGCCTGCCACTTTTGAATCCTGTTCCGTAAATCCGACCTGTGCGTCTATTACTATAACGCAAACATCTGAACGGTCCACCGCCATATATGCCCTAAGCACGCTATAACGTTCTATTTCTTCCAAAACCTTGGATTTTTTCCTGATACCTGCGGTATCAATAAAAACAAACTTGCCATTTTCATTTTCAATAACAGTGTCTATGGCATCCCTTGTGGTTCCGGCAATGTCTGAAACAATAACCCTTTCCTCGCCGGCAATTCTGTTTATGAGGGATGATTTTCCAACGTTAGGCTTGCCGATTACGGCAACCTTTATATATTCGCTGTCGTCCATGCTTTCATCTTCATCCGGCAGGTACTTAAAAACTTCATCAAGCAAATCGCCCGTACCGTGTCCATGAACAGCAGAAACCGGAAAAGGGTCTCCCAAGCCAAGGTTATAAAACTCATAAAGCTCGGCAGGAGGTTCTCCAATCCAGTCGCATTTGTTAACGCAAAGAACTATCGGTTTTCCGCTTTTCATCAGCATTGACGCAACCTCAAAATCATTTGCCGTAACACCTGCTAAAATATCCGTCACAAGAATTATCACATCGGCCTTTTCTATTGCAATTTCAGCCTGTCTTCTCATTTGAGAAAGAATTACGTCTTCCGAATCCGGCTCTATTCCCCCGGTATCGACAAGCATAAATTCCCGATTTCTCCACTCGCACTTTGAATATATCCTATCCCGTGTAACTCCGGGCGTATCTTCAACTATCGAAAGTCTTTTGCCTATAAGCTTATTAAAAAGCGTTGACTTTCCGACATTAGGTCTTCCCACAACGGCAACTATCGGAAGCGCCATTTTACCATCTCCCTTACTTAGTATTCTATCCCCAAAAGGCTGTCAAGCAAGGCATACCCATCGCTTTCAACCGTACGTATCTTTACGCCAAGCTCTTTTTCAACCTGAGAAATTGTATAGTCGTCAAGAAACAAATCGGAATCTTTTTTTATCATTGATGCCGAAATTAAAAGTTCCTCGCCCAAATCTTTATCCTTTAATTGTGAAATCAAATCTGTTCCGGTTATAAGTCCAGATACGGTAATATTTTCTCCAAAAAAATAATTGATAATAGCATAAACTTCACAGGATAAATTATCCCACTTTTTCATTGCTTTTTCAACTAATTTTTTTAAAAGCGGATATGCCGCTACTCCCGTGGCAACTGAAATCTTCCGCTTAGGTATTTCACATGAGCAATCTTCAAGGGCACTGTCAAATTCATCTTCAAGAGGCCTCAGCATGCCTACTCCATTTTCGTATTGCGGATATTCCTCGTAATCCTCCGCTTTGGGTATTTCTCTTTCTGCTTTAAGATAAAATTCATCCGAAGCAAAGACAAGTCTTGTGCCATACTCCGAAAGAAACTTTTTTTGATACCTTTCAATTATTTCAAGAGCCGCATTTGCAGTCTCCTTATTAAATGGCTGCAACGGAAAAAGTCCTTCACGATATTTTGAAAGTCCAACAGGAACAACGGCAATGCTTTGTATTGACGGCATAAGCGACGACAAATCTTCAAGCGACCTTTCAAGTTCAGCGCCATCATTTATTCCGGGACAAAGCACTATTTGGCAATTCATCATTATTCCGGCCCTTGCAAGCTGGTAAAGGTAATCCAGCTTTTCCCCCGCAAAGCGGTTGTGCATCATTTTGCATCTAAGTTCCGGATTAGTCGTATGAACAGATACATTTATATTAAGACGCATTTTTATAATTCTGTCAATATCTTTTTGCTTTAAATTTGTGAGAGTTATATAATTCCCCTGCAAAAATGAAAGTCTTGCGTCGTCATCCTTAAAATAAAGGGTTTCCCTCATTCCGGGAGGCATTTGGTCTATAAAGCAAAATATGCACTTATTTTGGCAGCTCCTTTTATCGTCCATAAGAAACGTTTCAAATTCAAGCCCCAAATCATCATATTCGCCCTTTTTTATTTTTATCTCAACATTTTCCCCGCCGCGCTGCAAAACAAGCCTTACATCGGCTTCCGCCGCATAAAACATATAGTCAAGCACATCTTCTATTTCATTTCCGTTAATCGAAATCAGAACATCGCCTTTTTGCACCTTGGCCTTTGCCGCGGGAGAATTTTTGGCAATCCCGGTAATTTCAATTCCCACAAATTTCACCCTCCTTTCGGATAAAAAAATAGAGAAGGATTTCTCCTCCTCTACCTTTTAAGGAAATGGATTTTAAGCTTCCTTCTTAATAACCTCTACACCCTTATAAAATCCGCAATTTCCGCAAACCCTATGCGGTGTGATGAGTTCTCCGCAGTTTGAGCATCTGCTAAACGCAGGAGCATCAAGCTTCCAAACGGCAGAACGCCTCTTATCACGTCTTGCCTTGGATACCTTTCTCTTTGGTACCGCCATTTTTCAGCACCTCCTTAACAGTATATAAATGGGAATCAATCCCTCTTGCAATTGCATTCGGATACATTCAAATCCGCTCCGCAAATTCCGCAAAGTCCTTTGCAATCCTCTTTGCAAAGCACCTTTGACGGCAGCTGCAAAAGCAAATCGGATATAACAAGTTCATCTAAATCAAGCTTATCCCCGTCTGACAACACATATTCATCGTCGTCAGCCTTTTCGGCATCCTTTATGACAATATGCTTAAATTCAAAGGAATAATCCCGATCAAATTCTTTAAGACATCTGTCACAGCTGTGGCAAAGCTTAAATGAAACGGAATAATTCAAATAAACTATCCCTGTCCTATTAAAAGCCTCTCCCTCAACCAGAACCGGCGAAGCAAAAGCGTATCCGTTATATTCTTTCAAAACGGCCTGCTCTATTTGATATTTAATTTCAATCCGCTCACCGGCTATACGGTAAAGCTGCTTTAAATTTAAAACCATCCTTCACCTCAGACATCACAAATTACATTATATCCGATATTTATATACTTGTCAATATCTTTTTTTCAAATAATTATTTTAAAAATGCCTTTACTTCTTCAGGAAGCTCGGACTCATCAGCCGAAACCGTAAATACAAGCTTTACGTCATTTCCGGCAATCTTGTCAAGCTTTTTAAGAAGATTGCCAAGGGCCGCAAAATCAGAACCGCCTATTTTAAGTATTGAATCCACATAAACTTCAGAAATATCAAAATTTCCGGCAAGCATTCCGGCAATAAAGCCATAAACAGCATCATAGCCCTCAATGCCGTAACGCTCTGTATCAGCAAGCCTTACGCTGTGGTCAATATCGTATGTAAGCTTTGCGCCTTTTTCAATGCAAACTATATTTCCGCTTGTCTTTTTAGCAGAATCGTTAATCATATCAATTAAAATTTTCGTTTTGCCTGTTCCTTTTTTCCCTGTTATCAATTTAATCATAAATAACACTCCATTCCTCCGCTTTTAAGCGGCAATTTATTTTAAATACGGAGCAGGTTTTCCCCGCTCCGTACCTTGGGGCGTTCCGCAGGTGCTTATTTTAACTTGGCTTCAAGGGCAGCCTTTGCTCCCTCATATCCCGGTTTGCCCAAAAGCGCAAACATATTGGACTTATAGCTTTCCACTCCCGGCTGGTTAAAAGGATTTACTCCGAGCAGGTAGCCCGAAACTGCGCAAGCCTTTTCAAAGAAGTAGATAAGGTATCCAAGTGATTTTTCGGTCGTATCTTCCATCTCAATTACAATATTCGGCACTCCACCCTCAGTATGGGCAAGTATTGTGCCTTCCAATGCCCTGCGGTTTACAACCGACATATTTTGATTTGTAAGGAAATTAAGACCGTCAAGATTTTCCTCGTCATTTTTAAGGAAAAAGTCTGACTTAGGCTTCTTTATATCCACAACCGTTTCAAACATAACCCTTGAGCCTTCCTGTATAAACTGGCCCATGGAATGCAAGTCTGTGGAGAAAATAACCGACGCCGGGAAAAGTCCCTTATTATCCTTGCCTTCGCTTTCGCCGAAAAGCTGCTTAAACCATTCGTTCATCATTGCAAAGCTTGGCTCATACGAAACAAGAAGTTCTATCGACTTGCCCTTTCTGTAAAGTATATTTCTAAGTGCTGCATACTTGTAGCAATCGTTCTTGTCAAAATCGGCACAAAGTTCATTTTGTGCAAGTCTTGCGCCCTCCATCAAAGCATCAATATCGCATCCTGCAACGGCAATCGGCAAAAGTCCAACGGCGGTCAAAACCGAAAATCTTCCGCCGACGTCATCCGGAATCACAAAAGTTTCATACCCTTCAGTATCCGAAAGCTTTTTAAGTGTTCCCTTTGCCTTATCGGTAGTAGAGTAAATTCTTCCCTTTGCGCCTTCCTTGCCGTATTTCTTTTCAACAAGTTCCCTAAATACTCTAAATGCAAGGGCAGGTTCTGTAGTTGTTCCAGACTTTGAAATTACGTTTACCGAAAAATCCTTGCCTTCGCATATGGAGATTATTTCATTCAAATATGTTGAGCTGATATTGTTGCCCACAAAATAAATATCGGGGGTATCTTTTTTAAGATTATTATAAAATGGGGATTTTAAAAATTCTATTGCGGCTCTTGCTCCAAGATAGGACCCGCCTATTCCTATAACTATCAAAACATCTGAATCGGACTGTATTTTTTTTGCCGCTCTTTTTATCCTTTCAAATTCTTCCTTATCATAATTTGTCGGCAAATCAAGCCAGCCAAGAAAATCATTGCCAAGTCCGGTTTTATTATGCAAAAGCCCAACCGCACTTTCCACCTGAGGCCTTATGCCATCAAGCTCATGGGGAGCCACAAAATTTTCCACATACTTTGAATTCAGCCTAACCGTCATTTTATTATTCCTCCAAAATTGCTCTATGCATGTTTTAAAACACATGCTTTGCTAATTTGATTTTACTATAAAAACACTTTATTTTCAAGATATTTTGACAGCGGCGGTTATGTTTGTGCACATTTTACAAAGTGTTATTTAAAAATCCATCATATTTTTAAATAATATATTAAAAGCCGTAAAAAATGTCATTTCCTCCACCGTTTCGCAAGCAAGCAGGTTTGTTTTGCAAAGCAGGCTGTCGTTACGATAAAATTCCACTTCTCCTATAACTTGGTTTTCCTTTACCGGAGCTGAAATTTCCTCGGGGAGAGTTACCTTTCCGGTTATTTCATCGGCGCTTCCCTTTGGAATTACCACATTCAAAAGACTTTCGGCCCTTGCAAAGATTTGTCTTTTTATGCCTCCCCTAACCCTTATCGGCGCTGAAACCTCATCCGGCATAGGCGGAGTTGCAACCTGGTAATTTGCAAAGCCGACATTCATAAGCCCCTTTGCTTCCGAAAACCTTGCATCCTTATCCGCACATCCCAAAACAACGGCAATATATGTTGTGCCGTTCCTTTCAGCTGCGGCAGAAATGCAGTTTTTGGCCGCATCGCTATATCCTGCCTTTATGCCTATTATCCCATCATAGCTTTTTACAAGATTATTTGCATTTACAAGCATAGTTGCGCCGTTTCTTAAATTATCCATCCAACAGCTCATATAACTATGCATATTTTTATGCTTTGCAAGTTCCCTTGACATAAGCGCAACATCGTAAGCAGTCGAATATTGTTCGGATTCATCATATCCCGTACAGTTTTTAAAAACCGTATTTGACATTCCAAGTTCTTTTGCCCTTTGATTCATTCTTGCGACAAAATCCTCTTCCGTTCCGCTTACCGCCTCGGCAAGGGCAATGCTTGCATCATTTGCATTTCCTATTATAACGCCTTTAAGCAAATCCTCAACCGACATTTTTTCGCCTGCTTCAAGCCATATTACTGCTCCCTTTGCTTTGCTTGCTTTTGAACTTGCGGAAATTTGAGAAGACAATGAAAGTTTTCCGTCATCTATTGCCTCGGCAACAAGCAAAACTGTCATAATTTTATTAAGCGTTCCTATCGGAAGTTTTTCATTTGCCTGTTTTTCAAAAAGCACCTGTCCCGTTGAGGCCTCCATAAGCAATGCAGAGGCTCCGGTTATTTTTATATCCGTAGAGGCGTATATTGCCTCTTCCCCGTCAGCCATCGCCGGCAGGGTGCAAAAAATCGTCAAAGCCAAAGCCGCCAAAAATGCAGCCATCTTTTTTGCCATCCGCATAAACAACCCCTCCGATTTTATACTTGTCTGATTTTTATAAGTTTATGCGGAAAAGCTTTAAAATAAAACAAAAAAGCGTCGGAACGGCAAATTCCAACGCTCTTTTTTAAATTTTAGTCAACTATAAACTGCTTTATTTCTTCAAAGAAAGCTTCCGGGGAGTCTGTATGTGCTTGAAGTTCAATTGCCTTTGAAAGGTCAAGGCTGAAAATTCCCATGATTGATTTTGCGTCAACGGCATACCTTCCGGAAACCAAATCAACATCAAAATCGTATTTAGCAACAGTGTTTACAAAAGTTTTAACATCATTGATTGTACCAAGCATGATTTTTACAGTTTTCATAAAAAAACCCCCATAATCAAAGAATAAATGTAATTATATCCATAAAGGTTATACTTATAATATACCACATTCCTGCTTTAAGTCAATAGTTAATTGATAAATACCGCAAAACATTGTATAATGTACAATAAAGTTTATAAAAAATATAGATATTATGCTATGCAAAAGGAATGATTACGATAAAGGCTTATTTTATTACCTTTGGCTGCAAGGTCAATCTTTACGAAACAGAAAATATGAAAGAGCTTTTTAGCAGGGAAGGTTTCGAAATTTCAAATCACGAAAACGAGGCGGATGTTTTCATAATAAACTCATGCACGGTGACATCTGCAAGCGATAAAAAAATCAAACAGGAATTAAGGCGCTTGCGCAGAGAAAATCCACATGCGGCAATAGCTCTTACCGGATGCTTCCCGCAGGCATTTGAAGAAGAGGCGAAAAAGCTATCCGAAGCAGACATAGTAATTGGCACCAAAAACCGTTCGGAACTTGCAAGTCTCGTTAAAAAGCATATGCTCGACAAGGAAAAAATAGTACAAATCGCTCCCCATATTAAAGGCGAAAGCTTTGAAGCAATGAAAAACATCGGATACAAAGGCAAAACAAGGGCATTTATGAAAATACAGGACGGATGCGACCAATTTTGCAGCTATTGCATTATACCTTATTCAAGGGGCAGAGTACGTTCAAAGCCTATTGATGACATTGTCGATGAGGCAGCACAACTTGCAAAATCAGGACATAAAGAGCTTGTACTCGTCGGCATCAACCTTTCTTTCTATGGAAAAGAATTCGGGCTTTCACTCGCCGATGCAGTAGAAGCATGCTGCAAAATTGACGGGATAGAACGTGTGCGGCTTGGCTCGCTTGAACCTGAAATGATGACGGATGATGAAATAAAACGCCTTGCTGCTCAAAAAAAGCTTTGCCCGCATTTCCACCTTTCACTGCAAAGCGGCTGCGACAAAACGCTTAAAGAAATGAACAGAAAATATACTTCCGATGAATTTTACAGGCTTGTTTGCAAGCTGCGCGAAAATTTTGAAGACTGCGCCATAACGACCGACGTAATGGTTGGGTTTCCTGGCGAAACCGATGAGGATTTCAATGCCTCATTTGAATTTGTAAAAAAGATTTGCTTTGACAAGGTCCATGTCTTCCCCTATTCCGCAAGAAAAGGAACTGCCGCCGCAAAAAGGCCCGACCAAATACCGGAAGAAACAAAAAAACAAAGGGCAAAGCTTATGTCACAGTTGGCTGACGAATGTATGAAGCAAAACCTTGAAAAGCAAATCGGCAAAATTTATCCGGTGCTTTTTGAACGTGAAAATTGCACAGAATTCCATCAGGGACATGCCCCAAATTACACGTTAATTAAAATTCCGACAAAAAAGGGAGATAATAGTTTGCGCGGACAGATTTTTTATGTTAAAATAAATGGGATTGAAAAAGATTTCTGCATCGGTGAAAAAGTTAATGAAAATCAAATTTAAGGAGCGTTAAACCATGCCTGTTTTCCGTATCTACGTTGAAAAAAAACCACAGTTTGCGGTTGAGGCAAAAGCTGTGCTTTCTGACCTTAAAACCTCTCTGCGGCTTGACGGTCTTAAAAACATCAGAATCTTAAATCGATATGACGCGCAAGGACTTTCCGAAGAAGATTTTAAGCTTGCCATACCGACTGTTTTTTCCGAGCCACCGGTCGATTACGTTTATTCCGATTTGCCAAAAACAAATGACGGACAAAGGATTTTTGCAATAGAATATCTTCCGGGGCAATTTGACCAGCGCGCAGATTCGTGCGAACAGTGCATACAGCTCCTGACACAGGGAGAAAGATGCAAAATAAGAAACGCAAGGGTTTACATCATTGAAGGTGATATAACCGACGAACAATTTGATTCCATCAAAGCTTATCTAATCAATCCAGTTGAAAGCAGAGAGGCTTCGCTTGAACCGGTGGAAAGCCTTGACATAGAGTATGAAATCCCATCAAAAGTAAAAACGCTTGACGGATTTATAAAGCTCGACGAAAAAGGACTTGAAAACTTTATAAAAGAATACGGCTTGGCCATGGATTTGGATGATATAAAATTCTGCCAAAACTATTTCAAACGCACCGAAAAGCGCAATCCGACAATAACCGAAATAAGGATGATAGATACCTATTGGTCCGACCATTGCCGCCATACAACATTTGGAACTCACATTGACGATGTTGAAATAGAATCGGATTACATCAAAAAAACCTATGATGAATACATCGATGTCCGCAAAGAACTTGGAAGGGACTCAAAGCCCATAACCCTTATGGACCTTGCGACAATTGCCGCAAAAAAACTTAAAAAAGACGGGCTTTTAAAGGATTTGGACGAATCCGAAGAAATAAATGCCTGCTCGGTAAGGATAAAGGTAGATGTAGATGGCAATGAGGAGGACTGGCTCCTCATGTTTAAAAATGAAACTCACAACCATCCTACCGAAATAGAGCCTTTCGGAGGAGCAGCAACCTGTCTTGGAGGCGCAATACGCGACCCTCTTTCCGGCCGCTCATACGTTTATCAGGCAATGAGGGTAACCGGCGCCGCAAACCCGCTTGTGCCGATAGAGGATACTCTCAAAGGCAAGCTGCCGCAAAGAAAAATAACCGTTGGCGCCGCAAACGGATACAGCTCTTACGGAAACCAAATAGGACTTGCCACCGGTCATGTGGCGGAAATATACCATCCGGGATATATTGCAAAAAGAATGGAAATAGGTGCGGTAATTGGTGCCGCTCCTCAAAAAAATGTCATAAGAGAAGTTCCTAATCCGGGGGATATAGTCATACTTCTTGGCGGAAGAACAGGCCGTGACGGCTGCGGAGGCGCAACAGGCTCATCAAAGTCGCACACAGCCGCATCAATAGACCTTTGCGGAGCAGAAGTGCAAAAAGGAAACGCTCCGGTTGAAAGAAAGCTTCAAAGGCTTTTCAGAAAGCCGGAAGTTACCACAATGATAAAGCGCTGCAATGATTTTGGCGCCGGAGGGGTTTCGGTTGCCATCGGTGAGCTTACGGACGGACTTATCATAGACCTTGACAAGGTGCCTAAAAAGTATGAGGGACTTGACGGTACGGAGCTTGCAATAAGCGAAAGCCAAGAAAGAATGGCAGTTGTGGTAAGCGAGGAAAATGTTGAGCGTTTTATAAAAGAAGCCGAAAACGAAAATCTTGAAGCAACACCTGTTGCAGTAGTAACCAAAGAGCCGCGTCTTAAAATGCTTTGGAACGGAAAGGAAATAGTAAATCTTTCAAGAGAATTTTTAAACTCAAACGGAGCCGAAAAGCATGCGAAAGCACAGATAGGAATTCCTGCCGCCGGAGTGCAACCTCTTTACTCTGATTGCGAAGAAGACTGGCTCTCGCTTATGTCAAATCTTAATATATGCTCACAAAAAGGACTTGTTGAACGTTTTGATTCAACAATCGGCGCCGGAACGGTCCTTATGCCTTTTGGCGGAAAATACCAGCTTACTCCCACTCAGGCAATGGCGGCAAAAATACCGGTGCTTCACGGCGAAACTTCAACTTGTTCGCTTATGGCATGGGGCTACAACCCTTATTTAAGCGACAAAAGCCCTTACCATGGAGCTATGCTTGCGGTAATTGAATCTATTGCAAAAATTATTGCCGCCGGAGGAAGTTACAAAAAATGCTGGCTAACCTTCCAGGAATATTTTGAAAGGACAAACAACAATCCCAAAAGATGGGGCAAGCCACTTGCGGCCTTACTTGGAGCATTTAAGGCTCAGCTTGAGCTCGGCTGCGGAGCAATCGGCGGAAAAGACTCTATGTCCGGCACATTTGAAAACATAGATGTTCCGCCCACGCTTGTTTCTTTTGCGGTATCAACAGCAAAAAGTGGTAAAATAATATCCCCGGAATTTAAAAGTTCTGAAAGCAAGGTTGTATTCATAAAACCGGAATACGGAAATGATTATCTTCCTGATTTCAACAGTATAAAAAACTGCTTTGAAAAGGTCGAAAATCTTATTCAAAGCGGAAAAGCAAAGGCTGTTTGGGCGATATCTTTCGGCGGAGTGGCTGAAGGAATTGCTAAAATGGCTTTCGGCAACAAGATAGGTTTCAGGTTCGCAAAAAAACTTGATGAAAAGCTGCTGTTCTCACCTTGCTATGGAGCTTTTATTGTGGAGCTTGACAAAAATGAGGACACTTCCGAAGAAATAATAGGCTTTACTATCCCCGAATATAAAATTGACTGCATAAATTATTCGGTTTCACTGGATTCGCTGCAATTTAATTGGGAAAACAGGCTTGAAGCAGTTTTTCCATGCAACATAAAAATAGAAAATACTTCTGCAAAGACGTTTTCTTATGCGGCCCAAAGCTGGCCAAGGCCATCGGTTAAAATTGCAAAGCCAAGAGTGCTTATCCCGGTTTTCCCCGGAACGAACTGCGAATATGACACTGCAAGAGTATTTGAAAAAGCAGGAGCAATTCCGGAAGTTTTCGTTATAAACAACCTTTCGCCGCAAAAAATCTCACAATCCGCTATGGAAATTGAAAAAGCAATAAAGCAAGCACAGATAATCATGCTGCCCGGCGGATTCAGCGGCGGCGACGAGCCTGACGGAAGCGGAAAATTTATAACGGCATTTTTTAGAAATCCAAGGGTAAAGGATGCCGTACATGAGCTGCTTTACAATCGCGACGGGCTTATGCTCGGAATATGCAACGGTTTCCAAGCACTTATAAAGCTTGGACTTGTTCCGTTTGGAAAAATAGTTGACATGGATGAAAATTCTCCAACGTTAACCTTCAATACAATCGGGCGTCACCAATCAATGATGGTAAACACAAGAATTGCTTCAAATAAATCCCCTTGGCTTATGGGAGTAAATGTCGGAGATATTCATAGGATTGCTATTTCTCACGGAGAAGGACGTTTTGTGGCATCCGCCGAGCTTATAGAGCAAATGGCTCAAAACGGCCAGATTGCCACACAATATGTGGACTTTGACGGAAATCCGACGCTTGACATACGCTTTAATCCTAACACTTCGGTTGAAGCAATTGAGGGCATAACCTCCCCTGACGGCCGTGTATTCGGAAAAATGGGTCATAGCGAGCGCATAGGCGTCGATATATGCAAAAATGTCGACGGAAACAAAGACCAACGGATTTTTGAAAGTGGCGTTAAATATTTCGCAGATTAAAAAATACAAAATTTTCTGCCCTGCGGCTTTATTAGCTGCAGGGCAGATTTTTTATATAATTCAGCAAACTCTTTATAAAAGCTTCGACAGGAATACTTATGGTATTGATGGGGTTATCAAAACCATTTATTCTTCTTAAAAAGCCAAATTGAAACAACAACTACCAAAATACTTATTGCGACAACCATTAAATATCCAAAATTCCAATCATACTCGGGCATTTTTAAATTCATGCCGTACCAGCCGGTTATAAGCGTCAGCGGAAAAAATATTGTCGTTACAACAGTAAAAAATTTCATCGTCCTGTTAAGGCCTATATCTATTTCTGCTTGATATGCTTCCCTCACTTGAGTAACGTAATCCCTCAAATTAAGTACATTATGATAAAGCCTGTCAATCCTGCCAGAAAGTATTTTAAAAACCTTTAAAACTCTTTCATCAAGAATGGAATTCTCATTTTCAAGCATACCTTCAAATATCCGTAAAAGATGCTCATAATATTGCTTTAACACCATAAGCCTCTTTCTTAAATAAATTATCTTTTGTGCGCAATCACGCTTATCGGTCGTTATAAGTGATGCTTCAAGCTCTGAAATTTCATCTTCAATGCGTTCAAGAAAGTCAATGTCTTTTTCGGTAAGCCTGTCAAAAAACGAACAAAGCACTCGGCCGAAATTAAGGTCGCTAATATCATCCTCAATTATTGCGTCAATTATTTTTTCAACCTCCGAAGGATTTTCGCCTATAAAAAGCAGCAATTTATTGCTAAAATATATATGAATAGTATCAAATTTCCCAAGGACATCAGCAAAGCTCATAATACGCACGCAAAAAAAATCAAAGCCTTCATGGCTTTCAAAACGCGGAACATTATTCAAAAAAGCATGCTCTCCATTTTTTATGCCCAAATCCTTAGCCGCAGAAAGAATCCTATCATAGGTTACAACACCTATGTAATCCCTTTCATCGTTTCCATAATCAAATTCGTTTGCTCTATGCAGTTTGCCGTTTTCTATAAAATAAAACATAAAGTCCCTCCAATGCTAAAAAAAGGTTTTTAATACTTATTCCATTATATCACAAAATAAATGTTTGCACAACGCGTGAAAATAATGTATAATATTAAAAGCAATGAAAAAAGAGAGGAAAATGCTTTAAATGCTTTTACTGGAAGAATTAAGGCTGGAACTTGAAAATTTAAAGCCTGAACTCGATAATCTTTACAATGTACTTGAAATTGAAAAGGCCAAGGACGAAATAACCGAACTGCACGACAGGGCATCAATGCCTAATTTTTGGGATGACCTTGAAAATTCGCAAAAAATAATGCAAAGAATTCGCCAGCTTGAAACAAAAGTTGAACACTTTCAAAAACTTTCCGCAAGGCTTGACGATCTTCTTGCTATGATTGATCTTGCAAATGAAGAAAATGACGAAAGTCTCTTGCCGGAAATTTCAGATGATGCTGAAAAATTTAAAAAAGAACTTGAAGCACAAAAACTTACTACCCTTTTAACAGGAGAATATGACAGCAAAAACGCCATCCTTACCTTCCATGCCGGGGCCGGCGGAACAGAAGCGCAAGACTGGGCGCAAATGCTTTACAGAATGTACTCCCGCTGGGCTGAAAAGCATGGATTTTCAGTTAAAACTCTTGATTATCTTGACGGTGAAGAAGCAGGGCTTAAAAGCGCCTCAATACTTATTGAGGGAGAAAATGCCTATGGCTTTTTAAAGTCTGAGCATGGCGTGCACAGGCTCGTCAGGATATCTCCGTTTGATTCATCAGGAAGAAGGCATACCTCATTTGCTTCCATTGAAGTTATGCCCGAAATCGACGAAAGCGTCAATGTTGATATACGTCCGGAAGACTTGGAAGTGGACACTTACCGTTCAAGCGGTGCAGGAGGCCAGCACGTAAATAAAACCGAGTCGGCAATAAGAATTACACATATCCCCACCGGAATCGTGGTTTCATGCCAAACTCAAAGAAGCCAGCATCAAAACAGGGAATATGCAATGAAGATGCTTATTTCAAAACTGATTGAAATAAAAGAACGTGAGCATCTTGACAAAATTTCAGATATAAAGGGCGTGCAAAAGGAAATCGCTTGGGGTGCACAAATACGCTCATACGTATTTATGCCATACACACTTGCAAAAGACCATCGCACAGGATTTGAAAGCGGAAACATAGATGCCGTTATGGACGGTGAAATCGACGGCTTTATAAACGCTTATCTTGTGGCTCTCTCGCAAGGAAAGCTCGAAACAGGAAAGCAATAACATTTTTTATTTTGTAAAAAGCAAAGGCTTGCTTTTATCTTAAATAGCTACAATAAAACTCCCTGGAATTTTTTATTTAAAAATCCCAGGGAGTTTTTTATGCTTTTTCCTTGGTGCGCTTAGCCTTGCCTTGGATTTCCGGAACGGGTTCAACTTCATTCTTGGGAATCTTCATTTTATGGTTGCTTTCCGTTCCATGCGGATCTTTCGGATCGGGCCTGCGCATTCCAGCCTTCGCCATTTCATCACCTCGGGATTATTTTCCCTAAAAGCTGATAAAATATTCATGTTATTTAAGTATTACAATCGAATATGCGGGCATTGTAAGAGTTTCACCGTCAAGCTTTGGCTCTTCCAAATTTACGGAAAGGTATCCCCTTATCCCTTCATAAGCAAAATCCGATTTTTTAACAGAAACCTGTTTTTCGCTCTCGGAAAGGTTATAAACCACTATAATGCTGCTATTGTTATAAGTCTTTAAAACTGCACAGGTTTCTTCGTCATTTAATGGAATATTAGTCAAAATTCCCCTTGCAAGCTCCGGATTTTCGTTTCTAAGTCTTATAGCACGCTTTACATAGTTTAAAATTGAAGTTTTATCCTTAAGCTGCTCGTCAACGGGGGCAAAATGGTTTTCCTGTGTTTCCATACTCGGCGGAGGATTTGTAATTCCATCTTTATTGGAATTTGACCAAAACATCGGAGCACGCTTGTTTTCATCTTTTCCGCTGCCGGTCATGCCTATTTCCTCGCCGTAATAAACAAATGCGCTGCCGCTCATGGTAAGATTCATTCCCCATGCAAGCTTTATTTTATCGGCATTATAAGAAAAATACCCAGCCGCCCTGCCTGTGTCATGGTTTGTAAAAAACGGCGCATCGATTGCATTCGGATTGTAAGACAAAAATGTCTTTTGTGCAAGGCAAAGCGCATCCGCATATGACTTTGCGGAATTAGTGCTGCCGGCCATATTCAAGGTTGTTGCAATTTTGCCGCTCGCCTGTCCAAACGAAAAGTTAAAAAGACTGTCAATACCACTTTGATAATATTTGCTGAAAGTGGAAAATCCATCCCAAACCTCAGCAACAAGGTAGCAATCCTTTTTCACGCTCTTGCAATAATCAGTAAACCATTTTAAAACTTCTATATTTTTTTCCGCACTTCCGCTATAATATTCCTTTGCGGCGTCAAGCCTGAATCCTCCTACGCCAAGGTCAAGCCAAAATTTTGCAATTTTTTCGATTTCAGCTCTGAGTTCTTCATTGCCAAGATTTAAGTCCGGCATTTCTTCCCAAAATTTCGCCTCATAGTACCAGTCGCTGTTTCCAGCTTTATACCATGAGCTGCTTGCAGGCTTGCCTTGCTGAAAATTATACCAGCCTATGTACTTGCTGTCCTGCCCTTTTTCAAGCGCCGAAACCGCGGACTTGAACCATTCGTTTTGCGTTGAGGTATGATTAAGAACAAGGTCGATTATTACCTTTATCCCTCTTTTATTGCATTCTTCAATAAGATGCTTGAAATCATCAAGCGTGCCGTATTGCTTATCAATGGAATAATAATCAATCACATCGTACTTATGATAGGTGGTGGAGGGCATTATCGGCATAAGCCATATCCCGTTAAAGCCCATATCGCTTATATAATCGAGCTTTGATGCAAGGCCATTTAAATCGCCTATGCCATCGCCATTGCTGTCGCAAAAAGAATAAACAAATACTTCGTAATATGTACGGTAATTGTCATCTATTATGCTCAGCTCATGGTTGTATTTATATCCGTCATCAGCAGTTTTTGAGCCGTTTTGCGAACACGCCGAAAACAAAAATGCCAAAACAACAAGAATCGCGGATATTTTAAGCTTTTTAACCAAAACAAACACCCTCCCCTTTTAATTGCCCATCAAAAATTATTACTTATCAGAACCACCGGTAATTCCGGAAACATAAAACTTTTGAGTTGCTATGAAAAGTGCGGCGATTGGAATAGAAACAAGTACGGCTCCTGCGGCAAATCTTGTATAATAAGTATGGATGAATTCCCTTTCAAGCATTTTAAACAATCCTAATGCAACCGTATAATTTGCATAATTATCACCCATTATAACGCTTGCAAAAATATAGTCTGCCCAAGGTGCCAAAAAAGAGGTTAAAATCGTGTACACGATTATCGGCTTTGAAAGAGGAATTGTAATCTTCCAAAAGACCATCGCCTTTGTCGCGCCATCAAGGTATGCCGCTTCGTCGAGGGTTTTGGGAATGGTATCAAAAAATCCCTTTGCGATATAAAATCCAAGTCCTGCCCCACCGGAATAAACAAGTATAAGTGCCGCAAGCGACTGGGTTATGCCAAATCCTTTAAGGATATAATAAACGGCTATCATCGACATAAATCCCGGGAACATTCCAAGTATCAGGGCAATGTTCATAAGCGGCTTTCTCATTTTAAACCTTAGCCTTGACATAGCATACGAAACGCAAAGCACAAAAAATGTTGAAAGCACGCAAGAACATACAGCGACAAAAAATGTATTGCCAAACCAGCGCAAAAAGTAAAATTGCTTTGTTTCGGTAAAGAGTTTTTCATAATTTTGCAAGGTAAATCCCTTTGGCCAAAAATATGGCGTAAATGAACCCTGCTCGGCCCTGAAAGAAGTTAAGATTACCCACAAAATAGGGATGAGCCAAATAATTGAAAGCAGTATGAGAATTATATAGGCAAAAACTGTGCCTATCATTTTAGAGCGTTTATAGGATTTATTGCTTTTGCCCAAAGAAAAATCGGAGCTAATCATTGAAAATCCTCCTCGTTTTTATATGAGCCGGTATTTCTATACGTCAACAGCGACAATACTGCGGAAATTACAAATACAAGAATTCCTATCGTCGATGCGTAAGAATAATCCTTGCTGTTTACGGTAAGCTTATAAAGCCATGTAACAAGAAGGTCGGTTTTTCCGGCTTGGTAATAATCAAGGCTGCTTGGTCCGCCTCCGGAAAGAAGGTAAATTACGTTAAAGTTGTTTAAATTTCCTATAAACTGTGTAATGAGATACGGTGTCGTAACAAAAATAACATATGGAAGCGTTATCTTGAAAAACATCGTAAATGAAGACGCTCCGTCTATTGTTGCGGATTCATAAAGATACCCGGGTATATTCTGCAAAATGCCCGTTGTTATAAGCATTGAATAAGGTATGCCTATCCAAAGGTTTATGATTATTATTGTTATTCTTGCCGTGTTTGCATCACTTAAAAACGGTATGTATGAGTCTATAAGTCCTAAATTTTTTAAAAGCACATTTACGGCGCCCTGGTCGTTAAGCATATTCCTCATTATAAGCAAAGAAACAAACTGCGGAATAGCAATCGAAAGCACAAAAATTGTACGGAAAAGTCCCTTGAATTTAATTTCTTTCTTATTTATAAGCATTGCAAGAAGCATTCCGAAAATGTAATTCAAAAATGTTGCAAAAACAGCCCATATAAGCGTCCAGCCAAGTACAGGCCAAAATGTCCTTGAAAGCGCTCCGCCGGAAGAAAGCATTACCTTGAAATTGTCAAGCCCTATCCAAGTAAAAAGATTTCCCGGGGGCTGATGCTTGCTGTCATAATTTGTAAACGCTATCAAAATCATAAAGACAAGCGGAAGCACGGTAAATGTCAGCACTCCCAAAATAGGAAGTGAAAGTATGGTCTTATGAAAATTTCCGTCAAAATAATTCTTTACATCCTCAACAAATCCGGGAAGCTTTTTGCCTGATTTTTTAATCTCTTCAGCCTTTACGGCGGATTTTATATTTGAAATATAAACTATAACAAATGCTGCTGTAACAAATACCGCAAATACTCCGAAAAGAAGCATAAGCATTGAATTGTCGCCTTGCTGCATTATGTCTATGCCTTGCTTTTCATCAAAAACCCAACCTTGCTTTTTGGTTCCAAGCGTTTTAAGTCCGGCAATTGCCGACGCTCCTGTAAGCACCATATAAATTACATAAGCAATCTCAAAAATCAGATATAAAAATCCTTTTACAATCTGTCCGCGGAAAAGGTTTGAGCTTCCCATAAGTACAAATGATAACTTTGTAAGCACATCACCATTTGTAAAGCTTTTCACAAGAAAAAGCAAGCCTCTGCCAACAGCTTTAAAAAAGGAAACTACTGCATTTGGAATACCTTTGAAAAAGTCGGCTATCCCGCAAAACAAGCCTTTAAAAAATCTTTTCAGCGTATAATAAATCTTTTCATACCAAGACATCATCATATATCTTCCGCTGTCGGACATTTTACCCACTCCTTAAAATAAAAACTTTTACGCCGGATAATCCGTTGCATTTAAACATTTCTTTTAAACCGGCTTTAAACTTACCAAAACCGGCTTAAAAGAGCTCCCGCAAGTGAAGTCTATTGCGGGAGCTCCTAAAAGGACTATCCGGCAATTAAAATTATGAAAGCGAAGAAAGAACAGAGTTTACAAAGTCATCAAGCTTTTGCTTTAAATTGTCCTTTGTTATTGTTTTATCCATAAGTCCTGCGCCAAAAGCTTCAGCAGGGCTCCAGAAATTGCCCATCTGAGGAATCGAGGTTTGAAGGGTTGCATATTGAAGCTGTTCAGTCATTGCAGCTATTGCAGGATTTGCAGAAAGGGTTGCCTTGTCTGCGGCAAGTTCCTTGTTTGTCGGAGCAAAGCTTCTTGTTTCAAACCTGATCTTCTGGCAATCCTTGTTCGTAAGGAATTCGGCAAGAGCCATTGCATCAACAGGGAATTTTGTCTGGGCGTTTACACCATAAAGCTTAAAGTTTGCCATGCTTCCAAGTTGAACTTCCTCGCCGTTTGAAAGCTTGATTGTAGGAAGCTTTGCTGCTCCATAATTATCGCCAAGATATGACTTAATGTCGGAAGCGTTCCATGTTCCGGAAATTGTAGCTCCAAGTGTACCAGATTGGAAAGCAGTTTTAAGCTGTCCGTCATCCTGATTTGCAAATTTAGGATTAGAAGCAAGATTCATAAGGTATTCGGCTGCAAGATATCCTCTATCGCTGTTGAAATCGCACTTTGTGGGGTCCTTTCCGTCATCTCCGAAAAGCTTGCATCCCGTTGCAAAGAAAAATCCAGCATTGTACCAGCCGTTGTCAATATCCATTGAGAAGTTTGTAACACCAGCCCCCAAATCTTTTGCAAGCATGGTATCAAGAGATTTAACTTCATCTTCAGTATATTTGCTCTTATCATAGTACATGAAATATGTATCTGCCGAAGAAGGATATGCGTAAAGTTCCCCGTCAACAGTTGCAGCGGCAATGGATTCCTCAGAATTTGCCGAAACTATTGCATCCTTATTCTTAGTTACGCGGTAAAGTGCTCCTGCGGATTGAAGTTCTGCAAGCTGGTCGCTGCTGAATGCAAAAACGTCGGCAGCGGCGGAAACGTCTTTCAAAACCTCGCTTTTTGCATCTGCTTCGCTCACAACTCCAAACGAAATATCATATGTCTTATCCGGATTTGCTTTCTTAAAGTCCTCAACCATTTTTGCAAGCATTTCCTGGTCTTCTTGAGCTCCCCAAACCTTCAATGTTACAGTTTCTCCGGAAGCCTTGCTCGAAGATGAATTTTCAGCCTTTGAAGATGAAGCATCGCCTGAGCTTGAAGTATTTCCCGAACCGCATCCGGCAAGAGCTCCTGCCGTAAGCAACAAGCCCATAACCATTGCCAAAGTTTTCTTCATAATAATCCTCCCAAAAATTGAAATTTTTTATATAAACCTCCATGAGGTTATATACAACGTTACCGATAACGTTACTGGAAACGTTTCTGATTTGCCGCAAATAAAACCTTACCCTTTATTTTTTAATTATCTGCCATAAAGCTTTGTCATTTCCCTTATTTTTAAAGCAAGCGAATCAGTAAAATCTGATTTTTTTGCCCTCCACCGCCAATTTGTACCTATCGTCGACGGGACATTCATCCTTGCCCTGCTGTCAAGCCCAAGGAAATCCTGCATTTGAGCAATTGCCATATCTGCAACGCTGGCCCATATTCCGCGGATAAATTCCCATGAAAAATTCCTGTTTCCCATTGCAAGATATTTGCGGCAAAAACGCAATTCTTCTTTGGAAGCTTTTTTGCGCCAGCCTTCTGCAGGTTCATTGTCATGGGTTCCCGTATAGACAACACAGTTCCTCTCATAATTATGCGGAAGATATTCGCTGTCTCCGGCAGGGTCAAATCCGAACTGTAAAATTTTCATTCCCGGATAGCCTGCTTCTTCCAAAAGTTTATGTACGGATGGAGTTAAAAACCCTAAATTTTCAGCAATAATTTCCTTTTGCCCTATTTTTTCATTTAACGTCTTAAAAAGCTCTATTCCGGGCCCCTGTTTCCACTCTCCATGCTCGGCAGTCTTATGGCTTGCGGGAATTGAATAATAGCTGTCAAATCCCCTGAAATGGTCAATTCTTATAACGTCATACATTTCAGCCGTAGCTTTCATTCTTTTAACCCACCATGAATAGCCGTCTTTCTTCATAAGTTCCCAGTTGTAAATAGGATTTCCCCAAAGCTGTCCGGTAACGGCAAAAGCATCAGGCGGACAACCGGCAACCTCAACGAGGTCAAGATTTTCATCAAGCGTAAAAAGTTCCGGATTTACCCAGACATCAACGCTGTCATATGCGACATAAATCGGAATATCGCCGATTATTTTTATGCCCTTTTTATTTGCATAAGATTTTAATTTTTCCCACTGTTCAAAAAATTTAAATTGTATAAACTTCCAATATTCTATATCTTCAAAAAGCTGTTTCTTATATTTTTCAATGTTTTTCCTTAGCTTTATTTCCTCATCCCACAGGCTCCAAGCCTTTCCGCCGTTTTTAAATTTAAGCGCCATGTAAAGGGCATAATCGTCAAGCCAATAGGCCTTTTCCTTCTTAAAATTTTCATACTGCTTAGGCATGGATTTTTGAAAAGCTTCAAAAGCTTTCCTCAACACATCAAACCTATGCTCGTAAATAGTTGCATAATCAACATATGTTGCCTTTGTTCCCCATTTTATATTGGCGTAATCGGATTTTTCAAGCAAACTCTCATCCTTTAACATATCAAGGTCAATAAAATAAGGGTTTCCGGCAAAAACCGAAAATGATTGATATGGTGAATCACCATAGCTTGTAGGATGTATCGGAAGAATCTGCCACAGCTTCTGTCCGGCCTTTTCAAGAAAATCAACAAAATCATAGGCCGCCCTTCCCATTGTACCTATTCCATATGGTGATGGCAAGCTTGATATATGCATTAAAATGCCGCTTGAACGCATTTTACATACCCTCTTTCTGCTGTTTTGTCATTTTAATTTATTTTTTTAACCGATTCCCCCTCTATAAGCTCGCCGGTTAAAAGTGTATGCTTAGGTTCGCCCCTTCCGTCAACCATATCCAAAAGCTGTTTTATGCTAAGCTCGGCAATTTTTGTAGCAGGCTGTCGTATTGTTGTTATTTTGGGATTGTAGTACTGTGCCATTTCAGTACCGTCAAAGCCTATTATAGAAATATCGTCCGGAACATTTTTGCCCATATCGGCAATTGCCCTTGCGGCCCCTATTGCCATAGTATCCGACATTGCAAATATTGCAGTAATATCAGGATTTTTTTTAAGCAAAGCATTTGCCGCTTCATAAGCCGACGAAAACGAAAAGGCGCAGGTTTCATATACAGATTCGTCAAATTTTGCTCCATGTTCCTCAAAGCTTCTTTGGCAGCCCTTAAATCGCAAGGCGCTTGTATATGATATATTGAAACTTCCGCTTAAAACTCCTATCTTTTTATGCCCGCAGTCAAAAAGATAATCCACCGCCATTTTTCCGCAGCTTACATCATCAATGCTTACGCTTGAAATTTTATCCCCTTCTATTTCTCCGCCATATGTGGTGCTAAGCACGCATGGAACATTTATAAGCCTAATGCTTTTTTTAAACGGTTCTATGTTTATTCCAAGAAAGACAATTCCAACCGGTTTTTGTTCCCTGCAAAAGCGTTCTGCAAGCTTTACCTCGTCATCGTCCTCATTAAGATAATGAACTATGCAGCTATATCCGACCTTATCGGTTTGACTTTGCATATATTCAATTATTGGGGCAAAGAAAAGGTTGAATGTTCCCTTAACCATTACAAGTATGCTTTTGCTTATGCTTTGCTTTAATTGTCTTGCGTTTGAGTTGGGGACAAATTTATATTGTCTTACAATACTTTTTATTTTTTCCCTTGTTTCTTCATTAACGTCCGGATGCCCATTAAGCGCCCTGGAAACAGTACTGACTCCATAACCGGAAAGCCGTGCGATATCCTTAATAGTCATTGCCAAACCCCATTTCGTTTGCTTTTTTTGCAATATGCCTTTATTTTCATTATATCACTTTAAAGCAAAGCAATTCAATACAAGCATATTTCCATCATAAAAGCACGGCAGTTTTGATAACGTTACCGGAAACGTTACCAAAAGCATGTTTACATTATAACGAATACCCATCAATATTTCAAGGGGTTTTTAAAAAAATAGCTAAATGATAGAAAAATACGCATAGTTTTTGTATACAATCTACAAAAGCTATGCGCAAATTAAAAAATGTTTACATTTATTGAATAAGCATTGATAAATAAAAAATCAATTTCTGGCTCTTAAAAACCTTTTAAAAATTAAAACCAAAATTAAAACCGCAACGCAAACAAGGGCCGTAAACCCTCCCGGAGCAACATTAAGATAATAAGACAAAAATAGTCCGAGCATTATATCCACCATGCTGAAAACAATCGAAAACACAAGTGTGGCTTTAAAGCCCTTGCCAAGCTGCAATGCGGTTGCTACCGGAAGGGCTATCATTGAACTAAGCACCAGAACTCCCACTATCCTTATTGAAACCGATACGGCAGAAGCAACAAGAATTGAAAAAACATAATTTATAAGCCTTACTTTTACTCCGGCTATTTTTGCAGCTTCTTCATCATAAGCAATATAAAGCATTTGATTGTACAAAAAAATCAAAGCAAGCACCGAAAGAAGGCTTAATCCGATTACCATAAACATATCAAGCTGCGTAACAGTCAATATGCTTCCAAACATAAACGAATCCGCATTTGCATGGATTTTCCCTGAACTGATGATAGTAATTGCAATCCCCACGCTTAAAGAAAGCACTATGGAAAGTATCAAGTCAGTATATTTTTTAAAGTAAGTACGCAAAAACTCTATTAGCGCGCCGCAAATGGATGTAAAAACAAATGCGCCAAGCACGGGATTTTGATTTACCATAAGGCCCATTGCAACTCCGGCAAGAGAAGCGTGTGAAAGCGTATCGCCTATCATAGAATAGCGTCTTAACACCAGAAAAATCCCTATGCAAGGGCATAAAATTGAAATAAATACGCAAACGACTATTGCGTTTTGCATAAAAGAATAATCAAGCATACTGCATCCCCTTTCATTTGCTTTTCAAAAATTCCTTTGCATACTGTTCCGGCGTGCAAAGATGCCCTTTACCACCGGCAAGATGATAAATTTGAGTGGAATTTGAAACCGCAGCTTCAAGGTTATGCTCAACAGAAACCACAGTAATTCCTTTTTCCTTATTTATTTTCTTTAAAAACCCATAAATCTCCTTTTGGCTATTTATATCAACACCAGTGGAAGGCTCGTCCAGAACCAACAAATCCGGCTCTCCCATAATCGCCCTTGCAATAAGCACTTTTTGGCTCTGACCTCCGGAAAGTGTTCCCATTAAAGCGCCGGCAAAATCAGTCATCCCTACCAATTCCAAATTCTTTACGACCTCATTTTTATCCTTAATTTTTAAAAGCTTGCGGTAAGAATTCAAAGCCTCATAAACCGTGATGGGAAATCCCGAATTTGAAAAATCATTCCTTTGCGGAACATATCCTATTCTTTTTGCCGAGCAGATTATTTTCCCTCCGGTTGGTTTTATAAATTTAAGAATAAGTTTCATTAAAGTTGTTTTGCCGCAGCCGTTTTCTCCCATTACAGAAACATACTCTCCGTCCTTTATTTCCAAATTTATATCATCAAGTATAAACGGCGGCAAGCCATTATACGAAAATGATAAATTTTCTGCCTTAACCATTATTTTAAAATCCCCCAAATTTAAATGCAAATAATTCGCATTTGCACTTGACAATTTTATGCACCTATTTTATAATAATAATGCAAATCATTTGCATTTGCAAGTATTTTTTATTTTTCGGAGGTTTATAAAATGTTAAAGAAAATAAGCATTTTGCTTTCTTGCGCCATTTTAGCGTTATCTTTTTCCGGCTGCACAAGCAATAAAAATGCAGAAAATCAATCAAACGAAAGCAAAATAAAAATATCGGCTACTTTTAATGCCCTAAAAGAATTTGCCCAAGCTGTCGGCAAAGAAAAGGTTGAAATTTCAACCATTATCCCAGATGGCATGGAGGCCCATGATTTTGAGCCAAAGCCGCAAGACATAAAAGCAATCAACGATGCAAAAATATTCATATACAACGGGCTTGAAATGGATTCTTGGGCGGAGGATGCAATAAGCTCCGCAAACAACAAGGATTTAATTGCCGTATGCGCCTCCGACGGGGCAGATTTAATTGAAACAGAAACTTCCGCAAATGAAACTGATGAAGAACATCACGGAAAATATGACCCTCATCTATGGCTAAGTTTAAAGGGCGCACAAACAGAAGCTTTAAACATTAAAGAAGCTCTCGTCAAAGCAGACCCCGCAAATAAAGATTATTATGAAAAAAATTTCAGCGAATTCAAAAATCAGCTTGAAGAGCTTTATAATGAATACAAAGAAAAATTTGAAAGCGTGCAAAACAAAAATTTTGTTACCGGTCACGCGGCCTTTGGTTATTTATGCCGTGATTTTGGACTTTCCCAAAACAGCGTAAGCGATATTTTTGCCGAAGGCGAACCAAGCCCCAAACAACTTGCAAACCTTGTAAATTACTGCAAAGAAAATAACGTAAAAACAATCTTTGCCGAAGAAATGGCAAGTCCGGATGTTTCAAAAACTCTTGCAAACGAAGTCGGAGCAAAAGTCGAAACTATTTACACCATTGAAAACAACGAAGACGATAAAACCTATCTTGAACGCATGAGCGAAAATTTATCAAAAATTTATCAAAGTTTAAAAGAATAATTTATTGTAAGAAAAAATCCGGCGCAAAACAATCTGCACCGGATTTTTTCTTTTTTTATTTAGGCAAAGAAACCGTTATTTCAGTACCTGCTCCTTCTTCACTTTTTAGTGAAATAGTTCCATTATGGAAATTAACTATATGCTTTACGATTGAAAGCCCAAGTCCGGTTCCGCCAGTTTGTTTTGAACGGCTTTTGTCAACCCTGTAAAAGCGTTCAAAGATACGCTCCTGATGCTCATTTGAAATGCCTATGCCGTCGTCCTTTACAATAAGCTCCACTTTGGAATTAAAATTTTTAACCGATATCCAGACATGGCCATCGATGTTATTGTACTTTATGGCATTGTCGGCAAGGTTTAAAACAAGCTCGTTAAGGTAGCTCTTATTCCCCATTATGACGGCACTTTCGCCTTCAATTTCAATTGAAACGCCTTTTTCATCGGCAACCTTTTGCAGTACATTTTTAGCTTCCTCAACACATTCCAAAAGGTCTACGGGGGTTTTCTCCTTGGCATTTCCCGCTTCCTCTATTTCAGAAAGCCTTATTATATCATTTATGAGAAGTATAAGTCTTTCTGCCTCCCTACAAATAGTTGACCCGTACCTTGATATATCCGACCTATCAGTTATAATTCCGGCTGAAAGCATTTCTCCAAAGCCTTTTATCGTAGTCAGCGGCGTTTTTAGCTCATGTGAAACATTTGCGGCAAAGTCACGCCTTATCTCCTCAACCTTTATTGATTCGGTCACATCCACAATAAGGACTATTATTCCGCAAACACAATTATGCGATTTTGCTTGGTTTACAAAAACCTTATAATGCTTTTGCCCGTTTGCAGTTGTAGTCATAATCGTGCTTGAAGAAGGGCTTTTGTTTGATTTTACAGCTTCTATTGCCGAAATTATTTCGCTGTTTCTTGTAAGCTGAAGTATGTTTTTTGTTTTATCAAGCACGAACTCATGGTTCAATATATTTATCGCACTTTTATTTACGGAAAGGATATTAAGGTAATTGTCAAGCAAAATCATCCCCTCAACCATATTTTCAGTGATAAGGCTGATTGTTTCCTTTTCTTCTTTAAGGCTTGATATATATCCCCATAGTTCGCTCGAAAGCTCTTTAATCGTCCTTGCAATTGGGCGGAGCTCATCGTACTCGACTTCAGGCATATCTGATGCCTTCTGATTTTGCTTTAATCCATTTAAGCTTTCAACAAGAGTATTTACAGGTTTTATAAGGCTTTCAGAAAGCTTTGAAGCTATCACCGTAGAAGCCACTATAAGCACAAATGCAATGACTACCACATATGGCACTACCGATACAAAAACCGAGGAAATATTGTTGAATTCCCTTGAAAACCTTATTACATAGCCCTTATACTTTATTGCATAATAATAAGCGTCTTTTCCAAGTGTATCGCTCTTCCTTGTGGCTTCGCCGGCGCCTGATGCAAAGGCCTCTTTAACTTCCTCGCGGTTAAGGTGGTTTTCAAATTTTAGATTTTTTCTCGTGTCAAAATCAACATTTCCTTCACTGTCTATCAAAGTAATTCTTACTTCATAAGGAATACCCTTAATCAAATTCGTATCCAGTTTTTCCGGGTCAAATCCAGTATTTACAAAAAGAGTGGCAAGTGCTTTTATGCCGTTTTCAGACTGGATTTTATAAAAATTATAATAAATCAAAGTTGATGACAGGCAAAGAATTATTATTGACGACATAAGTACTGACGTCAGAACCACGAATATTCTTTTTTTCAATTCGTGCCACCCCTTATATTTTATAGCCCACTCCGCGGACGGTCTTTATGTAATCCACACAGCCGGCTTCTTCAAGCTTTTGCCTCAAAGTCTTTATATGCATATCAACTGTGCGGCTTTCGCCCTCAAAGTCATAACCCCATACTTTTTCAACTATTTTGTCACGCGACAAAACTATGCCAACATTCTTTAAAAGGAAAGCAAGAAGTTCAAATTCCTTAAAAGTAAGTTCAACAGGCTTATCATTAAAAGTCACCTGACGCTTCAAGCAATTTACCTCAAGCCCTTCGTACCTGAGAACAGGCTCTGTCTGCTGCTCAGATTGCCCGACGCGACGCAATACGGCCTTTATCCTTGAAAGCAGTTCCATAATGCCAAAAGGTTTTGTTATAAAATCATCAGCGCCGCTCTCAAGTCCAACGACCTTATCCACCTCCGAAGACTTTGCGGTAAGCATTATGACCGGAATGTTTCTATACTGCACATCAGAACGGATTTTTTTCAAAACGCTTATCCCGTCCTCCCCCGGAAGCATAATATCAAGCAACACAAGCGACGGAGTCTGCTTTTTCATCTTTTCAAAAAATTTTTGCGGGGTGTCAAAGGCAACCGCGTCATATCCTCCGGATTTAAGGGCGCAAAGTATAAGTTCACTTATTCCTTCATCATCTTCAACACAATATATGAGTGGCATCTTATTTTCCCCTTTTTTAATATTTTATAAAATAGGAGCGTTTTTGTGCACTCCTGTAATTGAGAAAATTACCCATTCAGCTATATTTACTGCATGGTCGCCTATTCTTTCAAAATATTTTGCAATCATTATCAAATCTATTGCCTGCTCGCCACAATGTCTGTTGTGCCCAACCCATTCAATAAGGTTGTTTTTAACCGAATCAAAAAGGCCATCCACAGTATCGTCTTCTTTTATCACTGCTTGAGCAAGATCTTTGTCATTATTTACATATGCGTCTATTGCATCATTTACCATTTTTATAGTGGCCTCCGCCATTTGTGGGATGTATTTCAATTCGTAAAAATAATCATCTCCCGCAAGCCTTTTGGTTATCTCAGAAATATCTGCCGCATGGTCGCCTATTCTTTCCATGTCAGTAATCATTTTAAGAGCGGAAGAAATTCTTCTCAAATCGCTTGCAACAGGCTGCTGCTGAAGCAAAAGTTTTAAGCAGCGGCGCTCAATCGCCCTTTCCATATCATCGATAACGGCATCAAAATCAATTGCCTCGCTCGCAAGCACCGGATCGCGTTTTAGCAAAGCATCTACTGCCTTTATAATTGCTTCCTCAATGGCGCCGCCCATTTTAATAAGGTCAAGATTGAGTTCCTGAAGCTGTGAGTCAAAATGATTGCGCATAAATTAACCAAACCTCCCGGTAATATAATCTTCCGTCCTTTTGTCCTGCGGCATGGAAAATATTTTTTCGGTATCTCCGAACTCAACTATTTCGCCATGGAGGAAAAATGCGGTTTTGTTTGAAATTCTCGTTGCCTGCTGCATATTATGTGTAACTATTATTATAGTATATTTATCCTTTAATTCAAGAGTGAGCTCCTCGATTTTCATCGTAGAAATAGGGTCAAGTGCGGAAGTAGGCTCATCCATAAGTATAACTTCAGGTTTTACCGCAAGCGCCCTTGCTATGCAAAGCCTTTGCTGCTGCCCGCCGGAAAGACCAAGCGCCGATTTTTTAAGCCTATCCTTTACTTCATCCCAAATTGAAGCAAGTCTTAAACTTTCCTCAACAATTTCATCAAGATGGGAGCGCTTTTTTATGCCGTGCGTTCTCGGGCCATAGGCTATATTATCATAAATGCTCATTGGAAACGGATTGGGCTTTTGAAAAACCATGCCCACATTTTTTCTCAAAGTTGTAATTTCCATATCCTTATATATGTCAATGCCGTCAAGATATACGTTTCCCGTTATTTTGCAGCCCTCAACAAGGTCGTTCATTCGGTTGAGAGTCTTTAAAAGTGTTGATTTTCCGCAGCCGGAAGGCCCGATAAAAGCGGAAATTTCATTTTCTCCCAAGCTTAAATTTATATTTTTTAAAGCATGGAAATCACTGTAATACAAATCAAGGTTCTTTATTTCAAATTTAACACTCATTTGATTTCATACCTTTCCGTAAGATGGGTTATGCCCCTCTGCCTTTTTGCAGTCTTTTTGCAATCATTGAAGCTATTCCATTTATTGCAAACACTATAATTAAAAGTACAATCGCAGTCGCATTTGCTTCATTTGTATGCAAGCCTTCGCTTGACAATGCATACATGTGTATGGCAAGAGTTCTTCCTGATTCAAAAACACTTTTGGGAATTTTTGCAACGGTTCCCGCCGTATAAATCAACGCTGCACTTTCCCCTATCACACGCCCTATTGCAAGGATTATCCCTGCAAGAATTCCCGGCATGGCGCTCGGCAGGACAATTTTAAAAACCGTGCGCAATTTTCCAGCGCCAAGTCCGAAAGAACCTTCGCGATAGCTATCATCAACCGCCTTTAAAGCTTCCTCCGTTGATCTTATTATAAGCGGAAGTATCATAATTGCAAGGGTAAAGGCTCCTGCAATAAGCGAATAGCCCCATTTAAGCTGAGTCACAAAAAACAGCATTCCAAAAAGGCCGTAAACAATTGACGGAATCCCCGAAAGCGTTTCGGTCGTCACCCTTATTGCCTTTACAAGCCTATTCCCCTTTTTTGCGTATTCCACAAGATAAATTGCGCAGAAAATTCCAAACGGAACGGCAATTATAAGCGAAAAAGCAATCATGTAAAGAGTAGTTATTATAGCGGGAGTGACAGACACATTTTCGCTCGTATATTCAAGCGCAAAAAGGCTTGGTTTAAGGTATGGAATCCCTCTTATGATAATGTATCCAACAAGGCAGACAAATATGGCAACCGTAATCAATGCCGCAAGGCTAACCAGCAAAAAAAACAAAAACGACACCGGATGTTTTTTATAGGTTTTCAATTTTTGTTTCATGGCTTATTTGCTCCTTTTGTTCGATATAACGCTGAAAGAAATGTTGAGCAGCAGTATAAACACAAACAGCACAACCCCTGTACCTATCAACGCACCGCGATGCAATTCTGCGGCATAGCCCATTTCCATCACGATATTTGACGTAAGCGTCCTTACGCCCTTCAATATGTTTGTAGTTATTCTCGGCTGGTTTCCGGCAACCATAATAACCGCCATCGTTTCGCCTATTGCTCTGCCTATTCCCAATATTATTGCAGCAAGTATGCCTGATTTTGCCGCCGGAAACATGACCGAGGCCACTGCACGCTCATGAGTTGCGCCAAGAGCTATGGCACCCTCGTAATAGCTTTCCGGAACAGCGTTTATTGCCGCTTCGGAAAGATTTATTATGGTCGGCAAAATCATTATGCCAAGCAAAACCGACGCCGTAAGTATAGTATTTCCGTTGACATGAAAAATTTTCTTAACCAGCGGAACAAGTACAATTACACCAAAAAATCCGTAAACAATTGACGGTATGCCCGCAAGAAGATTTACTGACGGCTTTATTATTTTATAAAGCCACTTCGGGCAAAATTTTGACATGAAAATTGCCGCAAGCAATCCTATGGGAACCCCGACAATAATTGCCCCTGCCGTAACGTAAAGGCTTCCGACAATCATTGGCAGAATTCCAAAAGAAGGCGGTTCATTGCTTGGCGACCATTCAGTGCCAAAAATAAATTTGAAAAAGCCTATCTGCGCTATTGCCGGAACACCGTTTATAAAAATGAAAAAGCAAATAAGCGCAACAGAAACAATTGAAACACAAGCACAAATTAAAAACAAAATCTCCATGCCTTTTTCAAGCAGTTTTTTGTTTTTCAAAAAAATTCCTCCCGTTGTTTTTTGTATATTTTAAAAGAAAAACCATGAATTTTGCCCAAATCAATATACACGTTTAGGGCACGGGATTCCGTGCCCTAACGAGGGGAGTGTATTAACGTCCTTTTTTAAAGAATTTTATCACTTAAAATTACTCGCTTTCAGCAAATTTTATTACTTAACGTCTTCCCAGTTTGTTGTTTCGCCAACATAGATTGATTTGATTGCATCGGCAGAAAGATTGTCAATCGGATTTGACTTATTTACAATAACTGCAATTCCATCCATAGCAATTACGGTAGGAGTAAGCTCTGCGGCCTCAGTATCTTTCAGTTCACGGGAAGCCATTCCAATATCCGCTGTTCCGTCAATTGCAGCTTTAATTCCGGAAGTGGAGTCTGACTGCTGAACTTCAATTGTAGCTTTTGAATTTATTGCCTTGTAAGCCTCAACAAGCTTTTCCATAACAGGAGTTACAGAAGAAGAACCTGCAATTACAAGCTTGCCCTCTGAATTATCGGAAGTAAAGGATTCAGCCGC
>JAJUHO010000134.1 GCA_029267825.1 Oscillospiraceae bacterium
AAGCTATTATAAGAGTATCACTTATTCCTTTATTAAAATCATAGTCTTCAAGTTCGGTAGCATCAATTTTTCTTGAAAAACTCAAAAGGCTTTTTACAATTTTACTTATTCTTTCAATTCCCTCAAATGTTTCTTTTATTAGTTCCGGCAAATCATCATAAATATTATTGATTTTATTTTTTTGAGAATAATCTTTAAGTTCAACCAAAAGCGTTTCTTCCTCAAAACCACCGTCATTCTCCAAAAGATTTTTAATAATTTTATGAAAGCCTTCTATTCTTTCAACATATTTGGCAAGGCTTTCTATATTGCTTTTTATAAAACCAAGCGGATTGTTTATTTCATGTGCAATCCCTGCTGAAAGCTGTCCCATGCTTGCCATTTTTTCATTATGTACAAGAGATGCTTGAAGAGATTTTATCTGCTCCATTTGTTCAGAATATTCACGCGTACTTATATCAATACTGCGCTCCAAAAGTTTTACATCTTCTTCAAAAGCATCATAACTTTCGCTTACAAGCGAAATAAGCATTCCATATTTTTCATTAGGATTTTCAATGGCATCTTTGTCAATACCGCATTTTTTAAGTTGCCTTTTTAAAAGTGAGTTCACTCTATCCTCTCCTATAATTACATTTCAGAAAACAAAGTTATCGTTATTGTTTCATTATGCATCTCACATGATGAATTTTCTTTTGCAGGCCCTATTTCACCATAAGAATAAAATCCCGTTATAATTGCTTTTCCACCAAGGACATCACGTATATTTTCAATTTCTTCATCTGCCCGTTGCTTTAAAAGAAATTTTCTGCCAAAACAACTTATAACTACAGCAAGTTCGGCATTTTGTCCTTCAAGCATTTTTAGACTAAGTTCTGTTGCTTTTTTAGAACCAGAAACAAGATTGTTGAAATTTGATTTCATCAGCTTGCAAAAGGCGCCCTCAGGAATATCAGCTCTAAAAATAAGACTTTTTGATTTTTCATCTACATCAAGCACGCTCCTGACAAATATGTCATCCGAATTTTTGTGCCTGAATGCAAGTGGAAATCTAAGACCGCTTGTTGGAAGTTCTTTTGCCTTTTCACCCAAATATTCCTTATATAAATTAAGCGCCGGTTTAAAATCTATTTCATAAAGAACATTATCTTTTGATTTTGTTACGGTTCTTTCAATGCCAAAAGTATCCCAACCGCCAAAAGAAGCATATCCGGTTTTTATATCTCCATAAAAAGCGGCATAGACAATTATTTTTTCTTTTGCATAATCATTTGCAATTACAGCAGTTTTTAAAAAATTTGCCCCGTCTCCGGCAAGGCCTCCGGTCAAAGGAACATTCTGCCCAATAACACTTTTTATTCCATCAACCAATCTGCTGCCATTCATATTTACTCCATCTGTCAATATAAAAATATGTTTCAAGCCATTCCTTTCAACTTTTTTTGCAATTTCAGCCCCAATTTCATAAAAATCGCAAGAATCATTTATGTAAATTTGCCCAAAAATTGCATTCGATTTCTCAAATTTCACTGCGGTGACATTTAGCAAACCATCTGAAACAAAATCATCTTGTATTTCTCCGGAAGAAGAACATCCCATAATATAAGCCTTAGGATACATTTTTCTTATCTTATCAAAAATATTTTTATCTTCAACAAGGCTTCTGTCTCCAAAAACGAGAACCCAATCTGCTATTTCTCCAAGCTTTGTTTCGAAATTAAAACTACCATTTTTAAACAAAAGCTGTTCTGTTTTCATAAATTCCTCCAATTTTTTGCAGCCAAAGCCAAATTAAATATTTTTTACATTATCATAATATTTAATAATTTTATATTATTATACTGCATTTTTTGCCAAAAGTAAATAATATTTTGTCACTTTTAAATGTTTATTTTGACTTTTTGTGCATTTTTTTATTTAAAATATAAAAAGACCGCAAAGGCTTTAAAACCTTTAAACGATCTTTTTACAAACTTTACTTATTGCGGTACTTGCTTGCAAAAGCATTAAACCAAAGCACAATAATTATAATACATCCCAAAGCAATAGGTTTAAGTATTGACGGAAGAATTCCTTGCCCTGAAAGAACCAGAACAATTACCATTACAGCAATTACTGAAAGCTGGGTTATGTAGGCTGCAAGAAATTTTTTAAACTCTTTATCCTTATCCAATGCAAACCCTCCGGAAATTTTAATATTCTCCCGTCAATTCCCTGTAAAGCCCAAGATAAAGTTCCGCCGAATGCTGCCAGCTGAAGTCCTGACGCATTGCATGCGATACAAGCTTGCCCCACTGCATTCTTTTATCGTAATATTCCTTTGCCCTTCTGCAAGCATCAAGCATATCGTGCGCATTATATGTCTTGAATGTAAAACCATTTCCGCCCTTATCGCCGGCATCCTTAATGCTGTCACGAAGTCCTCCGGTTTCCCTTACAATAGGTATCGTACCATACCTTAAAGCAACCATCTGCGCAAGGCCGCAAGGCTCGCTCTGCGACGGCATTAAAAACATATCCGCACCGGCATATATCTTTCTTGCAAGCTCTGGCACAAATCCAAGCGTAACGCTTACCCTATCACGATAACGCAATGACATTTCATTAAAAAAGTCCTCGTAAATCTTTTCACCTGAACCAAGTATTGCAAATTTATATCCAAGTGCAAGAATGTCTTCAAAAACATGCTTTATTAAATCTATTCCCTTATGCGATACAAATCTGGTGACTATTCCAATAACAGGCTCTCCACCCTCGGCAAGTCCCAATTCTTCAAGCAGTTTTTGCTTGCAGACAGCTTTACCCTTCTTATCCGCCACCGAAAAATTAGCCGGAATAAAAGGATCCGTTTCAGGATTGTAATTATCCGTATCTATACCGTTTAAAAAGCCGCAAAGCTTGTACTGTTTCTTGACAAGAATCCTGTCAAGCCCGTGCGAAAACCACGGGTCCAAAATTTCCCACGCATAGCTTGGAGAAACAGTAGTAACCTTATCCGCACACTCAATTGCGCCTTTCATCATATTTACGCAGCCGTCATACTCTAAAAGGCTTGAATGGTAAGTCGGAATTCCTATCAATTCCTTTATAAGCTCCAAGCCATATTTGCCTTGATATTGTATGTTATGTATCGTAAACACCGTTTTTATATTTTCATATTCAGGCTGATAACGGTAAAAAACATCATAATAAACCGGAACCAAGGCCGTCTGCCAATCGTTTGCATTTATTATCTGCGGCATAAAATCAATATGCCTTAGCATTTCAAGTATTGCCCTTGAAAAGAAAACAAATCTCTCCGCATCATCGTAAAATCCATACAAGCCATCTCTTGCAAAGTAATACTCGTTATCAAGAAAATAATATGTAACTCCATTGACAATCGAAGTGAAAATTCCGCAATACTGCTTTCTCCAAGCAACATCAACCGTAAAATTTGTTATATACGTCATTCCTGCCCTTAATTCAGGTTTTATGTTTTTATAAAGCGGCATTACAACTCTACAATCGTGCCCAGCCTTTACAATTGCCGAAGGAAGCGAACCGGCAACATCCGCAAGTCCTCCCGACGCCGCAAAAGGAAGCGCCTCACTTGCTGCATATAAAATCCTCAATATTTTTCATTCCTTTCCAAAAAGAAATAAAACATCTGCCAAACCACAAATAAGCTTAAAATCATTATAAAACAATTTCTATTAAAAAACAATTGACATACAGAATAAATTTACAAAATTTTCTATTTAGTTTATGGCAAATCTGCTATATTGACGCTCCTTTACCGACAAAAAGCGGGTAAAATTGCGAGCCGGTAAGCAATCTATAATTTCCTATCACAACATTTTTATCCGTTATGACATAGTTGATATCGCATTTTTGTCCTATTTCAGTATCCTGCATAAGAATTGAATTTTTAACAATAGCACCCTTGCCAACTTTTACTCCTCTGAAAAGCACTGAGTTTTCAACCGTACCTTCAATTATGCATCCGTCGGCAATAAGCGAATTTTTAACCGAAGACTCAAATCCGAATTTTGCAGGAGCACTGTCGCGAATTTTTGTATAAATAGGCGTTTCAGCCAAAAACAGCTTCTCGCGCACCTTAGGGTCAAGCAGAGCCATATTTGCTTTATAGTAGCTGTTCATGCTATCTATTTTGCTGAAATATCTGTCATGCCTATACCCCATAACTTTATAATCCCTTACCCTGGCCTGCAAAACATCCCTTTCAAAGCTGTAAAGGCTTCTGCTCATTGCTTCCATCACAATATTTTTAAGAAATTTTTTTGAAATAACGTACATATTAAGGCTTACATCACAAGCCCCGCTTATTTGGGGATTTATCAAGACATCATATATCCTGCCGTCTTCATTTACGGCAAAAACTGTCGCACACTTTGCCTGTTCCATTGAAATGACACTTCTTCCATATACAACGGTAATATCGGCAAGTGATTCAATGTGTCTTTTTACCACATCCTCATAGTCTATGGTAGTAACAATATCGCAATCAGAAAGCAAGACATAATCGGCAATTGAATTTTCAACAAAATCCCATATACCGTAAAGAGCTTCCAGCCTGCCGCGATACATTCCGCTGCCGACATGGCTGAACGGCGGCAAAAGATGAAGTCCGCCTTTTTTTCTTGCAAGATCCCATTCCCTTCCGGAGCCAAGATGGTCAAGAAGCGATTGATAATTTGATTTTGTAATTACACCAACTTCGGTAATTCCCGAATTAACCATATTTGAAAGCGGAAAGTCTATAAGCCTATATCTTCCGCCGAAAAGTATCGACCCCATAGTTCTTGCTTTAGTTAAATCAGCCACATGGCTGTCATGCATATTTGCAAAAATAAGTCCAAGCACACTGCCTCTGTTCGTCATAACAATTCCTCCATTAAATGCTTTCAGCAATATTTTGCTTTGGAAGAATTCTTGTATTTTCTGAAATGGTCACATTGTGGCCAACTACAGCAATTCCCCATTCGCTTTTATTTATTATTGATTCCGGTCTTGCCCCTATTATGGTATTTTCGCCAATTACGCAATCTTCGCC
>JAJUHO010000203.1 GCA_029267825.1 Oscillospiraceae bacterium
ATGCCGGAATGGCAATTGACTTTAAGTTTTTGTCCTTTGTCTTTATTAAAACGGCAAGAACAACGGCGGTTTGCGCAAATGATGCCGCAAAGAAAGGCTGCAAAAATGCGTCATAACCGTAAACAGAAAGATTGTTGATTACAATAGGCACTAAGCCCCAGTGCAAGCCGAAAATTACAAATACCTGCCAGAATGCTCCCACTAAAAGACCTGAAATTATCGGGCTTAACGAATATATTGTAGAAGCAATAAGCCCTATAAGCGATGCGGCAAAGTTTGCAATCGGACCTACAACAAGGAAGGTAAGCGGTACCGCAACTAAAAGTGTCAGCATTGGCACAAGGAATGCCTTTACAACGTCAGGCACAATTTTTTTCCAGAACTTTTCAATCTTGCTTGCCATATATACCGCAATTATTATAGGAATGACTGTGGAAGTATATCCTCCCGATGGGAGAAGCACCGGGATTCCTAAAAATGTGGTATAGTAGCTTGTTTCAAAGGCGCTTCCGGCAAAAATTTTGCCCAGAGCCTCGGCGCTTGAAAGCGAAACTATTGTCGGATAAACAAGAGATGCGCCGATGACCATTCCTGTAAATTTATTGAGCCCGAATTTGTTTGCGGCGGTAAATCCAAGGAATATCGGCATGAAGTAGAAAAATCCGTCGGCAACAGAATATAGGATTTGATAAGTGCCTCCTGTGCTTGACAAAATGCCGAAATAGCTTAAAAGTGCCAGCAGGCCTTTAATCATTCCCGTTGCGGCAAGAACTCCGAGGGTTGGCGAGAATATTCCCGAAATCATGTTGATAAATGCCGCGCCTATGCTCATTTTTTCCTTCGGAGCGTCATCAGCTTGTTCGGTTGGCGCCGCGGCAAATCCGCCTATTTTCACAACCGTATCATAAACGTCGGGAACGTGGTTTCCAATGACAACCTGATACTGGCCGCCGCTTTTTATTACGGTCACAATTCCATCCGTCTTTTTAAGAATGTCTGTGTTTGCTTTGTTTTCATCTTTAAGTTTGAAGCGAAGTCTTGTTATGCAGTGAGTTACGCTGATAACATTGCTTTTTCCGCCTACGTTTTGGATAATTATCCTTGCAAGCGCATCATATTTGCCCATTCATATCATCCTTCCCAAAAGTTTTTGAGGAAATAAAAAAACCTAAACCATTTAAGGCACGCGCGCATGCCAAAATAGGTTTAGGTTTTGCCTTTTAAAAGGAAGGGCCTTTTAAAAGTAACAATCCTCATTTATTTTGTAGTTATATATTACTACATTTATTTTTTAATGTCAATAGTTTTAATAAGATTTGCACAAAAGAGCAATTTTGAGGCTCGAGTTTTGTCATTTTTCACAATTAAAGCTTGCTGACGTCAGTTTCCCTTACCTTTTTGCGGATTTCAAGCACCATTGACGGCGAAACGCTAAGCTCGTCTATGCCCATCTGCAAAAACCTTTCGGTAAGCAGCAAATCGGCCCCAAGCTCCCCGCAGATGCCTATCCATTTGCCCTCTTTATGGGCATTGTTTGCGGCAATTTCAATCATCTTCAAAACCGCAGGATGATGCGCATCGTAAAAAGGCTCCAGCTTCTGGTTCTGCCTGTCGATTGCAAGAGTATACTGTGTGAGGTCGTTTGTTCCCACGCTGAAAAAGTCCGCTTCCTTTGCAAGCTCATCGCTTATCATTACGGCAGCAGGGGTTTCTATCATTATGCCGGTTTCAATTTCTTCCTTGAACGGAATGTTTTCCGCCCTAAGCTCGTTTTTTGCTTCCTCCATTATTGCCTTTGCACGCCTTAGCTCGTCCACGGAAATTATCATCGGGAACATTACCGAAATGGTCCCATAGAGCGCGGCACGCAAAATCGCACGAAGCTGGGTTTTAAAAATATCGGTACGCGTAAGGCAAATCCTTATGGCCCTGAATCCAAGGGCAGGATTTTCCTCTTTTTCAAGCCCGAAATAAGAGGCCTGTTTGTCCGCTCCAATATCAAGCGTCCTTATAATTACTTTTTTGCCGGACATTTTTTCGGCAGCCGCCTTATATGCGGCAAATTGCTGCTCCTCTGTCGGGAAATCGTCGTTTTCAAGGTACAAAAACTCGCTCCGGAAAAGCCCTATCCCCTCGGCGTCGTTTTGAAGCGCTAAAACCGTATCCGAAACATTGCCTATATTTGCATATATTTTTATCTTTCTGCCGTCAAGTGTCACGCTCTCCTTGCCTTTAAGCTCCAGCAAAAGCTCCTTGCGGCGGGAGGCATTCCTGCGCTTTTGCTCCATTTTTGAAATGGTTTCGGCATCGGGGTCTATATACACGATTCCCTCAAAGCCATCCACAATGGCAAATTTTCCGTCGTGCTCCGCAGAAAGGCCGCCACCCACTCCAATTA
>JAJUHO010000017.1 GCA_029267825.1 Oscillospiraceae bacterium
ACAGGCAAGGGAGGAAAGTAAGATGGCTCATAACATTCAAACCGTGAAAAATGAAAGAATAGGGGAACAGTATTATTATATAAAACATCCGTCGGGCCTTGATATAATGGTCTGGGAAATGCCGAATTACAGTACGGCACATGCGCTTTTCGGCACCAAATACGGTTCGATAAACACAAAATTCAAGACTTCAAAAGACAAGGATTATATAACCGTACCGGAGGGAATTGCGCATTTTCTTGAACATAAGCTTTTTGAAAATGAAGATTGCGACGTGTTCAGCCTTTATGCAAAGACCGGCGCTTCCGCAAATGCCTATACTTCTTTTGACAAAACTTGTTATTTGTTTAGCTGCACCGATAATTTTGAAGAATCTTTAAGGATACTTCTTTCGTTTGTTCAAAATCCGTATTTCACCAAGGAAACCGTCGAAAAGGAACAGGGAATAATCGGGCAGGAAATACGCATGTATGACGACAATCCTAATTGGAGGGTATTTTTTAATCTGCTTGCAGCGGTTTATCATAATCATCCGGTAAAAATTGATATAGCGGGAACCGTTGAAAGCATAGCAAAAATTGACGCCGATTTGCTTTATAAGTGCTATAATACTTTTTATAACCTTAACAATATGGTTTTGTCCGTTGCGGGAAATGTAAAGGTTGAAAAAATACTTGAAATATGCGATGAACTTTTAAAGCCTTGTGAGGATGTCGGCCTTCAAACGGTTTTTGAGGATGAGCCTGAAAGCGTTGCTAAAAAGGAGAACGTGCAGAAACTTGCAGTTGCAACTCCGCTTTTCAATATAGGCTTTAAGGCAAAGCCTGAAAAGGGCATAGATGCTTTAAGAGCAGAAATTGAAACCAATATAGTGCTTGCACTTCTTGCGGATGAAAGCTCAAACCTTTATAAAAGACTTTATGAGGAGGGGCTTATAAACTCTACTTTTGGCAGTGAAGTCTTTGATGGTGACGGATATTTTTGTGCTATTTTGGCCGGTGAGAGCCGCAATCCAAGACAGGTTTATTCAAGAATCATCGATGAAATTGAAAAGGCTAAGACTGACGGACTTGACAAAGAACGTTTTGAAATCATCAAAAAAGCATATTATGGCTCGCAGATAAGGGAATTCAACAATGTTGAGGCTGTGGCGACATCAATGATAAATTCGCGCATGGATGGGGTAAGTCCGTTTGATGTTATAGAAACAATTGCGTCAGTAACTCTTGAAGATGTTCAAAAACGCCTTTTCAGGCAATTCAATGTTGAAAATTCAGCAATATCGATAATAGAACCTTTGCAATAATGGGAGGAATCGAAAATGGATAAGGCTGAACATTATTTGAGCGACGGGAATATAATAGGTTTCCCTAAGCTTGGCATAGAATTTAAAATAGACAGTACAGCGGTTTCCATATTTGGATTTGACATTAAATGGTATGGCGTGATAATTGCTTTTGGAATGCTTCTTGCAATGATTTATTGCTTTAAGAGGATGAAAGAATTCGGACTTGATTCGGATAGGGTCATAGACGTTGTGCTTTTGGGACTTATAGGTGCAATTGTAGGCGCAAGAAGTTATTATATAGCTTTCAGCAGTGAACTTACTTTTGCCGACTTTTTGAAAATTCGCGACGGCGGACTTGCCATTTACGGCGGGCTTATAGGTGCACTTTTGGTTGGAGGTATTGTCGCAAAGGTAAGGAAGGTAAAACTCTTCCCGCTGCTTGATATTGCAAGCCTTGGCTTTTTAATAGGACAGGGCATAGGCAGATGGGGCAATTTTGTCAATAAAGAAGCTTTTGGGGCAGAAACAACACTTCCTTGGGGCATGGCAAGCAAATCGATTGAAAATACACTTGGCTATGGGGCTGATGGAATTGCAGTGCTTGCACATCCATGCTTTTTGTATGAATCGCTTTGGTGCTTAATAGGCTTTGTACTTTTGCATTTTTATTCTAAAAAGCGCAAATTTGATGGGGAAGTATTCTTAATGTACAGCGCATGGTATGGACTTGGCAGATTCTTTATAGAAGGATTGCGTACCGACAGCCTTTATCTTGGAAGGCTTAGAGTTTCACAGCTTGTGGCGGCAGTTTGCGTTGTAGTGGCAATTGGATTTCTTTTGGTGGTTAGAAGCAACATAAAACACGGGGCGGAAGTTGTGCTTTACCGCGATACCGAAGAGTCAAAAAAGCTTTTGCTTGAAGCAGAAGAACGTGCCGCTAAAGAGGCCGAAAGGAAAAAGGGCAAGAAAGAAAGCACTGGCGAAACTGCGGCGGAATCATTTGAAGCATCTAATGGACAATCTGAAGAACAGCCGGAGGAACTGCCGGAATCTAATGGTGAAATAAATTCCGAACCGGAAAAAGAAATTGCAGAGGAAGAAAAAGAAAATGGCTGAAATCATTAACGGGAAAGAAATTTCCGCAAAGGTTAAGGCAGAGGTAAAGAGCGAGATTTTAAGCCTTAAAGAAAAGGGAATCCAAGCAGGGCTTGCAGTTGTTATTGTGGGAAATAATCCGGCGTCAAGGGTTTATGTCAACTCAAAGAAAAAGGCCTGTGAGGAAGTAGGAATAAATTCATATGAGTATGCCCTGCCGGAAGAAACCACGCAGGATGAACTTATTAAGCTTGTAGAAGAACTTAATGCCGATGAAAAGGTGGATGGAATTCTTGTACAGCTTCCACTTCCGGAACATATTGATGAAAACGCAATAATAAATGCAATAAGCCCGCAGAAGGATGTGGACGCTTTTCATCCTTTCAATGTCGGGAAAATAATGATAGGGGAGTATAATTTTCTGCCCTGCACTCCGGCCGGAGTAATGGAACTTATAAAAAGCGCCGGAATAGAGCTTTCCGGAAAGGATTGCGTTGTTATAGGCAGGAGCAATATTGTCGGCAAGCCTATGGCAATGCTGCTTCTTCATGAGAATGCAACTGTAACGATATGCCATTCAAAGACAAGGGATTTAAAGGGAATTTGCTCAAAAGCGGATGTTATTGTTGCTGCTGTCGGACGTGCAAATTTTGTGACTGCTGATATGGTCAAGGATGGCGCTGTTGTTATTGACGTTGGAATAAACCGGCTTTCGGACGGAAAACTTTGCGGTGATGTTGATTTTGAAAACGTAAAGGAAAAAGCAGGATATATAACTCCTGTACCCGGAGGCGTGGGCCCTATGACAATTGCAATGCTGATGAAAAATACTCTCACATCGGCAAAGCTTAAAGCAGGATTAAAAAGATAAAAAAATTAAATATTAAAGGTCTGATTTCTTTATAGTGATATAAAAATCAGGCCTTTAATTTTTTATGCTAAATGACACTTTATTTGTATAAATTCATTAAATAATGCAGAATGTGAGAAAAAAATTACAGCACATTGACAAAATATCCTGAGTGTGCTAAAATTATAGTCGAATTAAGGATATTAATATTTGCCGAAAGGGGTGGTAATATGCTTTTTAAAAATTTTAGAAAGCTTATTTTCACCTTGTTTTTTTGCTTTTTTTCTATGATGATTCCTGTTAATGCAAGCGAAAATGCTGTTCATGAGATTTTTTTTGAAGAAAGCTGGGATGGCATATATCAGTATTCTAAAAAAGGGGAATTTACAGGTTTTGAAACGGAAATAATAAAATCTATTTTTAGAAATTCAAGATATAAACTTGATTTTGTTCCTAATGGCAGCAATAATTCCTCAAAGGCCTTAAGCTTTGTTTCGGCAGAGGAAGAAGTTGACGGATTTTTAAAGTCAAATGCTGTTTATAATAGAGATTACGGATTTTTTTCAATGTTTAACAAAAGGATTGTGCATATAAGTTTAAATAAAATTAAATATATGAAAATAGGCGTTCCGGAGCATGGTTTTCCGCTGTCAAAGATGAAAGAACTTGGCTTGAATCCGACAGTATATAAAGACACAAGGGAAGGAATTTCTGCGCTTGAAAAAGGCGAGATAGAACTTTGGTTTGACGATATTAACAATGTGAATTATATTTTGCTGCAAAGGAATATGAAGGCTGACATTGAATACCATGAGGAGCTTTGTTATAGCCAGCCTATGTGTATTGCCGTTCCGGATAATGATGTTGAACTGCTTGATTATGTGAACAGGAATATTTTAAGGATAAAGGACAGCGGTGAGTTTGAGCATTTGTATTTGAATTACTTTTTAAGGCATTCGGGAGAATACGACAAGAAAAAATCACAGGCAAATATGCTTAATTATATCCTTGCAGCAGTTATTGTTCTGGTTGTCGTTTGGCTTGCCGTTTCATTGAAGCTTGATTTGAAGATTAACAAGGAAAAAGTTTCAAAATCTATTGCAAACAGCATTTTAAAGCATGGCAACAGATTTATTATATTGTGGAGAAGCGATTTTTCACATAATGAAACAAACGATTATTTTAAAAACACGTTTGGGGAACGTTATGAGGAAATATCACAAAATTTTATAAAATCATTTTTTAAGCCGGATGCATTTTTGGAAGAGGGTGGAGTTTCGGGAGAAATTGAAAAAATATTAAATTTGGATTCGGTTTTGACAAAAGAAATTGACCATAACGGCGAATTGCGTGAGATTTCGTGGACATCCATTTTAATAGACGGAAAGAGCAAGGTCAAAACAATTCTTTCAATAGGTTCGGATATGACTGAAAAAAACCGACTGCGCAGAGAACTTAAACTTTCCGACGAAAGATATAAGCTCGCTATGGAGAGTGCCAGTATAGCGGTAATCTTTATTGAAAAAGACGGAGCAATTTCGTACATATCTGATTTGGGATATCGCCTTGTCGGCATTGAACGTTCTGAAAAACTGAATATACAAAGCCTTACAGAAAGAATTTTTATTGATGACAGAGAAGAATTTGCAAAGAAAATTTTAGGGTGTGATATTTATTCAGACAGTTTTTCTTCGTGTGAAGTTAGAATTTTAAGCAGAAACAACGAGTACAGATGGTTTGCTTTTAAATTCAGGCATATTTTCAATCCTACAACCGGCGCACCGTGTATTGCCGGAGCTTTTTACGACATAAATGAAGATAAGAAAAAGGATATGAAAATAGAAAAGCTTGCGTTTGAGGATGACTTAACAGGCATATTCAACAGACGTAAATTCATGGCGGTTGTAAAAGAAACTTTAATAGACGCAAGATTCAACAATTTGAAATATGCGGTGATGGCATTTAATTTGAATAGCTTCCATAGGTTTAATGATTTGTTTGGCGTTGAGGCCGGAGATAGGATTTTAAAAAGCGTAGCTTTGATTTTAAAGGAAAATCCTTATGGGAGAGGAAGCGTGTGCGCAAGGCTTGGAAATGATGAATTTGCTGTTTTGGCGCATATAGGTTTTAATGGCGAGCATATTGAGGAATACCTTAAAGGAATTTTAGATAAGATAAATGAATATACTTCGGAAAATTTTGACGGAATGAAATGTACAATTTCCGCTGGCGTATGCATTTATCCGGATGATGTGGAAGACTATCATGAGGTTTGCGAGCGTGCTGTATTTTTAATGAGAACGGCTAAGCATAATCCGGGTATTTTCATACAGAGATATGACGAAAAAGTTAAGGAAATGGTTCTTAAAAGAGATTTAATGGAAAAGGAGATACGTACCGCAGTTGAAAAAAACGAGTTTATACTTTATTACCAGCCTAAAATAGATGTTAAGACCGAGGAAATTATTGGAGCGGAGGCTCTTATACGTTGGAAGCATCCTAAGAGAGGAATAGTTTTTCCAAATGAGTTCATACATATTGCGGAAGAAATGGGACTTATAGGTGAAATAGGCAAGTGGACTTTAAGGGAAGCTTGTCGTCAAAACAAGCTTTGGCAGGATATGGGGCTTAAAAAGATAAAGGTTTCAGTCAATTTTTCTTCGGTGGAATTTTACCAGTCTGATATTGTAAATTTTGTAAAATCTGTGCTTGATGAAACCGGACTGGAACCAAAGTGGCTTGAAATTGAGCTTACCGAATCAAGAGCTATCGATGACAGGGAAGAAACCGTGCGCAAAATGCTTGAACTCAAAGAGCTTGGTGTAGGGATTTCTATGGATGATTTTGGCACAGGATATTCGTCGCTTGGATATATTCAAAACCTTCCGATTGATGAATTGAAGCTTGACAAATCATTTATTGACAAAATAACTGAAGATGAAAAAGCGCAAAATATCATTTCAACAATTATAAAACTTGCTAAAATTATAGGCCTTGTCGTTGTGGCGGAAGGAGTCGAGGAAAGAGAGCAGTTTTATTTGCTTAAACAAATGGATTGCAATATTGTTCAAGGATATTTGTTTTCCAAGCCTCTTCCTGAAGAAGAGATAATAAAAATGATGAAAGAATAAAATAAATCCCTCCTTTTTGGCAATACTGCTTTAAGGAGGGATTTTTTATGTGGAAAAGGCTTGGAGCATTGGCGGTTTTGTTTGGCATAGCATTTTCATGCCTATATATGAGAATTTATCTGCTTACCGGAAAAGAGGACTATAAGCTTGCCGGAAATGCCCAAAGCAGCTTTACTTTAAATGTGTCAAATACTTTCGGCAATATTTATGATTGCAGGATGAGGCTTTTAAATAATAATACTTGGAAAATACTTGCGGTTGTAAATCCTACTGCCGAGAACGTGAGCGATATTTTGCCTTTTGTAAAAAATCCGGATTCTTTTTATGAGAGCCTTAAAAAAGGCATACCCTTTGTTTGCGAGGTTACTTCGGAAGATATTTCAAATGAAAATATCTTAACATTTAAGGTCCCTATAAGGACTTCCGAAAACCAGCTTGCCCCTCATATAATTGGATATACAAGCGACGGAAAAGGGGTTGCTGGCATAGAAAAGGCATTTAACGATTTTTTAAGGAGCCATCAAAGCAAAATTTCCGTTAAATATGAAATTGACGGACTTGGCAATACTCTTAACGGACTTAATGCTTCAATAAATATGGATGAAGAGATGAAAGCCGGAGTAGTTACAACAATTGATTATGAAATACAAAAAATTTGTGAAAACGCCGCACAAAAAATGAAAAAAGGCGCAATTGTGGTAATGGACCCTTCAAACGGCCAGCTTAGAGCAGTTGTAAGCATTCCTTCATTTTCTCCGCTTGATGTTTCAAAGAGCCTTAATGACCCTGATTCGCCGCTTATAAACCGCGCGCTGATGCCGTATAACGTAGGTTCGGTTTTCAAGCTTGTAACTGCTGCGGCAGCTTTGGAGCAGGGGATTTCTTCGGATTTGACTTATGAATGCACCGGAAAAATTGATGTTTTCGGACAAATTTTCAAATGCCATAAGACCAGCGGGCATGGCTTGCTTGATATGCAAGGAGCAATAGTAAATTCCTGCAATACTTATTTTATAAATTTAAGTGAAAAACTTTCATCTGAAAATTTTGTGGCAAAAGCATCGTCATTTGGGTTTGGAAGAAGTACTGTCCTTGCAAACGGCATTGTCGCTGAAAAAGGTACTCTCCAAACGGTTGAAGATTTAAAAAACCCTGCCGAAAAGGCAAATATGTCTTTTGGCCAGGGATTTCTTACTGCGACTCCGATTCAAATTGCCGCCATGACAAGCGCAATCGTAAATAACGGCAAACTTCCAAAACCGCAGTTGATAATAGGAACTACAGAAGATAAGCAAAAAGTAAGCTTTTATGAAAATCAAGCCGGTTTCAGCGAAGCAACGACACCGCTTATAGCTTTAAAGCTCAGAGAATTTATGGCGGCAACAGTCAATGGAAATGCCGAATCACTTGCAAAGCCGTGCAATACCACCGCCGGAGGCAAAACATCCACCGCCCAGACTGGAAGATATGACGAGAATGGAAATGAAATTCTCCAAGCGTGGTTTACCGGATATTTTCCGCTTGATAAGCCAAAGTATGTTGTAACCGTGCTTGTTGAGGGCGGCAAGTCTGGGAATACGGATGCAGCGCCTATTTTTAAGGAAATAGCCGAGAACATTACGAAACTGTACGGTTAAAAATCCGTTTCAACCGCCTTGCCTTCTTTAAGACTTTTTTTGCAGTCCAAAATCCTTTGGTTTGAGCTGCCTTTAAACTTGAGTTCATAGCTTTTTTTGTCAATTTCAAATTTCCCATCTATAAGGAAATCAGTTACCGACATAAGTTCCCTATAAAAATTTTTTTCATTTGCATTTTGAATTAAATATTCAAAAGTATAGCCTGTGTAGGTTATTATATCATAGCCTTTTTCGGAAAGTATTTTGCCAAGTTCGTATAAAGCCTCGGCCTGTTCAAAAGGTTCGCCTCCGCTGAAAGTCACACCGTCAAGCAATGGGTTTGAAATTATTTTTTGCAGCAATTCTTCAGTAGAGCTTTCATATCCGCCGTTAAAATCATGAGTATGTGGGTTGTGGCATCCCTTGCATCTGTGTGGACAGCCTTGTACAAATATGGTAAAACGAATTCCCGGGCCGTCTACAATGGAGTCATTGACGACTCCCGCAAGCCTGATTTTCATTGCAATCACCCTGTATTTTAAAATTTTAGGGCGCATAAAAAGCGCCCTAAATTATTTTCTTTAAACACTATGCTTTACTCTGTCGCGTTCTTCGGCGCGTTTTGCGTTATTGAAACGGTCAAGAGTTCCCACAAGATATCCTGTAATTCTTCTTATGCGCTCGAATTCAACACCGCCGGAGCCTTCTTTTCTTCCGCATTTCGGGCAGGTATCGCCGATAATTCCGGTATATCCGCATACGGGATCGCGGTCCACGGGGTGGTTTATCGAACCATAACCTATTCCTGATTCCTTCATGTAGCGCACAATTTTTTCAAATGCCGGAAGATTGTTCAGCGGATCTCCGTCAAGCTCAATGTAGCTTATGTGTCCTGCGTTTGTAAGCGCATGGTATGGAGCTTCAATTTTTATTTTTTCATAAGCGCTGATAGGGAAGTATACAGGTACATGGAAAGAATTTGTATAGTATTCCCTGTCAGTTACACCTTCTATTATGCCGTATTTTTTCTTGTCAATTCTGACAAATCTTCCCGAAAGTCCTTCTGCCGGGGTAGCAAGCAAGGTGAAATTAAGTCCTCTGCGCTTTGTTTCCTCATCCATTCGCTTTCTCATGGTCGATACGATTTCAAGTCCCAAATCCCTTGCTTCTTGTGTTTCGCCATGGTGAGAGCCTATAAGGGCCTTCAAGCATTCTGCAAGTCCTATAAAGCCCATTGAAAGGGTTCCGTGTTTTAAAACCTCGCCTATTTCATCATCCGGGCCAAGCTTGTCGGAATCAATCCATACTCCTTGTCCCATGAGGAAAGGAAAATTGCGTACTTTTTTCTGGCATTGGATTTTAAATCTTGCAAGAAGCTGCTCGATTACTAAATCCATAATTTCATCCAGCTTTTCAAAGAAAAGCCCTATGTTGTGGTCTGATTCAATTGCAAGGCGCGGAAGATTTATTGATGTAAAGCTGAGATTGCCTCTGCCGGTTACGATTTGTCTTGACGGGTCATAAGCGTTGCCGATAACTCTTGTACGGCATCCCATGTAAGCAATTTCGGTGTTATAATCTCCTTCTTTGTAGTATTGCAGGTTGAAAGGAGCATCTATAAATGAAAAGTTCGGATAAAGCCTTTTTGCTGAAACCCTGCATGCAAGCTTAAAGAGGTCATAATTGGGGTCTTCGGGATTATAATTTATGCCCTCTTTAACCTTGAATATCTGTATTGGGAAAATGGGTGTTTCGCCGTTGCCAAGGCCTGCTTCGTTTGCAAGCAGCACATTTTTAATTACCATTCTGCCTTCCGGAGAAGTATCAGTTCCATAGTTTATTGAGCTGAAAGGAACCTGTGCGCCTGCCCTGCTGTGCATGGTATTGAGATTGTGTATAAGCGCCTCCATTGCTTGGTAGGTTGCCTTATCGGTAGCTTCTATTGCCTTGTTTATAATCTTTTCAATTTGTTTTTCATCAAGTTCGGGGAGCTTTTCGCGCAAAGTTTTTCGTGTAAAATCAATTCCCTTTTCGTCAAGGATATGTCCATGTTCTTTCAAATAAGCCCTTAATGTATCCTTTATTTCAGAAACTCTGGCATTTTCATCAAGTATGTCTATAATCCTTGCAATTTCGCCGACGAAACTTTTTGCCACACCAAGCGCAAGCCCGTAGTCAAAGTTTGGTATGCTCTGACCGCCGTGCTGGTCGTTCTGGTTTGATTGTATTGCTATGCATGCAAGGGCGCTGTAGCTTTGTATGCTGTTTGGTTCCCTTAAAAATCCATGGCCGGTGAAAAATCCATTCTCAAAGAGTTTTGCAATATCAATTTGGCAGCAAGTAGTAGTAAGGGTGAGAAAATCCAAATCGTGAATGTGGATGTCACCATTTTTGTGAGCTGCGGCATGCCTTGGATCCAGCACATACATTTCATAGAACTGTTTTGCACCTTCTGAGCCATATTTTAACATGGTTCCCATAGCGGTATCGCCGTCTATGTTGGCATTGTCACGTTTAATATCGCTTTCTTTTGCCGAGGTAAAAGTAAGGTCCTCATATATTTTCATCAGCTTTGTGCTCATTTCGCGCATGCGTGTTCTTTCGGAACGGTAGAGGATATAAGCCTTTGCGGTTTTTGCATGCCCTTCTTCGACAAGAACCTTTTCAACGATATCCTGAACCTGTTCAACGGTAGGAATCTCATCCTTATATTGCTTTTCAATCATTTCGCATACTTTTTGAGCCAAATCAAAAGCCTCGTCATAATTGTTTCCGCCGACGGATTGTGCCGCTTTAAAAATTGCGTTGGCAATTTTTTCGATATTAAAAGGCATTTTTCTTCCGTCTCTTTTTACAATTTGAGTTATCATAATTAAGCCCCCTAAACTTTAAACACTATATATTGTGGTTTTGTTATTCAGTATATCTATTATATAGTGCTGATATAAATTTGTCAAGTTATATCTTGTCAAAAAAAAGAACATGTTTTTGTATAGCGTATACAAAGTCTGGCAATAAAAATAATTGCCGCCGGACGGTTGTTCCGGCGGCAGTAAAACTTATTTGTTTTTATAATTTTCCATATGCATTTGCTATAAGGATTGAAGCAAGAATTATATCGAAAGCTATGCACATAAGAACGTAAGTGGTTTTTGTATATTTAGTTTTAAATTTTGCTGAAAACATTCCGATGAAAAGTCCTGAAACTATTACTGAAGCAACATTTATTATCGTATAGAGCATAAACCGGTCTGCGGGGAAAAGCTTTGAAAGTCCTTCCGAAAACGCATAGGCAATGATATTTGCTCCCGGAAGAATTAAAAGCGGAACAATTTTTATTGCATGTTCCTTATTGGTTCTTAAAAAAATAATAATCATGCTTGAAATTATGCCAAAAATAACAACGCATTCAGCAACCATATCATCACCATTTTAATTTATTTAAATGCTTTTTGAAAAATTTCCTTTGCTTTGTCTTTATCGTTAGAAACAACAAAAAGAATATAATTTCCGTTTTCAGTCACAAGATTATCTTCAAGCTTTGAAAGTTCTTTTGCATTATAATCTTCAAAGGCCTTTTTCTGACTTTCTATTCGGTCGGTTATGGAATCCTCCACAGCCTTTACAGCATCCTTGTTTTTAGCTTTAAAAACAGCTATTTCGTCGGCAAAAGCGCCTGAAGCCTCTATGTATACGCAAAAATCATCAAGCTTGCTTTTATCCGTATCATAGTAATTTTCTATTTTGTCGGATGGAATTTCCGTCATAGAATCCTTTCCGATTTCCTGTATAATTTTGCTTGCAATATCTTTTGCGGACAAGTCTTTATTTGTATTTTGGTTTTTGCATGAAGAAAGCAAAATTGCAAAAGCGGCGGTTATGGTAAAAATAATTCTTTTGTTCATAAGGCTATAGTCAATCCTTTGCTGTATGAGTTAAAATATAATTTATAAATATTTGATATGCAGCTTTGTTAAGGTGCATTCCGTCGCCGGATGATTTGTCAGAAGGAAGTTTTCCGTCGTTGCCTTTAAGAGCTGTATTTATATCGACAAAATAAATTTTTTTGGCATTTGCCATTTTTAAAAGTTCCGAATTGTACGAGTCTATTGCGGAATTTAATATTGCCCCGTCAGTATCGGTTTCCTTTTCGGCGGTTACCGGCGGGATTGAAAGCACGTAAATTTTGGCATCAGGCAATTCAGCTTGAATTTTATCAATAAATTCACCGTATTCCTTAATCATTTTTTCATTTGTAAGCCAAGCTATGCCGTTGCTTCCAAGCATTATATAAACGTTTTTAGGCGAAAGCGTTTTAAGTGCGTCAAGTATTGTAACATCGCCTGCCGATGTGGTTATTGTGGCTGTGTTAATTTTGTCGAGGTTCATGCCTTTTCCGGCAAGCACATTATTTTCATTGAGCTCCGGGGTAAGCTGATAAGCGGAAAGTCCTTGGCTGATTGAATCCCCGACAAAAGCGCATTGAGAAAAATATGAAACGTCAAGAGCGGCACTTTCCGGAACCGGGTTGACAATTTCAGGCTCCGGCGGAGTTGTTTCGGAAGGTTGTGTTGTTTGTACGCTGTCGGAAGAACTGCTTGTTTGGCTGGAAACGGAATTTCCGGAAACGTTTTTGGTTGAAGAATTTGCGCTTACCATATAGAGTGAAAAAGAAATAATTAAAGTCAATATAATTATTGTTAGTATATATGTAAACTTTATTCTTGTTTTTTTTCTTTTGGAATAGCCGTATTGCTGCAAGAGAATCACCTTTCAATAAATTATGTTTTAAGTATACTATAAATAAATTCACTTTTCAAGGATAATTTTAATTTTATATTATTTTGTAATCTATTTGTTATTGATAAGCCTAAAAATAAATGGTAATATATTTATTGAAAATAGTTTATTCATTTATTTTAAGCAAATGGAGGCTGCCGTGTTTAGGTTGATAAGGGTTAAGGCGGCATTTTGCGCCGCTGTTTTGGCATTTGTTTTTTTGGGTGTTTCATGTTCCGAAAAGGATGGCACGGGATATTTGTTTAAAACTTCTTTAAGTGAAAACCCTAAGATTTTAGACCCGCAGATAGCTTCGGACGAAGCTTCTCTTACGGTTATAGGCAATATGTTTTGCGGACTTTTAAGGGTTTTGGGAGATGGGAAACTTGCCGAGGGAGTAGCGTCATCTTATACTGTTTCAGATGATGGACTTAAATATGTTTTTAGTTTAAAAAACAATTTTTACTGGCATGGGCCGGACGATTACAAAAAGCAGGTAACGGCGGATGATTTTGTTTTTGCTTTTAGGAGGATTTTTGATAAAAGTACAAAATCCCCTTATGCTTCAAATTTTTTATGTATAAAAAATGCTTCAAAGATTATTTCCGGGGAAATGACTCCGGATTATTTGGGCGTTAAGGCAAATGGCAATTTTGAACTAGAGTTTGAACTTGATTATCCAAACGCAAATTTCCTTTCGCTTTTGGCGACATCTGCCGCAATGCCATGCGACGAAAATTTTTTCAAGAGCACAAAGGGAAAATATGGGCTTGATGATGACTCCTGCATTTCAAACGGGGCATTTTATTTAAAGGAATGGGAGTACGACCCGTATGGAAAAAACAATTATATCATAATGCGCAAAAACAGCTATTTTTCTGCAATTTTTCCGGTTTATCCGTCCGGGCTCAATTTTTTTATTGAAAAAAGCAGTGAAGATATTGAGAACGACTTTTTGACGGGGGATACCGACTGCATAATTTCCGGAACAAATAATAAAAAGCTTTTAAAAAGTGATTGCAAGGCTGATGAATATGAAACCTCGGCAGCCGGTTTTGTGTATAATTTGAATTCGGAAATTTTTTCAAATAAATCATTGAGGGAAGCCTTATCGCTTTGTGTTGACAGGAGTGCGTATTCCGATAAGCTTTCGGGAAGCTCAGCCGCATATGGGATAATTCCATCTGGTGTGACAATGCTTAATAAGAGCTATCGTGAGCTTGTTTCGGAAAAAGATAAGTCCGAATTTAACCTTGAACTGGCAAAGCAAAAATGGAACGAGGGGCTTTCGGCGATAGGGAAGATGACAATTTTAGATGTAAATGTTCTTGTTCCGCAGAGCTTTGAAGACCCTGAAAGAATTAAATATATAACCCAGCAGTGGCAAAATGGACTTGGATTTTTTTGCGGCCTTGAAGTAGTGTCTGATAGTGAATATAAAAGCCGCCTTTTAAGCGGCAATTATGAGATAGCGATTTTGGAAGTTTCAGGCAGCTATAATAGTCCTGAGGCAATTTTAAATAATTTTAAAACCGGAAATGCGGCTAATTTGATAGGATACTCAAATCCGGAATTTGATAAAATTATGGATGAATCCGGCAAAAGCAACAGTCTAAACGAATGTGTGAGTCTGTATTCGCAGGCGGAAAAGATTGTTATTGATGACGCCGTTTACACACCGCTTTTTTATGAAAAGGAGTATTTTATATATAAGGAAGAAATTGAGGGGATAGGATTTAATCCATTTACAAAGCAAATTGATTTCTGCAGTGCGAAAAATTTTAAATAAGCAGAAGGTTTTGGGATGCAGAAATATCTCTGTTTATTTATCGGAGGAATATATTTTGAGAGATTACAAGCTAAGCCGCAGCAATCGAAAAACCATTGCTTTATATGTTCGCGGCGGCATTGTTGAAGTACGTGCCCCGTTAAAAATTGCAAAAGCTGAGATAGACAAATTTGTGGCTTCGAAAGAGGACTGGATTGTCAAACGGCTTGAAGGGTATAAGGAATTGACCAAAAAGCGTGAGGAATTCAGCTTGAATTACGGTGATAAAGTTTTATATCGCGGAAAGGAATATCCGATTGTCGCCCGTTCCGGCAACCTCGCAGGCTTTGACGATGATGCGCTTTGCTTTTATATTCCTCAAAATCTTCCGCCTGAGCTTATAAAAGCGGCTGTCATTCAAATTTATAAATTGCTGGCAAAACGCTATTTGACCGAACGGGTTATGCATTATCAATCAATTATGGGAGTTCGGGTCACTAGCTTGAAAATCAATTCCGCAAAGACCCGCTGGGGCAGCATGAGCGGTAAAAAGAGCGTAAATTTTTCATGGAGGCTGATACTGGCCGAAGATGATGTTATTGATGTTGTTGTCGTCCATGAGCTGGCGCATATCAAGCAGATGAACCATTCGGACAGGTTTTGGGCTGAAGTTGAAAAAATACTTCCCGATTGGCGGGAGCGTGAAAGGCGTTTAAAAGAGTTTAATCATATGATAAATGCGCAAAATTGGGATATTGACTTAGAAAAAATAGATTTTGACAAAAGTGAGCAAGCTGCGCCAATGCCTGAACTGCCAGCGAAAAAGCAGCCGATAGAAAAACCGGCAGAAAAATCCGATAATGATATTGTTCCGGAACAGTTGACATTTTTTTGATTGATGGCAAAGAGAGGGTTATAAATTTGTATGGATGATAATTCCTTTTTCAAATCCGTTTATGCCGCCGTACGGATGATTCCAAGCGGCATGGTTGCAACCTATGGGGATATTGCGGCAAAAGTAGGCAGGCCACGCGCGGCGCAAGCGGTTGGATGGGCGTTGCATGTCAATCCGGAACCGGTCGTTACGCCGTGTCATCGTGTTGTAAACCGGTTTGGCAAACTTGCTAAAAACTTTGGCTTCGGCGGCATGGAAGAACAGCAGCGTCTGCTTGAGCTTGAAGGCGTTGAAGTAATTGACGGTACCGTTGACCTTAAAAAATACAGATGCAAAAAACTTTAGGATTATGTTGAAGCTTAAAATTATAAAAAATAAAAACACAAGCATTACATCAATGCTTGTGTTTTTATTTGGCAATGATATTAACAGGCTGCTAATAATTTTTATTGGATAAGCTGTAAAGAAGTAAATGATTTAAGTTGAGCAAGTATTATTAGAATTATAGTTAATATTATACCTGATAAGGTATATTGTTTTATTACACATAATAATTTAAACCCTATCGGGTATTAATTTTATATTAAACACTTGACATTATACCCTAAAAGGTATAATATATTGGTATAATTCAAGCTAAAGGAGGCAATAATACGAATGAACAAAATTGCTAAATTTATAAAAGAAAGCAGACGTGCCGCAGGCCTTACTCAAGAAGAGTTTGCAATGCGTTCAGGATTAGGCCTTCGTTTTATCCGTGAATTAGAACAAGGAAAAGAAACGGTTCGTATGGATAAGGTAAATATTGCTCTTGGTATGTTTGGTATGGAAGCTGTACCGGGAAAGAAGGATAATGATTAATGGAGGCCTTTAGAAAAGCCTATGTATATGTACGGGGTATTTTTGCAGGAGTTCTTGAAGAAACGGACGAAGGCTATTCATTCTCTTATGATTCTGAATATCTTTCAAAAGATGGTGCCAGCGCTGTATCACTGACATTGCCGCTCAATAAAGAAACTTATACTTCAAAAACTTTATTTTCCTTTTTTGACGGCTTAATACCAGAAGGATGGCTGCTTAATGTTGTCAGTCGAAACTGGAAAATTGATCCCAAGGACCGCTTTGGACTATTACTTGTCGCCTGCAAGGATAGCATAGGCAATGTCAGCATTAAGGAGGAACGCATATGAACTGCTTATGCTGTGGAAAATCTCTTCGTTTGGAAGATGAGCAAATTGGATGGCATAAAAAATGTATAAAACGCTTCTTCGGAACATCGATTTTGCCTAATGTAGAAATTGATGAGAATACATTAGAGTTTCTTGCAGTAGAAAGTACAAACAAAGGATTTACAGTGCCAGGCGTACAAAAGAAATTATCCCTGCACCTTATTTCCGAAGGGAAAAAGCCACGTCTCACGCTTTTAAATTACCCGACTGGTTATATTCTTAAACCGCAAGTCAAGGATTTTTGTTCACTTCCAGAGGCTGAACATCTTGTAATGTGTATGGCAGATACTGCCGGGATATTGACTGTTCCACATGCGCTTGTTTTCGGAAACGAAAGTTTTGCATATATTACAAAGCGCGTCGACAGAATATTTGAAAAAAATGAGGTCAGGATGCTTGCTATGGAGGATTTCTGCCAGCTTGATTTACGATTAACACAAGATAAGTATAAGGGATCTTACGAACGATGCAGTAAAATCATCCGGAAGTATTCTGCAAGAGCAATGCTTGACATGACTGAACTTTTTATGAGATTAGTTTTTTCATTCATTGTAGGCAATTCTGATATGCATCTTAAGAATTTTTCTTTGATTGAAACAGTGGAAGGCAGTAACCAATATGTTTTATCTCCGGCATATGACTTGCTGCCTGTAAATGTCATAATGCCTGAAGATAAAGAACAATTTGCCCTTACAATCAATGGAAAGAAGACAAATATCTGCAAAAAGGATTTCTTGGTATTTGCCGATGAATGTGATATTTCAAGAAGTTCTGCCGAAAAAATGATAAAAAAGCTCGTTTCTATAAAACCAACTTTTATTTCCATGTGCAACGAATCATTTTTGCCAGAAGATTTAAAAAAACGATTTGTTGGACTCATTGAAGAAAGAATCAACATTTTAGGGGCATAAATCAAGCTTTTATTATTAAATTGAAGCCGCTTAAGCGTAAAAACTTATGCGGCCTATTTTATTTGCATCGACCAAAGCCTTTAAAATTCTTGACATATATTAGAATTTTGATATATAATTATATATTATTTTGATCGATTTTTTAAGGAGAAGTTGAAATGGTTATTGATAGAGAATTTATAAAAAAAGCGGTGATATTTTTTTCGGCAATAGTATTTTCCTGCATTTTTATTTTTGTCGGCAACAAAATAGCCTCAACAGGACTTACTGCCTTTGACAATGCTGATGCATCTGAGGCTATGAAAGTTGAAGTTTTGAATTTGCTTGATAAGGATACTTCCGAATACAATCTTGGCGGCTCTGAAAATTTGCAGGCGACAAAAATTTCTTTTTCCGCAAAAGTGTTGAGCGGCGAACTTAAAGGCAAAACAATTACCGCCTCACAGGTTATCGACACTCTTCAAGGAGTGCTTAGGAAAGAAGTAGAACCGGGAGATAAAATTCTTGTCAGCAAGGTGGCAAACAACGAAACCGGAGCATATGATTGGGTGGCCGGTGATTATGTAAGAACAGACATGCTTATTATTTTGGGTGCTGTTTTTGTTGTGCTTTTGATTGTATTTGGAAGAATGAAGGGTGCAAATACAATAATTTCACTTGTTTTCACCTGCTTAGCAGTTTTTGCGGTATTTATACCTGCTGTGCTTTCCGGCAAAAATATTTATTTCTGGTCAATAACTGTATGTGCATTTATTATTCTGATGACTCTTATAGTAGTCTATGGCGCAAATATAAAAAGTCTTGCGGCAGGAATAGGCTGTTTTGGAGGAATTTTGCTTTCCTCGGTGCTTACCGTTTCAATGGGAAAAGTTTTTTTGATAACCGGACTTACAGATGACGATGCTGTGTATTTAAGGCTTCTTAATCCGGACAAGCCAATAGATTTAAAGGCAATCATTTTTGCCTCTGTTATAATAGGAGCCCTTGGGGCCGTTATGGACGTTTCCGTATCAATGGCTTCTTCCCTTACGGAAGTAAAAGAAGCTTCAAGTGACACTTCTTTCAAAGCACTATTTAAATCAGGGCTTTCAATAGGCAGAGACATAATGGGTGCAAATGCCAATACCCTTATTCTTGCCTATATAGGAAGTTCGCTTTCGGTTGTGCTTTTGCTTATTGCAAACAACAAAAATCTCCTTTCTGTCCTTAACAGGGAAATGATAGTCTGCGAAATACTTCAATCACTTATAGGAAGCTTTGCTATTTTGCTTACAATTCCGCTTACTTCTTTGGTATGTGCATTCTTTTATTCCGAAAAAGCAAAAAAGTCCGCTTAAAAGCTTTGCGGACTTATTTTTCTGTTTACTTTTGCGTACTAATGTGTTAAAATATCGATAGTATTTTAATGCTGTAAAGAGGGGAACTCGAATGAACAATAAACTTAAAGATAAAAATACCGATGAATTGTTCAAGGCCATACTTTGTCTTGAAACAATAGATGAATGCTATGATTTTTTTGAGGATTTGTGCACCGTTTTGGAACTTAAGTCACTTTCCCAACGCTATCAGGTTGCAAAAATGCTTAGCGAACATCATGTTTACAGCGATATAGTGCGCGAAACCGGGGCCAGTACGGCAACTATAAGCCGTGTAAACCGCACCTTGAATTATGGAAGCGATGGCTATAAAATAGTTTTTGAAAGGCTTAGGGCAAAGGATAAGGAAAATGGATAGCTACTCAAATTTCGCACGTTTTTATGATTTGCTGACCGGCAATATTTCTTATAAAAAGCGTGCCGAATATTTCGATTGTGCAATAAATAAATTTGGCGGCAAAAAAGGAATTCTTCTTGACATTGCCTGCGGAACCGGAAGCCTTTCGGAGGAAATGGCAAAGCTTGGCTACGATGTTATCGGCGTGGACGCCTCGTATGAAATGTTGAGCATTGCACTTGATAAAAAGATTGAAAGCAGGCTGCCGATACAATATCTTTGCCAAGACATGACGGAGCTTGACCTTTTTGGTACGGTTGACGCAACTGTTTGCTCACTTGATTCGATAAACCATCTTCCCGATATAAATTCAGTAAAAAAAACTTTTGAAAGGGTTTCTCTTTTTTCAAATCCGGGGGCAATTTTTATATTTGACGTCAATACTCCTTACAAGCATAAGGAAATCCTTGCGGACAATGTTTTTGTTTATGATTTGGATGATGTTTTCTGCGTTTGGCAGAACAGTTATGATGAAAATAATTGCACAGTTGAAATAAATCTTGATTTTTTTGAAAAAAGTGGGGAAACTTATTACCGGTTTGAAGAAAATTTCTGTGAAAGGGCATATCCTCCGGAAGAATTGGATAAATTGCTTGTTGAAAGCGGATTTAAGGTTCTTGGGCACTTTGAACTTGACACTTTTGACAATCCGAGGGAAAAGTCCGAAAAAATAGTATTTGTCGCACAAAAAGAGGGATAAAAGAATGGCTAAAATAATAAAAGCAATTTCATCAGATGCCTCAGTTGCCGTAAGTGCTGTTGATGCAACTGACATTGCAAACGAAATAGAAAAGATACACAAAACTTCTGCTGTAATAACTGCCGCTGCGGGAAGGCTTTCAATAGCTGCATCGCTCATAGGGAGCGGATTAAAGGGCAGCAATGACAGCCTTACTTTAAGGATAAACGGGCGTGGCCCTGCCGGCACTATAATGGCAGTTTCAGACAGCAAGGGAAATGTAAAAACTTATGTTGAAAATCCTGTGGTTGAACTTCCATTGAACAAATACGGCAAGCTTGATGTCGGAGGAGCTGTTGGCAAGGACGGAATGCTTTCAGTAATAAAGGATATGGGTCTTAAAGAACCTTATGTCGGACAGGTTCCCATTATTTCCGGCGAAATTGCAGAAGATATAGCAAATTATTATGCAACCAGCGAACAAACACCTACCGTATGCGGGCTTGGAGTTTTAGTCAATCCGGACTTAACCGTAAAAGCGGCCGGGGGATATTTAATCCATGTTCTTCCGTTTGCCCCTGAAAGTGCTATTGATATTTTAGAGAAAAATATAAATTCACTGCCTTCCGTTACGGAAATGCTTTCAAGCGGAATGTCCGGTGAAGATATTGCCCTTAAAGCCTTGGAGGGGTTAAATCCAAGCATAATAGGTTCAATGGATGTGGCTTATGTTTGCGATTGCAGCCGCGAAAGAGTTGAAAGAGCACTTATAAGCATGGGAAGCAGTGAACTTATTTCAATGGCAAACGAACAGGAAGTCACTGAGGTAAACTGCCATTTTTGCAATAAAAAATATTACTTCACTTCAGAAGAAATAAAAAACCTTGCCTCACGGAATAAACCATCTGCAAAAGAATAACTTTTGCAGATGGTAAATATTTTAGTATAAATTTAATTTTAGCTTGGATTTATAGTGCAAATTGCCGAAAAATAATTTTTTTTAAAAAAAGCTTGCATTTTAATCGGCAATTTGTTATAATATTTAAGCGATGTCTGTTAAGGCTGCAATAAATAAAATCGTATGGCTTAAAATTTGTTAAAATTAAATATGCTTATTTGGAGAAGTCGCCTAGTTGGTCGAGGGCGCACGACTGGAAATCGTGTAACCGTCAAAAGCGGTTCGAGAGTTCGAATCTCTCCTTCTCCGCCAAAAAGCACTACAATTTTAATACTTTTGGTATTAAAGTTGTGGTGCTTTTGATTTTTTAATATTATATTGCTTTTAACAATGATATAAAAAACCGCCTTTTGCAAAAGCAAAGACGGTTTTTTGAATTATTCTTTAATTCTTTAAACAGCAATCAATAAAGATGGATATTTTTATCTTGTCTTTTTCCAATCTTCATATTGCTTTTGTGCTGCAGCGAGAACATCCTGATAGCCGGCATCGTCAAGAGCCTTTTGGTAATCCTTAATAGCCTTTTCTACTTCTGCCGGAGAATATCCGCCGTTTTCAAGGGCAAATCCAAATTCGTTGAATACCTGTACACAAGCCGCATATTGCGCATCAACTGAGGACTTGTCAAACCTAAATCCGGCTGCAATGGATTTTTTTGCATTGTCGTTGAATTTGCTGTAAAGTTCAACTTTATTTGCCGGTTCACCTTTTTCAAGTGAAAGGATAGTAACTGAAGTGGATTCCCATGCGCTGTGGTTGTAGAGGCCTTTGTCGCTTTTTGTTATAGTTCCATCGCTGTTTCGTGTATAATCAGTTCCTTCTATACCGAAAGTATAAAGGTCTGCAAGCTTTTGGTCCGTATAGAGCAAGCTCAAGAATTTAAGAGCTGCAATAGCTTGTTCTTCTGATGCTTTTGAGCTGATTGCATAGCAGGAACCCAAGGTTGTGTTGGATTGAATCCAGTCTTCGGTAACCCTTGCCATTTCAACTTCTCTCTTGTAACGTGTATCTGCTTCATCGTTGTTTGGAACGTCTGTCCACCAAGAAATGCCCCAATCTGCTGTCTGGATTGTTGTATCAGTAGTGGTCTTTGTAAGGTCATCTTCGCTCAAATAACCTTTATCAGCCCAATCTCCCATAAGGGATGCAAATTCCTTGTATTCATCTGAAAGCACGGTATCCACAACGGCGTCCTTGTCTTTGTCAACAGCAATAAAGCTGTCGCCGCTGAAGAAATCATACTTGTTGAGATAGTAACGATAGAACATTGCTGTTTTTTGTGTAAGATAAGGATATTTCAAGCCTTCTTTTTTGCAATCGGCAAGCATGGGTTCAATGTCTTTAAGACTCTTGACTTTTGAAATATCCCATTTGTATTTGTCCATTAAATCTTTGCGGAACATAAGGTTGTAGCCTTCCGCTGACTCTTTGTAGCAGGGGATGAAGTAATTCTTCCCGCCAAAAGCCGATGCGGACCATACCCAGTCAGGTATTGATTTGTAAATATCGTATTTGGGGAGGAGTTCGGTAAGGTCATAGACAGCATTTTGCTTTACAACATCATCTGTTTTAATTGTTTGCATCCAGTTTGCTGTAAAGAACAAAACAACTTCTCCGGCTCCAAGGGCAAGATTGCACTTGTCGGTGTATTCGCCGCTGCCTATATCATTAAGCTTTATTTCAACGTTGATTTTGTCGCCTATGTATGAGTTGATTTCGTCTTGAACTTTTTTTACTTCGGTTGTATCCGGTGAAGCAATGTTAAACGATGGTCTGTAAACCGAAATACTTACCTTTTCTCCCGAAGATGCCTTTTCACTGGTGGATGAAGATTCTTTTGAAGTTTCTTTGTTTTCCGATACGGAGCTGTTTGAAACAGTGCCGCATCCGGTAGCTGCAAGCATTGCTGCAACCAAAGAGCCTGTGAGGAATTTCTTCCCCAAGTTTTTAACCGTTAACATATATAATCCTCCTAAATGATATTATATTTCAAGATGCGAAAAGCATCATGAATATCAGCCTTTTACAGAGCCGACGGTAAGCCCTTTTATAAAATATTTCTGGAAGAAAGGATAAGCAATCATGATAGGGCCGATAACCACAAGCACCGTTGCCATTGTGGCGGAATATTCCGGAATTTTGCCCTGCATTGCAACCAATGCCGAGCTTGAAATATTCTTGTTGTTAAGCAAAAATTCAATGTTCTTCTGAATTCTCACAAGGAGCAGCTGCAAAGGAATCTTATTGTCGCTTGAAATGTAAAGCAGCGCATTTTGCCAGTCGTTCCAAAAAGCAGTTGCCATCATAAATCCAACCGATGCAAGAACCGGCTTCATAAGAGGGAAAACAATTTGGAAAAATGTTCTAACTTCGCCTGCGCCGTCAATATGTGCAGAATCTATAAGTTCGTTTGGTACGCTTGTTTGGATGTAAGTACGCATGATAATAACATTCATTGTTGAAACGGTAAGCGGCAAGATAAGCAGCCAGATGCTGTCCTTCATGTGATACATAGTGGTGAATATCATGTAGCTTGCAAATTGTCCTCCGGAGAACAGCATAGGTATCATCAAATAAATGGACAGAAATTTTCTTAAACGGAAATCCTTTCGGCTTAAAGCATAAGCAAAAAGGCTCATAATCAAAAGTCCTAATGCGGTTCCTATTACCGTTATAAAGATTGTCACTCCATAAGAAACAAAAAGCTGTTTTCCATAGTTTAAAACATATTGAAATCCTTTGAGGGATAATTTCTTAGGGAAATAGCTAAATCCGTTTGAAGCAATGGTTTCGTCATCCGAAAAAGAAATCACAAAGACCAAAATAATCGGCAAAAGGCAAAACAGGGTATACAATCCAAGAATAACAGCCAATATGTATTGACCGATTTTCGGCTTTTTCTTTTTTG